>DAIQQA010000109.1:0-17457 GCA_036787045.1 Burkholderiales bacterium | reverse complement strand
CTGCCACCTCGAGCCTCGCGTGCCAGCTAGCCCGGATATTTCACCAGGCCACCCCCGTATTGCTTGCAGATGCACACCAGCAAACGCTTTCGAGATGATTGCTGCGCAGGACACTTTGGCTTCGGGGTTACGCGGTTTCCGGCTCGTTCTGGACGGCCATCTCGGGCATGCCCGTCTGGCCAATAGAATGATCTATTGGCTGCGACGGTCGAGCCCGACCTGGCTCGCCCGGAACGACCCAGAAATCCGCGTCCTGATGAAATATCCGGGCTAGAAGGTGAATATTCACATTCCGGCTGTGAGATTGCGCACTTCGAGCCGACCGCTTGGGAAGCTACAGTTCGACTCATCGTCCCTCACGACTCTCCGGCGATGCAACGCAATCACGCTACGGGTGGCATGCGCTGTCAGATAGGCGAGAAAATTCGTCCCGACGCGGGACAGGGAGGGCTAACCATGGAGCCGAGCCAAATGGACCGAGCAGATCCCGGCGTACTGATGAACCCCGCGGCCTCGACAGCTATCACGGCCGCGGCCTTCGGCGACCCCGCCACGTCCTTCCTGATCTACCTTCCGACCCTGCTGGAGCAGTGGGTCCTGGAATTGGAGGGCGTAGAGCCCAGGCTGGAGGAGGGTGCGCTCGGCGCGGCTGTTGGCTACGGTTGCGGTGCGGCGGCGGTCGCCCTGGCCAAGGCTTATCCGGCCTCACACTTCTTCGGCTTCGACCCGGACCCAACTGTCGTGCGTCGCGCGCAACGGCGGGCCCACGACGAGCGGCTCTCCGAGCGCACGACCTTCGAGCAGGCTACGCCGGAGGCAATCCCCAATCACCGCTACGCGCTGATCGTTCTGCTGTCGGGGCTGGCCGAGTCGCGCGACCCCATGAGCGTCGCCTGGCGTGCACTGACGACGCTGGATGCGGCGGGCAGCCTCGTGATCGTAGAGCCCAGGGTAGGCCCGGCGGGCGCCGGCTGCGTGTCGAGCCCGGGCAGCGGGCTGGCACAGGCGGGGTTCCGGCGCGTGCGGCTGATCGATCAGACGGCTTTCGCGCGGGTGTTCGAGGCGCGGCGGTAGTGTAGAGAAGGCGTGAGGAGTAAGGAGTGACAAGTGACAAGTGACAAGTGACAAGTGACAAGTGACAAGTGACGAGGAACCCCTTGCCGTTCATTCGGCGCATCCGGCTGCTTTGCCATATCGGCGGGCGGGAGGCAGGGTCAGGTGCGAGGGCGAGGTCGTAGGCTAGTGGCCCCTCACTTGTCACTTGTCACTCGTACTCGTCACTACTCCCGCCTCACGCTTCTCTACCTACCAATTCAGCGGCAACTTCTTCTTGATGATGATGCGCTTGTCCTGCTCCTCGATGTAGCCGCCGGCTTTCAGCTCCTTGAATACGCGGCTCACCATCTCGCGCGAGGAGGCGATGCGGTTGGCGATGTCCTGCTGGGTCATGGGCTGCTCGATTACCAGCACGCCGTCGCGCTCGACCGCCATGCTCTCGAGGATCGTGCGGATGCGCCCGTAGACGTCGCGGCCCATCATGTTCACCGTCTCGGTGAGCCTGCGCACCTGCCGGGCCAGCGCCTGGACCAGGTGATAGCCCACCTCGGGGGACTCTTCGAGGCATTCCTTGAACGCGGCCTTGGATAGCACCAGCAAACGACTGGGTTCCAGCGTCATAACCGACGCGGAGCGAGGCGCGTCATCCACCAGGGCAAGCTCTCCGAAATGCTGCCCCGGCCCCTGGGTGTTAAGGATGGTCTCCTTCCCGTCGGCCTCGGTGTGGTACACCTTGACGCTGCCGGACAGGATGATGAACATCGAGGTCGCATCGTCCCCCTCGCTGATCACCACCGCGTTGCGCGGGTAGTTTCGCGGGACCGCACGGCTTTCGATCTTCGCGAGGGTCTCCGCTGACAGCCCATCGAAAAGGGGAACGATTTCCAGCATCCCGATCCTCCTTCAAGCACTCATTCTGTTTTCGGCCGGGGTAACCCCTGGTTGAGGGCTGGTCGTGCATCGGTCCCGGCACGGCGGCTGCACAATCATAAGCCATTCGCGCGGCGAGCCTGCATAAGGCCGCTGCTGTGGCACTGTACGGTCGGTTGGCGGGGCGGTTCGTCGAAGTGATACCGGCCTGGGCGTGCGGAATTCCCCCCTTCGACCCAGCGCTACCGCCGGCCGGCCCGGCCTGGAGAGGGGGAGAGATCGAGGGTTGTCCGGTCCGCGGTGTGCGCGGACTCTCAGCGGGCGCGGCCGACCTCGCGCCGCAGATCGCGCAGGTGCGCCCAAGTCTCCGGATCCGTAACCTTGGGCATGGCGGCGTCGATCTTTTCGCCGATGTCGGCGAGTGCCCAACTCACCGCGCCGCGCATGTCGCTGGGCTTGCCCACCGCGGCCCGGAACTGCATACCCGTATCGGCCAGCGATGAGCTGGCGTAAACGGCCTGCCGTGCCTGACGGGCGCGCTCCAGCGCGGCCTCGCCGTCCCATCCCGGCTGCTCGGCCTCGTCGGACAGGTTGCGGGTGATCCCCCGCCCCTGAGACTCGGGGTCCGAAACGTCGCCGTTCGAGACCAGCATCGCCGTGACGTAGTTGCGTTGCAGCTGGCGCCGGTATGAGTCGACGACGGGCTTGTCCTTCGTCAATTCGGCGAACAGGCCCTTGTTCAGGTCTTCGAGCATGTCGAGCCCGTAGTAGCCCTGCTTGCCGCGCTTGCCGGCGGAGGCTTCCCCCATGCGGCTGAACACCCCCGGGGTAAGCAGCTGCTGCAGGAGCCGCACGTTGATGCCTTGCAGCGCATCGTCGGCGCTCGCTGGCTCGATGCGGGCGACCACGTCCCGGTCGAGCAGCGCCTTGGGCGTGACGAATGCTTTGTCGAGCAGGAACTGCACTGCCTGGCGTTGCTTTTCCGGCGCTACCGGCTGAAAGGGTAGCCCGCCGCGGCCACCGTGATAGCGGGTCTCCTCCACGCCGCCCACCAGCCTGGCCACCGCCGTCAGGATCCGGTAGCGGTGGTTCACCAGCGCGTAGTACATCTCCGCGAGGCGTGTGTAGTCCTTGCCCAGGGGTGTGGTGGCCGAGACCAGGAACGGTATCACCCGGTCGACGTTCTTGAGTCCCAGCTCTCCAGCGGCGATCAGGTCCGATCCGAGTACGTTGCTCGTGATGCTGGGGTCCAGGCGCGCGACCGCGTCCTCGCCGCCGAAGCGCAGCATGGGCTCATCGATCTGTCGTGCGGCCATCGCATCCAGCAACGGCCATTCCTCGTCCGAGGTGATGTTCTTGCCAAGTGGCTTGTAGCCCCACTCGATCGCGAAGTAATCGTAGGGCCCGAAGCGCGGAATCAGCGCCGCGCCGTCGCCGGGCTGCGCCACGTAGTTGAAGCGCGCATAGGACATGAGGGAGGCGGAAGTTCCCCAGCGCCGCGTCCAGTCGGGGCTGCGCAGCTGCTCGACCCCAACCACCGAGGTGGCCTTGAAGTTGTGGCGCAGTCCCAGCGCGTGGCCGACTTCGTGCGTCACGACATAGCTCAGCACCTCGCCCATGAGATCGTCGGGAAGGGGCAGCTTCTGGGCGCGCGGGTCGAGCGGACTGACCTGGGTGAAGTACCAGGTCTCCCCCAGGCGCAACACGTCGTTCCAGAACAGGGCGTGTGAAGAGATCACCTCGCCGCTGCGCGGATCCGTTACCGCCGGGCCCATGGCGTTCTCACGCGGGCTGGGCGTCCAGCGGATGACCGAGTAGCGCACGTCCTCGGGGTCCCAGTCCGGGTCTTCCTCCTTGGTGGGCGCGTCGCGCGTCAGGATCGCGTTCTTGAAGCCGGCCGCCTCGAAGGGGTCCTGCCAGGCCTCGATGCCTTTCTTGATCCAGGGACGCCACCTGTCGGGCACCTCTTGGCTGATGTAGAACACGATCGGGTTGACGGGCTCGGACACTGCCTGCTCGGGATGCTTCTTCTCGAGCCGATAGCGGGTGATGAAGCCGCGCTTGACTGCCCGATGCTCGGGGGTGCCGTAGTCATCGAAGCTCACGTCGAAGTAGCCCACGCGCGGGTCGGAGTAGCGACCGACCATGGGCTTCTCCGGGAGCAGCAGCATGCTGGTGTGGAACACGAAGCCGAGGCTGGCGGGGATGGGCGAGCGACCCGGCTCGTAGGACCTGGCGAGTGCTTTGGGGTCTGCCATCCACGTCTGGAAGTAGCGCATCTCCACGTTGCGCGGGAAGACCTTGACTGTCTCGATGTACGAGCGCTTGGGGTCGATGGCGGACATCTGGAAATAGGTCTTGAACTCCTGGGCGAAGCCCTCGGGGACGTCGGTCACGTAAAGCCCAGTGACATCGATGACGGGCGCGCCATTCTCGCCCTCGGCGATCGCCTCGAAGGCTTTGATCACCGGGCGCAGCGAGGCGGCCTCGACGCCGCGTTGAAGGCGGGACATGTTCTCGGCGCGCATCTCGTACTGCACGGCCTCCAGGTAGACCTTGTTGCCGCGCCGGGTCCAGCGCACCAGCCGGTTCTCCACTACCGCCCCGGGCGCCAGCTTCTCGGTGCCGGCCGACAAGGCTGCGAACTCGGTGTTGAGCAGCATGTCCCGGTCGAGCATGTCGAGCGGGATCTCGTAGAGCACGTGATCGCACACCACGTGTACCGTGAACAGGCCCTTGAGCGTGTGCAGCTGCTGCGGCATGCCGGGCCGGCAGGGCGCCACGTCGCTGGCGTTGATGGCCCGTGCTGGCAGCGACTGCGCGGCGAGCAGCAGCGCGGCCGTGAGGGCGAAGATCGCGGCTTTCATCCTAGATCCACACGCTCATTCACCACAGAGGCACAGAGACACAGAGAAAACCATAAGTTCCAGACCAGTTCAGGACCACGCTACTTGTGACCCGGCGACCTGCACTATCCTCCCGCCTTTCACCTCTGCGCCTCTGTGTCTCTGTGGTTCACGATTGCCTTGCAGGTCTTAGTCCTGTGGCGTGAGCGCGGTGCGGTAGCGCCTCAGCTTCTCGACGTAGTGCTCGGCGTTCCCCAGCACGAACTGAACCTCCTCGTCGGTGACCTGGCGCACGACCCGCCCCGGGGAGCCAACCACCAGTGAGCGGTCCGGGATCTCCTTGCCTTCCGTGATGAGTGCATTCGCGCCTATGATGCATTGCTTGCCGATCCTGGCGTTGTTAAGGATCACCGCTTTGATTCCGACCAGGCTGCCTTCGCCGATGGTGCAGCCGTGCAGCATGACCATATGGCCGATGGTGCAGTCGCGCCCGATGGCGAGCTGGATGCCGGGGTCGGTGTGCAGCACTGCGCCGTCCTGAATATTGGAGCGGGCGCCGACCGTGATGAGATCGTTGTCGCCACGGATCACGGCGTTGAACCACACGCTCGCGTCCTGCTCCAGGACTACGGACCCGATCACCGTGGCGTTGGGGGCGATGTAGTGGTCGCCGCGGCACTCCACGCGGCGCTCTCCGAGTGCGAACTGCATCCTGTCTCCAGCGTCGATTGTGAAATGGCTGCTGCCGCCGTGCTGCGGGCGGGTCGGGCGCGCACGGGCATGGCCGCCGCTTGCCGGCGGCTCCGGCAGCAGCAGGCAACCTGCCAACAAATCAGCGTGTTACTTCCGGTGCATTATAGCCGCCGGAGCACGTTTACCGCGCCCGCCCGGCGCGGGATAATGCAGTGTCGAAATCGAACCGGAGGGAAGAGACCATGAGTACCGACATCCAGGGCCTGCTGGGGGCCGACGCCGAGGGGCTGCTGAGCCACGTGTGCAAGGGCATCCCGAAGGAGTCGCTGCACCTGCCCGGCCCGGACTTCGTGGATCGCGTCGTTGCGCAATCCGACCGCACGCCCCCGGTCATGCGCAGCCTGCAGCAGCTGTTCAACCAGGGCCGGCTGGGCGGCACCGGCTACCTGTCGATCCTGCCGGTGGACCAGGGCATCGAGCACAGCGCGGGCGCATCGTTCGCGAAGAACCCGGCCATGTTCGACCCGGAGAACATCGTCAAGCTGGCCATCGAAGGCGGCTGCAACGCGGTGGCCTCGACCCTGGGCGTGCTGGGCGCGGTGTCGCGCAAGTACGCGCACAGGATCCCGTTCCTGCTCAAGTTCAACCATAACGAGTTCCTCACCTACCCGAACAGATACGACCAGATCTTCTTCGCCAGCATCAAGCAGGCGAAGGACATGGGCGCGGTCGCGGTGGGTGCGACCATCTACTTCGGCTCGGCGGAGTCTTCGCGGCAGATCATCGAGGTGAGCAAGGCGTTCGAGATCGCGCACGAGATGGGCATGGCCACGGTGCTGTGGTGCTACCTGCGCAACAGCCACTTCAAGATCGACAAGGACTACCACGTGTCGGCCGACCTCACCGGCCAGGCCAATCACCTGGGCGTGACCATCGAGGCGGACATCATCAAGCAGAAGCTGCCGGAGAACAACGGCGGGTACAACGCGCTCAACACCAAGGAAAACCCCTACGGCAAGACCGACAAGCGTGTTTACACGGAGCTGACCAGCGACCACCCTATCGATCTGACGCGCTACCAGGTGGCCAACTGCTTCATGGGGCGCGCGGGGCTGATCAACTCGGGCGGAGCCTCCGGCGAGAACGACTTCCACGACGCGGTGCGCACTGCCGTGATCAACAAGCGTGCCGGCGGCATGGGCCTGATCTCCGGCCGCAAGGCCTTCCAGCGTCCCATAGCCGAGGGCGTGAAGCTGCTCAACGCGATTCAGGACGTGTATCTGGACAAGCGCATCACGGTCGCGTGAGGAGGCGACGATGAGGAAACTGTTGGCAAGCGTGAGCGGACTATTGCTCGCCGGTGCGCTGCTCGGCGCAGCGACTGCATCGCATGCGCAGACTGTCCGGGCCTTCGCGCTGATCAAAGGGTGCGGCGACGCCTATTCGGGCGTCGGAGGCCGGCTGGAGATGATCGAGCGCCCGTCCCCGGAGGGCGTGAAGTTGGTGGACGTGCGCCTGCAGGTCCAGGGCCTGCCCGACGGCAAGCACGCGGTGCATATCCACGAGGTCGGCGCGTGCACGCCCTGCGGCGACGCTAAGGGGCACTTCGACCCAGGCCCGGCCAGCAACAGCAGCCCCGACGGCAACCATCCCTTCCACTCCGGCGATCTGGTCAACATCGAGATCCGCAATGGCCAGGGCGCGATGCAAACGACAACCAGTCGGGTGACGCTGTCCGACGGTCCGCTGTCCGTGTTCGACGCGGACGGGTCGGCGCTGATCGTGCACGTGGACCCGGACACCTATTGCCCGGAGGGTGAGGCGAAGGGGTGCGCCGGCGGCGCCCGTGCCGCCTGCGGCGTGATCGAGCGCTATTGAGCGGACATGGCGGCGACGCGGCACGCCTGGCTGTGCGGCGTCCTGACAGGATCCGCGGTGGCGCTCACGGGTCTGGGGTGTGGCCTCGTACAAGCGCAGCAGGCGGGCGGCGATGAAGCGCAGCTGCAGGCGCTGCGCAGCGAGATCCTCGGGATGATCGGAGATGCCCCTTGCGCGAACCTGGTCCACTGCCGGCTGCTGGCGTTGGGTACCCGGCCCTGCGGCGGAGCGGACGAGTACTTTGCCTACAGCAGCCACACGGCAAACCGGGCCGTGCTGGAGAACAAGGCGCTCGAGTACACGCTGATCCAGGAAGACGTCCAGCGCGCCAAGAGCGTCGCCGGCGTTTGCGTGGTGCTGCCGGAGCCGCGTCTGGTGTGCGTCGACCGGCGTTGCCGCGCCGTGAGCGAGCAATGACTGCCACCAAGCTCATCCCCAGCCTCGGGGTCTCCGACATCGAGCGCTCGCTCGCCTTCTACCGCACTTTCTTCGGCTTCGAGGTGGCAGACTCGTACGACGATCAAGGGCGCATGGCGTGGTGCTGGCTGCGCGCCCGCGGCGCGGAGCTGATGCTGCAGCAGCTATCGTCGGACCAACAGATCCGCCTCAATCCGGCCATCGGGCAGAGCTGGGCGGTCTATATCCGCGTCGACGATATCGAGGCGCTGCACACCAAGCTCGAGCGCGGCGGGTTTCCGGTATCGGGGATCAAGGCCACGTCGTACGGTGCGCGCGAGTTCTTCGTTCCCGATCCCGACGGCTACGAGCTGTGGATCTCGGTGCCGGAGGAAGCCGACGTCGATGACGACGAGGAGGGGGACGAGGACGACTGACGCTGCCTTCAGCGACCGGGCTCTGACCGGCGAGCAACACCAGCAGCGCTGCGTTCGAGGCCTCACCTCGCTCGCTGGAAAGACTGGAGAGAGCGGGAACCCCCTGATCTGATTTGACATTCTGATTGTGCCCACACCCTCTCCAGTGCGAGATCACCGAGTACCCAGGCCCGTTACCTGCATGGGTGAGACACGCAATCCGCGGGTTTGGCCGAAACCTCGGGCAACCGCTTATGTGCACAGGGATTTCCCTCAAGCGTGGTGATCTTGCTGCCGATAACGAGTTGCTGCTACGGGTTTTGTCAGCGCCCCGCGGGTCACCGCGGCGAACATAGATTCCGCGCGACGGCCCGTTGCGCGGCGCACAACTTCAAAAGAACCCTATATCAGTCACGATAGCAATGGGCGCCCTTCGGAAACTCATCGGTCTCCTCCCGGGCATTCGCCATCTACTGGCGGTCACCTGGCCGCTACTCGGTATTGTCGTCGTGCTCGTGTGGCTGTTCGGCGAGAGCATGACGATCCTCGGCTCCGCACGCTCCTACTCGGAGGGCAACAGCAACTGGTCCAAGGAGCAGAAAGAGGCGGTGTTTCAGCTCCTGCGCTATGCCGAGACTCACGACGAGGCCGACTTCGAGCGCTATCGCGCGGCTATCGCCGTGCCGCTCGCCTTCAAGCGATTCCGGATCGAGCTGACGAAGCCCGAGCCGGATATGCAGGTTGTGCACGAAGCACTGCGCGCAGGCCTTACACACCCCGACGATATGGAATCGGGGATCGAGTTCTTCCGCCGGTTTCACCGCATGCCGCCGATGTCGGAGGTGATAAAGGTCTGGAAACGGGGTGATAGCCTGATCGAGGAGTTGACAGTAACCGCCGATCAGCTGCATCAGGCCATCCAGCAGGGAACTGCAGATCAGGACCGGCTTCGTCAGATCCGCGACCGCATGCTGGAGATCAACGCCCAGCTCACGCCGATGTCGCAGGAGTTCACCCGCAGCCTGGGCCAGGCGTCGCGCCAGACCCAGGTGATTCTGATGGTGTCGCTGTTCTCCGTGACGGCGCTCCTGCTCCCGATCGGCGTGTACCTGTCACACCGGACGCTTCGCCGCGGGCGAGCCTTCGAGCGGGCCCTGAAGCTCAGCGAAGAACGGTTCAACCTTGCGGTGACGGGCAGCAACGATGGATTGTGGGACTGGAAGATCCAGCCTGACGAGCTGTACTACTCGCCACGGTTCGCGCAGCTCCTCGGGTACGAGGCTGGGGAGCTGGTGCACAGCATAAAGACGATGCGAGATCTCCTGCATCCGGAGGACCGCGATCTTGCCGACCAATCGATGGCTTCGCATCTGGCCAGCCGCATGCCCTTCGACATCGAGGTGCGGATGCTGACCAAGAGCGGGGAGTATCGCTGGTTCCGGGTGCGGGGCCAGTCCGTCCGCGATGCGAATGGAGACGCGGTGCGGATGGCGGGCGCTCTGACCGACATCACCGACAAACGGCTTGCTGCGGCCGAGCTGTTCGCCGAGAAGGAACGGGCGCAGGTCACGCTGGCGTCGATCGCCGACGGCGTCATTACGACGGATACCGAGGGATGGGTGGAATACCTGAACCCGGTAGCCGAGGACTTGACGGGCTGGACGTGGCAAGAGGCGAAGGGCCTGCCGGTCCAGGCACTGTTCCGGCTGGTGGACGAGACGCATCACCGGCAGGCGCCCAACCCGATCGACATGGTGCTCAACGAAGAGCGCACGATCGAGGCCGCCGCCAACATCCTCCTCCAGCGCAACGATGGCGGGGAGATCCCGGTGGTCCATTCCGCCGCGCCGATCCGCGACCGTTCCGGGGCCTTGGTCGGCGTGGTGCTGGTGCTGCACGACATCAGCCGGGAGCGCCAGTATGCCGCCCGACTTTCCTACCAGGCGAGCCACGACGCACTGACCGGCCTGATCAACCGGACCGAGTTCGAACGCCGCCTGGCGCTTGCACTGCAGTCCGCGGCCCAGATCGGGCGGCACCACAGCATCATGTATCTCGACCTCGACCAGTTCAAGGTCGTGAACGACACCTGCGGGCATGCCGCGGGCGACCAACTCATGCGCCAGGTCAGCGCCCTGCTTGTGACCGGCTTGCGCGAAGGGGACACGCTCGCCCGGCTGGGGGGCGATGAGTTCGGCGTGCTTCTGGAGAACTGCCCGCCGGATGCCGCACTGAAGATCGCCGACAAGCTGCGCCAGACGGTTACCGAGTTCCACTTCACTTGGGACAAGTTGCGCTTCAACATCGGCGTCAGCATCGGTCTGGTCAACGTGGACGACGGGCTGTTCACGCTCGCCGAGGTGCTGCGAGCGGCCGACACTGCCTGCTACATGGCGAAAGAAAAGGGCCGCAATCGCGTCCAGGTTTACCATGCGGATGACAGCGAGTTGACTGTTAGGCAAGGCGAGATGGAGTGGGTGGGCCGCCTGCAGAAAGCGCTCGACGAGAACCGCTTCCTGCTCTACGCCCAGGAGATCGTGGCGGTGGATGGATCCAGCCAGCAGGGCAGCCACTGCGAGCTGCTGGTGCGGATGGTCGATGAACAGGGTCAGCTGGTGTCGCCGAGGACATTCATTCCGGCTGCGGAGCGTTACAATCTCATGCCGGCGATCGACCGCTGGGTGATCCGCACCGCGCTTGCCACGCTGTCCCGGCTTCGCGCGCAGAGCAACAGCACCCCGATTTCCTTGTGCGCGATCAATCTGTCGGGGGCATCCATCGGGGACGAACGGTTCCTGGACTTCGTTCACGAGCAGCTGCGCGTCTTCGACGTCCCCCGCGAGTGCATCTGCTTCGAGATCACTGAAACCGCGGCGATCTACAATCTGGACAAGGCGCAGCGGTTCATCCAGGTGTTCCGTGCGCTTGGATGCCGGTTCTCGCTGGACGATTTCGGGGCAGGCATGTCGTCGTTCGCCTACCTGAAGCATCTTCCCGTCGACTTCCTCAAGATCGACGGGGGCTTCGTCAAGGACATGGCCGACGACCCGATCGACCGCGCGATGGTCGAGGCGATCAACAGCGTCGGTCACGTGATGGGCAAGCAGACCATTGCCGAGTTCGTCGACAGCGAACGGGTGATGGCGGCGCTGCGCGAGATCGGCGTCGACTACGCGCAGGGCTACGGTGTCGCCAAGCCGCAGCCGTTTGCTCCCCGCCTGGGAATGGCGCGGGTAGCATAAAACCGCAGCCAAGGCAAATCTCCCGGAACGATAGGTTTTCCCCCCGCGCCGCCCGCTCGGGCAGTCTGGCGCGCCCTGTCACTTGATCTCGTCATTGAATCTCCCTAGACTCGGGTACGGGGACTGGTATACGGGTGGGGTGCAGTCGGGCTCCGGTCGGCGGAAGCACGATCCGGCGTTCACGGCGCTTCGGGGGAAGACGGTGGCGGAGTGCCAACGTCGCGGCCATGCACGGAGGGAGAGGTCCGTGTGTTCAATGATCGCGACCGCTGCACCGCCCACGTCACTACACACAAACACATACATACAGGTGTACAGATGGGGAGCATGTATGAGCTATCGCCGCATCCGGCGTGGGTGGACACCATGCATCGATTCGTCCAGCCGTACTGGGATGCGCTGCTTGGCGGTGCTTTCGCGGAATCGGCGGCGGGCACTCGCCTCACGGTCGACGAGTTACGTGGCTGGATTCTGCACATGTATCCGTTCATCCACACATTCCCCAAGTTCCTGGCGGAGGGCTTGATCAAGGTCGAAGACGACGAGTCCCGCTCCTTCCTTATCGACAACATCCGGGTCGAGAAAGCGCACGCCGAGCACTGGCTGTGGATGGCCGAGGGCTTCGGGCTGCGCAGAGCAGATCTGCTCGAGCTCGCCTCGGGGGAGCGGCCAGCGCTGCGCGACGTGCAGTCCCTGACCGACTGGCTGTGGTACATCAACACCAAGGGGAGCCTGGCGGAAGCCGTCGCCGCGACCAGCTTCGCAATCGAGGGTGTCACCGGCGATCTCACCCAGAAGACCCTAGAAGGCTTCCTGGCCTACGGGCAGTTCCCGGGGGTTGTGATGGACGCGCGCACGTCGCGCTGGATGCGGTCGCATGCGCGATATGACGACGAGCACCCCAAGATCGCTCTGGAAGTCATCAAGCGTTATGCAACGACCGAACGCCTTCAGCACAAGGTGATGCTGGCCGCAAAGCGCAGTCTGCAACTGCTCGATCTGGCTATGAACACTGCCTATCGCGCCTATTCGGAGACGGCAGCAAACGGCCCGGCGGGTGGGGTCGAGCAGCGCGCCGCCGAGCGCCGGAAACGAGACCTCCCGACGGGCTTCCCCGAGCGCCGATTCGGCGAGCGCCGCGGGCGGCCGCTGCGCTCAGTCGCCTAGTGCGGCTTCGCGGACACTGGCGATAGTGCTGCCGAGGTGCTTGCCCTGAGTGCACCGGCAGCGGGGAAGCGCTATTGGGAGAAGGCCAACGGATCCATCCGCACAGCCAACGTGGCCGGGCCATGAGATCCGTTCTTTCCGGAGATCGCGATGGATAACCCCGGTGCGTCCTTTCGGCTAGAAGCCGGCCCAGGTGTGCGCCCTTTGCGCCGCCTGGACGACCTTCCCGGGCCCCGGGGGGTGCCGCTGCTGGGCAACGCGCTGCAGCTGAAGCCCAAGCAGTTGCATCACATCATGAGCGGCTGGGCCGAGGAGTTCGGCCCGCTGTTCGTCTTCAAGGTTGCGACCACCCGCATCCTCACAGTCGCGCATGCCGAGACGATCCAGGAATTGCTGCGCGAGCGGCCGGAGCGCTTCCGTCGCTGGCGGAGGATGGAAGAGATCGGGGCCGAGATCAAGGCAGATGGGGTGTTCACTGCCGAGGGAGCGAAGTGGAGGCGGCAGCGCAAGTTCGTGATGTTCGCGCTGAATGCGAGCCACGTCCGGGAGTTCGTTCCCCGTCTGGAGGAAGTGGTGGGACGGCTGCGGCGCCGCTGGTGGAGCGCCGCGCTCGCCGGCACGCCGGTGGATGCCCATGCCGACCTGATGCGGCTCACGGTGGACGTGACGAGCGGGCTCGCGTTCGGGAAAGATCTCAACACACTGGAGGAGAAGGCCGACCCCATCCAGAAGCACCTCGACAAGCTGTTCCCGGCGATTGCACGGCGGCAGACCGCGCTATTTCCCTATTGGCGCTATGTCGAGCTGCCCGAAGACCGCGAGGTGACCGTTGCGGTGAAGGAGGTCAGCAAGATCATCGATGGCTTGATAGCAGAGACCCGGGCGCGTGTGACGGCGACACCGGAGCTGCGCGCGAAGCCTCGGAACCTCCTCGAGGCGCTGGTAGTTGCGCAGGAGCAGGGCGAGGGCGGCCTCAGCAACGAGGAGATCGCTTCGAACGTGATGACCTTGCTGCTCGCAGGGGAGGATACCACCGCGAACACGATCTCGTGGATCGTCCACTTCCTGATGGAGCACTCCAGCGTACAGGCAGCGGTGCAGGATGAAGTGGATCAGGTAATCGCGTTGGCTGAGCATCCGTGGCGGGATCCGACGACTGCAGACAGGTTGCGCTACGTCGAGGCGGTGGCGAACGAGGCCATGCGTTGCCGGCCTGTCGGCGGGCTTCTGTTTCTGGAACCCAACGAAGACGTGCAGATCCATGACGTGCATGTCCCGAAAGGAACGCCCATCCTCGTGCTCAACGGCCACGTGGGGAGTCAGGAGGTCAACTTCCGTGGAGCGGACCAGTTCCGGCCGGAGCGCTGGCTGGAGGCGGACGAACGTGGTGATGGAGCGCACAACACGACGG
This sequence comes from Burkholderiales bacterium, assembly GCA_036787045.1. Lineage (GTDB taxonomy): Bacteria > Pseudomonadota > Gammaproteobacteria > Burkholderiales > SHXO01 > SHXO01. Next base: position 3,482 of record DAIQQA010000109.1, on the reverse strand, counting down.
CGTTCATGCCGTTCGGAGCGGGTCCGCGGTTCTGTCCGGGCAGGAAGCTGGCGATGCTTCAGATCAAGATGGTCACTGCGATGCTGTGCCGCGACTTCGAGATCTCGCGCCCGGCCGACGCGCCGCCCGTGGTCGATGTCTACAACTTCACCGCGGGTCCGAACAACGTGTACGCAGTTCTGCGTCCACGCCGCCCGGTGCGCCTCGGGCTCGACATCGATTTCCGTCTCGCCGAGCGCCGTATCGCCAACCAGCCGATCGCGTTTCCGGACCGTCGCGTCGCAGACCGTCGTCGCCAAGCTGCTGGCGCCAGCGGCTGAGCCTGCCGCAGAACGCGGGGTGTTGGGCCGCCGCTGAGATGCAGCAGTGACATTCGTTCCGGTCAACTCGCCAGGCTGACCTCCACCCGGCGGGCTTGCGCTTCCGTGCCGCTGCCGGTGATGACCTCGGGCTTTTTCATGTTGATGCGCTCCTCCGGTACGCCGGCGGCCTTGAGCGCCTCGCGCACCGCCTTGGCACGCTCCTTGGCAAGCTCCTCGTTGCGCGCAGGGTCGCCGGTGGCATCGGTGTAGCCCGAAATACCTATCATTTTGTCAGGATCGGCGCGGACGGCTTCGGCCAGCGCAGCCAGTTGCGCAGGCGCGTCGGCGGGCAGGTCCTGCTTCCCGACTTCGAAGTAGATGCTGACCGGAGCGACGGGCGCCGCAGCCATCGCGGGCGCCGGCGCAGCGCTCTCCGGCACGCCCGACGGCGTTGCGTGTTCGCCCCCGGTTGCCGGCAAGAGCGGCACCAGCAACAGCGCGACGATGTTGATGATCTTGATCAGCGGGTTCACGGCGGGTCCCGCGGTATCCTTGTAGGGATCGCCGACGGTGTCGCCGGTCACCGCCGCCTTGTGCGCGTCGGAGCCTTTGCCACCGTAGTGTCCGTCCTCGATGTACTTCTTGGCGTTGTCCCAGGCCCCGCCGCCGGTCGTCATGGAGATGGCGACGAACAGGCCGGTGACGATCGTGCCGATCAGCAATCCGCCCAGGGCCTTGGTGCCGGCACCCGGACCCATCAGCCAGTTCATCAATACCACCAAGACGATCGGCACCAGGATCGGCAGCAGGCTCGGGATGATCATCTCCTTGATCGCCGCGCGGGTCAGCATGTCCACTGCCCGTGAGTAGTCGGGCTTGGCGGTGCCTTCCATGATGCCTTTGATCTCGCGGAACTGGCGGCGCACCTCGTTGACGACGGCGCCGGCAGCACGACCCACCGCTTCCATGGCCATGGCGCCGAACAGGTAGGGCACTAGGCCGCCGATAAACAGCCCGATGATGACGGCGGGGTCGGACAGGCTGAAGTCCACCATCTTGCCTGCGGCCTGCAGATTGTGCGTGTAGTCGGCGAACAGCACCAGTGCGGCCAGGCCGGCGGAGCCGATGGCGTAGCCCTTGGTCACCGCCTTGGTGGTGTTGCCCACCGCATCCAGCGGGTCGGTGATGTTGCGGATCTGCTTGGGCAACTCGGCCATCTCGGCGATGCCGCCGGCGTTGTCCGTAATCGGCCCGTAAGCGTCGAGCGCGACGATCATGCCGGTCATGGACAGCATCGCGGTGGCGGCAATGGCGATGCCATACAGCCCGGCCAGCATGAAGGCTGCCCAGATGGCGATACACACCGCGATCACCGGCAGCGCGGTGGATTTCATCGACACGCCCAGGCCGGCGATGATGTTGGTGGCGTGCCCGGTCTGCGAGGCGGCAGCCACGTGCCGGACCGGGGAATACTCGGTGGCGGTGTAGTACTCGGTGATGACCACCATCGCGGCGGTGAGCGCCAAGCCCACCAGCGCAGCGCCGAACAGCGGCCAGGTGTGGCCGGGCATCATCCAAGCGGTGATCGGATAGAAGGCGATCGCGGCGAGCACGCCGGAGACGATGACGCCCTTGTACAGTGCGCCCATGATCTTGCCGCCTTCCTTCGCCTTGACGAAGAACGTGCCGACGATCGAGGCGATGATCGACGCTCCGCCCAGCACCAGGGGGTAGAGCACCGCGTTCTGGCCGGCGTCCTGCATTACCAGGGCGCCCAGCAGCATGGTCGCCACGATCGTCACCGCGTAGGTCTCGAACAGGTCGGCGGCCATGCCGGCGCAGTCGCCCACGTTGTCGCCTACGTTGTCGGCGATCACCGCCGGGTTGCGCGGGTCGTCCTCGGGGATGCCGGCCTCCACTTTGCCGACGAGGTCTGCGCCCACGTCCGCACCCTTGGTGAAGATGCCGCCGCCCAGACGCGCGAAGATGGAGATCAGTGAGCCGCCGAAAGCCAGGCCCACGAGCGAGTGCAGCGCCTTGTCCGCATCGCCCGACATACTGACTGCAATCCAGTAGTAGCCTGCAACACCCATCAGGCCTAGTCCTACCACCAGCATGCCGGTGATGGCCCCGCCCCGGAAGGCTACGGCCAACGCGGCGTTCATTCCGTCGTGCGCAGCCTGCGCAGTACGCACGTTGGCCCGCACCGAGACGTTCATCCCGATGTAACCCGCAGCTCCCGATAGCACTGCACCCACGGCGAAGCCGAACGCCGTGTACCAGTCCAGCCCCACGCCGAGCACGACGAACAGCACCACGCCGACCACCGCGATGGTCAGGTATTGCCGATTGAGGTAGGCCTTGGCCCCCTGCTGGATAGCCGCGGCGATCTCCTGCATGCGCTGGTTGCCCGGAGAATGGCCCATCACCCAGGAGATGGAGATCACACCGTAGACCAGGGCCGCGACCGCGCAGACGAGCGCGATGATCAATGCGGTTGACATGCTTCCCCCTTCAGAGGTTTTTTGTGAACGGAAACTGGAGCAATGCGGCGGCCGGCCCTGCAACCCCCCGAGCGGCCCTGACGATTCCCAGGCCTCCGGCCGGCAACGCTGCGGCGGCCCCGGCCGCGAACAAAGCCCGCGATTCTACCGGAAAACGCTGGCCCGGCGCTAGGCGCCCGGGGGTGAAGGGTGAAGGAGTGAAGGGTGAAGGGTGCGGTCGGCGTCGCCATGGCGAGAGTCCGCACCCGAGTCCGCTTGGCTCGTGCCCCCTTCACCCTTCACCCTTCACCCTTCACCCTTCACCCTTCACTCCCGCCCCTTGCCGCACCCCTCACGCCTCACCGAATCTTGTACTCTCCCGGTTTCACCGTTGATTCGAGGACGCGGGTGCATCCAATGCTGGACCAGGCCGTAGTGGGCGACTTCGCGCTGGCGTTGCTCATCGGTGCACTGGTCGGGATCGAGCGAGAGAAGCGCAAGGCCGAGGAGGGCGATGTCGGCACCGGCGGTCTGCGCACTTTCATTCTCCTCGCGCTGGTCGGCGCAATCGCCGGCTGGCTGTCGCATGCCCTGACGATGCCCTGGATCCTGGTGGGCGGCCTGGCGGCGGTTGCCCTGGCTGTGGTGGTCGGCTACACGGTCGAGACGCGCATGCGGCCGGGCTCGCTCGGGCTCA
>DAIQQA010000258.1:0-5184 GCA_036787045.1 Burkholderiales bacterium | reverse complement strand
TGAGCGGGTGGATCACCACGGTGGTGTCCTGGCGCGCCTCGACGATCTCGTCGAGATAGCAGATGGCGCCGTAGCGCACCGCCAGCGTCAGCGGTCCGTCGGCCCAGCGCGTGCCCTGCGCATCGAGCAGGTAGCGGCCGACGAGATCGGAGGCGGTCATGTCCTCGTGGCAGGCAATGGTGACGAGCGGCTTGCCCAGCCGCCATGCCATGTACTCCACGAAGCGCGTCTTGCCGCAGCCGGTGGGGCCCTTGAGCATCATCGGCATGCGCACGGCGTAGGCCGCTTCGTAGAGTGCGATCTCGTTGCCGGTCGCGCGGTAGTACGGCTCCTGCAGGATCAGGTACTGGCCGATGAGGTCGTCGGAGGGATAGCGGTCCATGCGTTTCGTCCGGTGTCTGCGGGGCTGGGTTTACGTGCTGTTATTTCCTGCGGGGCATCGGGTCAGCGCCGACCAGAGCTCTTCGGGCAGCATACCACGCGCTGCGCAGGGCCTCGCGCAAGGCGGCCGCATCGTGCGCGAGCACGCGCACCCATGCACCCCGGCCGTAGGGCAGCCGGGATGCGCCCACATAGACGTTGTCGTCCGCCGGCAAAGCGCAGCGCAGTGCGTCGATCAGGCCGCGCAGGCGTGCGGCTCTGCACAGCGCGAGGAACCCCCCCTGGCACGCGAAGCGCCCGGTGAGGCCGGGCGTCGCACTCGCCAGCGCAGCACCGGTCAACCGATAGCGGTCGCGCGCGATCAGCTTGCCCGCCAGATCTTCGACGGTCAGCTCCGCGTGGACCCAGTCGAAACGGTTACCGGCGCTCTGCGGATCGTGCGGCACCAGCGAGTCGCAGGCCAGTACCGTCGCCTCCGGGTGAACGCGCAACAGCAGCCGGCTCGCCAGGCGCGCACCGGGGAACAGCACCAGGGGGTCGGGCAGGTATTCCAGCAGACAGCCGGCTTGCGCCTCGACGACGACGTCCTGGACTGCGTTGCCTCCTTGCATGCCGTGCACGATGGTGGACGCCGAAGTCGTCAGGTGCGCCTGCGTCCCCTCTCCTGCGACGATGCACCAAGCGAGCCGATCATGCTCGAAGATCCCGCCAGAGCAGGACTGGACGTAGAGCGTCGGCATCCCCGCTGGGTCGTCGGGGACGTACAGGCTGCGCCCAAGATGAAACGGATAGCCGACGCGTTGACGTGCGAGATAGGTGTGGCCGCGGGGGTCGGCAGTCAGCATGAGGTCGAGTTGCGGCGCCGCGAGCGTCCCCTTCGGCATCGCGGTCGGCGCCAGCACATCGACATCGGGTGTCGTCAGGTCGTCCTCGACCGCCGCGTCACAGGTGTGTGGCACATCGAACCGCGTTGCGTCCAGAACAGCGCTTGACCGATGTTTGAGCACGACCCATCCTGTGTGTACGCGCGGCAGCAATCCCTGCGGGGCCGCATAACCCGGGTAAGCTCGCTACCGTTCGAACAGCACGTCGGCGGCGATGCGCTCGACTACTGCGTCCACGCCTTCGCCCGTATGGCAGTTCGTGAGCAGGATAGGCTTGCCGCCGCGTACCTGCGTTCCCTCGCGCACCATGCGCCCGACGTCGGCCTGCACGTACGGCGCGAGGTCCACCTTGTTGATAACCAGGACGTCCGACTGGATGATGCCCAGGCCTCTCTTGCGCGGAATGTCGTCGCCACCGGCCGTGTCGATGACGAACAGCCAGTAGTCCACCAGGTCCAGCGAGAAGGTGGAGGCGAGGTTGTCGCCGCCGCTCTCGATCAGCACCAGATCGAGCGGGCCGAACTTCGCCTCCAGCTCGTCGGCCGCCTGGATGTTGAGCGTCGGGTCCTCACGGATGGCGGTATGCGGGCAGGCGCCGGTTTCCACCGCCAGGACCCGCTCCGGATCGATCAGGCCGCTGCGCTTCACGCGTTCGGCGTCCTCCTTCGTCACCAGGTCGTTGGTGATGACGGCGATGTTCGTGCCGCGCTGGATGAAGCGCGGAATGAGCTGCTCGAGCAGTGCGGTCTTGCCCGAGCCGACGGGCCCACCGATACCGACGCGTGCTGCGCCGGGGTGGTTGCGGGCAGTGACGGGAATGAGGATGCGTTCGGTGGGATTATTCATCGCTTTTGGTTGCGCGCTGTAAGGGTGAATGCGTGAAGGGTGAAGGGTGAAGGGTGAAGGGTGAAGGGTGAAGGGTGAAGGGTGAAGGGTGAATGCGTGAAGGGTGAGGGGTGAAGGCATAGGCAACCCCACCCCTCTCCCCCAGTCGCGGTAGACAGGGCGCAGGCTCCCCCGCTCATGGCGCAGGTCAGAGCTGTAATACCCCTCACCATCAACCCTTCACCCTTCACGCCGTCACCCTTCACGCCTTCACCCTTCACGCGTCAGCGCAACATATACCGCTGCGCGAGCGGCACCACCTTCGCCGGCTCGCAAGTGATCACCTTGCCGTCGATCATCACGTCGAAGGTCTGCGGGTTCACCGTGATGTTCGGGCAGGTGCTGTTGTGCAGCATGTGGGCCTTGTTGAGCTTGCGCGTCCCGCTCGCTGGCAGGCAGACCTTCGCCAGATCGAGCTTGCCCTGCACATCGTAGTCGACCGCCGCCTGGGTCACGAAGTTCGCGGCCAAGGCCTGCTTGGCGCGTCCGAAGGCGCCCCATTGCGGGCGCATGGCGAGCGGCTCGCAGGTCATCAGGCTCGCCGCTGAATCGCCCATGGCGGCCCAGGCGATGAAGCCGCCCTTGACCACCAGCTCGGGCTTGATGCCGAAGAAGCCGGGGCGCCACAGCACTACGTCGGCGAGCTTGCCCGATTCCAGCGATCCGATGTAGGCGTCGATGCCGAAGGTACGTGCGGCATTGATGGTGTACTTGGCGATGTAGCGCTTGATGCGCTCGTTGTCGCCGATGCGTGTCTTCTCCTCCGACAGGCGGCCGCGCTGGTCCTTCATCTTTGAGGCGAGCTGCCAGGTGCGGCAGATCACTTCGTTGATGCGGCCCATGCCCTGGCTATCGGAGCCGAGCATGGAGATGGCGCCGAGGTCGTGCAGCACGTCCTCGGCGGCGATGGTCTGCGCGCGGATGCGCGACTCTGCGAACGCCACGTCCTCCGGCACCGCCGGATTGAGGTGGTGGCAGACCATGATCATGTCCAGGTGCTCGTCGAAGGTGTTGACCGTGTACGGGTTGGTCGGGTTGGTCGACGAGGGCAGGCAGTTCATCTGGCCGGCGACCGCAATGATATCCGGTGCGTGACCGCCACCGGCGCCTTCGGTGTGGTACATGTGGATGGTGCGGCCGTTGATCGCCGCCAGCGTGTCCTCCAGGAAGCCCGACTCGTTCAACGTGTCGGTGTGAAGCTGCACCTGGAAGTCCATCTCGTCGGCCACCGCGAGGCAGGTGTCGATCACCGCCGGCATCGCGCCCCAGTCCTCGTGGATCTTCAGCCCCAGGCAGCCGCCGCGCAGCTGGTCATAGAGGGAGCGCGGCTTGCTCGTGTTGCCCCGGCCCAGGAAGCCGAAGTTCATCGGCCACTGCTCGGAGGCCTGCAGCATCTTGCCGACGTTCCACTCGCCGCCGCAGTCGATGCCCACGGTGATCGGTCCCAGCGAGCCTCCGATCATGGTGGTGAGCCCGGAGGCGATGGCGTGCTCGACAAGCTGCGCGCTGTCGAAGTGCACGTGCACGTCGATTCCACCGGGTGTGGCGATCAGACCTTCCGCATCGCGCACGGTGGTGGCCGCGCCGCAGATCAGTCTTGGGTGCACGCCGTCCATCGTCGCCGGGTTGCCGGCCTTGCCCACGGCCACGATCTTGCCGTCCTTGATGCCGATGTCGCCCTTCACGATCCCCAGCACCGGATCGATGATGACCGCGTTGCTGATGAGCATGTCGAGCGCGCCCTGGGCACTGTCGTAGCCGGGTGTCAAGCCCAGCCCGTCGCGCAGCGTCTTGCCGCCGCCGTGCAGGCATTCGTCGCCCGGCACCGCGTAGTCGTGTTCGATCTCGGCGATCAGCGAGGTATCGCCCAGGCGCACCCCGTCACCCTTGGTCGGGCCGTAGAGCTGGGCGTATTCCTTCCGGGAAATCCTGGCCATGTGTCACGCCCCCTTATACCCGCGCTCCCGCGCCAACCTGAGCGCGTCTTCCTTGCGGGACGCGCTGCGGGTGGAACCGTTGGTCAGGCTGTTCAGCCCGAAGATCTCACCAGTGCCGCCGAACTCGACCAGCGTCACCTCCTTGGCTTCGCCTGGCTCGAAGCGCACCGCCGTGCCCGCAGGGATGTCGAGGTGCATGCCGAACGCCTTGTCGCGCTCGAACTGCAGCGCCTTGTTCACCTCGAAGAAATGGAAGTGGCTGCCCACCTGGATCGGGCGGTCCCCGGTGTTGAGCGCCTTGACGGTCGCCTTGCGGCGGCCGGCGTTGATCTCGATGTCGCCATCCGCCGCGATGATCTCTCCCGGCATGACGCTGTTGGCGTCTACCGGCTGCCTTCCGGGGCGGATCGGTTCGTGCACCGTGACCAGCTTGGTGCCGTCCGGGAAGGTCGCCTCGACCTGCAGCATCGGCATGAGCTGCGCGACGCCCGGCATCACGTCATCACTGGTCAGGATCGTCGAGCCGAACGCGATCAGCTCCGCCACCGAGCGGCCCTCGCGTGCACCCTCCAGGATCTCGTCCGCGATGATGGCGGTGGCCTCCGGCTGGTTGAGCTTAAGGCCCTTGGCCCTTCTCTTTCTCGCCAGCTCGGCTGCCGTGTAGATCGTCAGCCTCTCCAGCTCGGTTGGTGTCAGCAGCATCCTCGTCTCACTTCTTGTCTACCTCTCACCACGAAGACACGAAGACACGAAGAAAAACCAATGCTCAGGAAGTCTTTCGTGGTGTCGTCAGTACTGCTAAGGATAAATGCGCTGTGCAGACCCGCACGACGACGCCCGGAGTTGATCTGTTCCAACTTTCCTCGTGTCTTCGTGCCTTCGTGGTGAGAGTTGGTCAGTTAGCGAACAAACGACTCGACTGCACCTCGTGCCGCATCGCCGCGATCTCAGCGGCCGGCGTGCACGTGTACATCTCGTCCACCGCCGGCACCGGCGCAGCGATCAAACGCGCGATCACGTCGCGCAGGCCAAGCAGGATCTGCTGGCCCTGCAGATGGCCGATCACGCCCAGCCGCAGCGCCGCGCCCAATAGCGCG
>DAIQQA010000257.1:0-5191 GCA_036787045.1 Burkholderiales bacterium | reverse complement strand
GCATTTCCACCACCCGCCCAACCTCACCCGAAGGGGGTGCGTCCGAACGGTCCGCTTCGGCGGCGAACGCGACTGGCGCGCTGGCGAGGGATAGAGCGGCTAACATCACAGTTGCAAACTTTCTCATCACGGATCTCCATAGATATCGAGAAGAAGTGCCCCGCGGTTGCAACGTCATCCGGGGGGCGGAACGTTACCGGCATTGAACGCCGTGCAGACATAGCTGTCCACGAGGCGGTGTCATTGCTCACCTACCTCGCATCGGAAGGAGACACAGGGTTCAAGCCGGGGCACCCGCGTCGGGTGTGCTGCGGCTTGATTCGAAGGGAAGTTCCTTGGAGGACTCAGGACAGCAACACGCGATGATACTCGCTTCGCGACCGAATTGCCTTGTTAATTCTGGACACGAACCGATTTCTTTGGCAGCCTTCGGCGTGGCCGGTCATTCGCATGACCCGAAGTTGTTCTGCCCTCGAGTTGTGTCGATCCGGCCGCCGATCTTATTGAGCCTTGCATAAATGCATTACGCTCAAGCCGCAGAAATCCAACGCCAACCACCCCGTCGCCTTCGGCGCCACCCCTCCTTTGAAAGGAGGGGAGACACTCCCCTCCTCTCCGAGGAGGGGTGCCGGCGCAGCCGGCGGGGTGGTGTGGAGGTCTGTAACCTGGTTCTGCAAGGCTCAATAGGATCGCGCTTGACTGAGCCCCGGTGCTCCTCTCGTCACGGCCGCAGCCAGGCGCTGCCGAACACGACGTAGAAGATCGGCTCATCCGGGCCGAGCGCCACGTCGACGCCCATGTGCAGGCCATGCTTGCGCGCCACCAGATAGCGGAACCCGGCGCCGCCGGCCGTGACGGTCTCCTCCCGCTTGCGCTGCACGATCTCGCTGCGTGCGATGCCTGCGCCGCCGAAGCCCACCAGGCTGAAGCGCGGATGCAGCTGCCAGCGCAGCTCCGCCTCCACCTCCGCCGCCTGCTCGCCCTGGTAACGCAGCGCTTGCACGCCGCGCAGCACAACGAAAGGCCTGAGATAGAAGGGCGTCCCGTCCGAGCTGGCCCTTCCGGTACCGCGCACGGAGAAGAACAGTGAACGGCTCAATGGCCGATAGTGCATCGCCGTCAGCACAGCCTTCTCGAAATTACGATCGCCGCCCAGCGCCTCGCGGAACAGCGGGACCGACAGGTCGGCATACCACCCCCGCGTAGGGGTGAAGAAATTGTCCCGCATGTCCAGCGTGAGCGACGGGGTGAGCGCAGCCAGGCGCAGATCGCGATCGTTCGGCGTGATGCCCGGCAGCCCGAAATCGGGGACATCGAAAGTGACGGTAGTCTTCGCCAGCGCGTAGCGAAGCCCGAGCCACAGCGGCGTTGCGCCGAGACGGTAACTCCCTCCTGCGACGCCGCCGCGCGCTGCAACCGTATAGGCGAGACCTGCATCGCCCGTGTTGCGTTCCCCGCCCAGTCCGAAGAACTCCAGGTTGACGTCCGCGTCCGCTACGCCCACCAGCGTGCGCAGTCGCCCGTCCATCCAGGTTCCCAGATGCCCCGCGAACAGGCCGCGTGTTCCGTTCTCGGTGGCGAGCCCGCCGACCGCTGCGATGTTCGGCCGCGAAAAACGCTCTCCTTGGCCTGGCGCATTCCGGTCGACGAAGACGAGCGCGCCGGCGGCGCCGTAACCCACGGCAGGTTCGGTGATCGGTGCAATCACCGGGACGAACCCATAGGCCGTATCGAGAAACCCGCTGACGTCGAACCAGCCGTCGTCGGGGTCGAAGAACCGGGATCCGGCAGTCGGTTCTTCCGTGCCGGTGTCCTCTGCGGCCGGAAGCGCTGCTGCGCCGGCCAGGCCGGCAAGGCAGACGAGCACCCGCAGCCCGAGTGCCCGGACCACACGCGCGCCCCGCATGCTTCTACTTGTCGAATCCCGCGCGAAGGCTGCCGTGGGAGAGCCGCATCTACCAGACTTCAGCACAGCAGCAGCACTCCCGGCAGCGACGATCGCATATTGGCTCCCTTTGGGATCTCTCGATCATCGAGGAGCCTCAGCCTAGCGAAGCGGCCCTCTCCTGACGTCGTAGAACGTGAGTTTGAACTTGGTGGAGTCGATGTCCTCGCGGCTCGGGTATCCGTCCGGCCGCCGATGCATCTACATGCTGCGCGTCCTGCAGCAGCCGGCACGCCCTCGGGGAGCACGTACTGCACAGGGATCTGCGATGACTTGCGAATGGGGAGTACAGTACCGCTCGACAGCACGGTGGACACCTGTGACCACCGCCGCGGGTGGCTGAGCCGCTGCCGGTTCGGTCGCTATTGCCCTGAACCGGTATCGGAGACGCTATTCTCCGCGCACCGTGGTCGGGTGCGCTTGATAATTCTCGACAAGAATCATGTGGGCGTCCGCCGGAATTGGTGGAGTCGGGTTGGCCATGGCGCAGGATGTCCGTAAGCTTGCGCGACCCTGCCTCCTCCCGCCATGGCTCGCGGGCTGAGAACCATCATGGACTACGAACACCTTGTCGCCGGGTCGGCGCGCGTTGTAGAGCTCGCCGGTGTGGCTGTGCTGCTGCTCGGTGCCCTCTTCGCTGGAGGCGCCTTCGCCAGACGTTTGGTGCGCCCCGCTGTTTTCCATGACGCATACCACACCCTGCGGGCCGATCTTGGACGGGCGATTCTGCTGGGGTTGGAGCTTCTGGTGATCGCCGACATCATCGGGACCGTGGCCATCGAGCCCACCTTGCAGAACCTGACGGTCCTCGCCGTGATCGTGGTGATCCGCACCTTCCTGAGGCTGGCGCTCGAGCTGGAGGTGAGCGGGCGCTGGCCCTGGCAGCGCGCGCAGGACATGGGTCAGCACCCGGGCGGTGCGGGCTCAGCGTCGGACCCTCCGGATGGCCGGTGATGATCATGCGTACCACGCTCAAGGCGTATCGACGAAACCTGCCGCCCTGGTCTATTCCGATGCTGTATGTGGGGGTAACCGTGGTCTGCGCATTCGTGCTTCCGCGGCTCGAGAACGAATACCTCGCCTCCTTCAGTCTCAGCCTGTCGGTTTCTTCGGCGCTGGCGGCGGCGTCCGCCATCGCATCCGGCATGATCGCGTTGACGGGCATCGTGTTCGCGCTTGCCTTTGTGATGGTGCAGTTCAGCGCAGTGGCGTACTCGCCGCGCCTGGTCGCCTGGTTCGGCCGCGACCCGATGCTGTTTCATTCGCTCGGGCTGTTCACCGCCACGTTTCTTTATGCGATTGCCGTCATGGCCTGGACGGACCGCGGGGGCAGTGGCAAGGTGCCGCTGTTCTCGGTCATGCTGGTCCTGCTCCTTCTGATCCTGAGCATGATCGTGTTTGCCCGGCTGGTGAACCGGTTGAACTCCTGAGCAAAGGCCAAGCGGCACCCCGACCGCTCTGGCGTGCGTCGCCCGCGCAGATCCTCGAGCAGCAGACCTTCTCCGTCGTCGCGGGTACGACGAGCGAGAGCTGGCTGGCGGAGCGTCGCGACACTTTGAAGATCCCCGCCAAGGTCGCTCCCGTGGACGGCTACGAGGCCGGCATCCAGCGGGTGCTCGAGCGCAAGTCCAACGTCTTCTTCGGCGACCGCGCCATCCTTCTGGGTGCCGCCAAGCGCAGCCCGTCAGTGCGCGACTTGATGGTCCTCGACCGTCACTTCACGTACGAGCCCCTGGCCCTCGGGCTCGCGCGGGGCGACGAGGACTTTCGTCTCGTCGTGGATCGAACCTTGAGCCGGCTTTTCAGATCCAAAGAGTTCCAGGACCTGTACGCGAAGTGGTTCGGGAAGCCCGACGAGGAAGCGCTCGCCTTCTTCCAGCGGAGCGCGCTGCCGGAATGAGCGAGGAGAGAGCAATGCAGAAATTCGGAGTTCACAGCGAAGTCGGCAAGTTGAGGACCGTGCTGGTCTGCCGTCCGGGGCTGGCGCACCAGCGGTTGACGCCGGGCAACGCCGGCGATCTATTGTTCGACGACGTGCTCTGGGTGCAGGAAGCGCAGAAGGATCATTACGACTTCGTGCTGAAGATGCGCGAGCGGGGCGTCGAGGTGCTCGATCTGCATGAGCTGCTGGCCGAGACGCTCAAGGACAAGGAGGCGCGTGCCTGGGTGCTGGACCGCCGCATCACCGTCAACGACGTGGGTGTGGGCACCTCCCGCTTCGTGCGCCCCTGGCTAGACGAGATGCCTGCGGAGAAGCTCGCGGAGCACCTGATCGGTGGCATCGCGATCCTCGACCTCCCCAAGGGCGAATTGGCGACGATGATGGCCGAGGCCTTCGGGGGCACCGACTTCATCATCCCGCCGGTACCCAACACGCTGTTTCAGCGCGACCCATCGTGCTGGATCTACAACGGGGTGACGTGCAATCCGATGTACTGGCCTGCGCGCAAGCCCGAGACGCTGCTCCAGCGCGCGGTCTACAAGTTCCACCCGCGCTTCAAGGGCGGGGACTTCAAGATCTGGTGGGGCGATTCGGACGAGTACTTCGGCGGGTCGTGCATGGAGGGCGGGGACGTCATGCCCATCGGAAAAGGCGTGGTGCTGATCGGGATGGGCGAGCGTACCACCCGCCAGGCCGTCTTCCAGGTCGCGGACCAGCTGTTCAAGCAGAAAGCGGCCACCCGCGTGATCGGCTGTCTGATGCCGAAAAGTCGCGCCGCCATGCATCTGGACACCGTGTTCAGCTTCTGCGACCGCGACCTGTGCACCGCGTTCCGGGAGGTGGTGGATCAGATCCGCTGCTATAGCGCGCGGGCGACCGGCGACGGCGGGGTCGAGATCCATCAAGACAAGGGACATCTCTTCGACGTCGTGAAGGAGGCCCTCGGGTTGGAGGAGCTACGCGTTGTGGAGACCGGCGGCAACGCCTGGCAGGCGCAGCGCGAGCAGTGGGACGACGGCAACAACGTGGTCGCGCTCGAGCCAGGCGTGGTGGTTACCTACGACCGCAACACCTACACCAACACGTTGCTGCGCAAGGCCGGGGTCGAGGTGATCACGGTGCGCGGCTCGGAGCTCGGTCGCGGCCGCGGGGGCGGTCATTGCATGACCTGCCCGATTTCGCGTGATCCGGCGTATTGAGGATTGGCTACGAGGGATTGCGTGCTTGCATTGCGAGGTCGTGCGACACCGCACCACCCCGGCGCTGCGCGCCACCCCTCCTCGTGAGAGGAGGGGAGGTTTTTT
>DAIQQA010000256.1:0-5194 GCA_036787045.1 Burkholderiales bacterium | reverse complement strand
TGGTGGGCCCGCTGGGACTCGAACCCAGGACCAAAGGATTATGAGTCCTCTGCTCTAACCAACTGAGCTACAGGCCCGCACCGTGACAGGACCGCGATTAGAACACAGAATCAGGCGGGGCTGTCCAGCCGCAGCGCGGGCTGCAGCGCCTCTTTGAGCGTGCTGGCCGAGTAGGGCTTGGCGATCACCCGCGCCACACCCGCTGCCCGCGCACGTTCCGCGAGGTCGGGGCCACCGTATCCGGTAACGACGATCACAGCGAGATCCGGGCGTAGCGCTCTGACGCGTGCCGCGAGCTCCGTGCCGCTCATGCCCGGCATCCGCTCGTCGACCAGCACCGCATCGAAGCGCTGCGGCTGGGCCTCGAATGCAGCGAGCGCCTTTTGCGCGGTGTCGTAGCCCACCGGCTCGCAGCCCAGTTCCGCCAGAATCTCCTCGGCCAGCGACAGCATCAACCGATCGTCGTCCACCACCAAGATCGTCTGGGCCGACGCCCGTTGGGCCTCCGGGGTGCCGACGGACTCGCGCTCCGCCGGCTGCTGCGTTGCAGGCACATACACCTCGACGGTCGTGCCCTTGCCCACGCGACTCGTGACGTCGACGGCCCCGTTCATCTCCTTGACGATCGCATACACCAGGGCGAGCCCCAGGCCCGTCCCACGGCCCGGGCCCTTGGTGGAGAAGAACGGGTCGAACATCCGTGCCATCACTTCCGGCGCGATACCCGTCCCCGTGTCGCTCACTCCGATGACAGCGTGCAGGCCGGGCGCGAGTCGGCCATGCGACAGTGCGATGGCCTCGTCGATCTGCCGGATATGCAGCGACAGTTCCAGCTGACCGCCTTGCTCCATGGCATGGGCAGCGTTGGTGGCGAGGTTCATCACCAGCTGGTGCAACCGCGTCGGGTCGCCCATGATGCGCACGCTTTCGTCCGCCACCCGCAGCCGCACCGTGACGCCCTCCGTCACGGACCCCGCCAGCAGATCCCGCACCTCGCGCAGGACCGCCGCGGGTGCCACGGAACTGCGTCGCAGCGGCGCCCGGCGCGAGACGGTCAGGATCTGATCCACCAACGCCTTTCCGCGCCGTCCCGCTTCGAGGATCGCCGCGAGCGCGTGGCGCAGGCGCGCATCGGGCGGCGCACGCTCGGCGGCCAACTCGCCGAAGCCGAGGATCGCACCCAGGATGTTGTTGAAGTCGTGGGCGATGCCGCCTGCCATGGTACCCAGCGCCTCCAGCTTCTGCGCCTCACGCAACTGCGCATCGAGCAGCGCGCGCTCGCGCACCACGGCTGCGACCAGCAGGGCCATGGCGGTGATCAGAGCCAGATACCCCTGCAGGTGCAGGACCGCATCCGCGCTCGTTTCCAGTGCGGCCGCGAACGGCCCGTTGCCCAGCGCAGTGTTCCAGCCGGCGACAATGGTGGCTACCGCCAGCGCACTTGCCGCGCCGCGGATGTGGAAGCGCAACGCCCCCCAAACCAGGAACGGCAGAACCAGATGGGTATAGGGCACGACTGCGCCACTCGGCCCTGGGCTGGCACCGAACGCGATCTGCGCGGTCACGGCGGTGCCCAGGGCTACGGCCAGGGCCTCCAGGACGCGCGCGGGGGAGAGGCGTGACCAGTCGCGCGGGTGAGCGGTGGACCAAGCCAGGATCAGCGGCGCAACCAGCACGACGCCGAGGGCCTCCGAGAGCCACCACACCCGCCATTCGGCGAGGAAGTCGTGGCCGTAAAAGAAGTGGGGAACGGCTGCACCCAGCGCCGCGGCAAGCGCATTCGTGCCCACTGCGGCAACCAGCGTGAAGACGAGGACGCCGCGCACGCTGGCGAGCTGGGGCGGCCGGCCGGACAGACGCAGGAGCAGCCAGGCCGATCCGCCAGAGACGAGGACGTTGGGGACCGCGAACAGAACTGCGACCAGCAGGCTGTGGCCGCCGGCCACGGCGTTGAGCATATTGGCGGCGAACACCGCCGCGAGGATGTAGGGCCAGTGGCGCCGCGGCGCGAGCAGCAGGGTCGCCAGCGCGACGCCGCCGGCCGGCCAGACGTAGGCTATGCCTCCCGCATAGGGCGTGAGCTTGACGCTCACCCAGGCCAGCGCGAAGTAGCCGGCCCCCAGCAGGGCTGCCTCCAGGACGGCGCGCCAGAGGCTGTCGTTGCCACGCGCAGCACGGCCCGAGGCACGCTTCGCCGCGCCTCGCGGTCCGGTCATGGGCCTAGTGGGGCCGTGGGATACATTGGGCGAGCATACAACGACGGCTCGAGCCAAAGGGTGCAGACGGTTTTTTTGGTCGGTGCCTCATGGGCACACTTGCCACGCTGGGTGGCGGCGGCGACCTGATCGAAAGGCTCTGGGGACCGGTGAGCCCGCCGAAGGAGGAGGTCGCCGCTGCCGACCGCCATTAGGCGCCCTGCCCGTTTCCAGGGCATTACCCCGATGGTTACGGTTGTAACCCGGTTGTGCACATCCGGCGAGTCGGCTAACGTTCACGCTAGGAGGGGACCCATGCCGCACATCCTCGTCGTCGAGGACGACGCCGCCACCCGGGATCTGCTCGCACAGTACTTGGGGGACTACAAGTTCCAGGTCAGCCTGGCTGCGACTGCCGCAGAAGGTGAACGGCAGCTCACGGAGGAGGTCGTGGACTTGGTCGTGCTGGATCTGAACCTGCCCGACGGCGACGGGCTGGCGCTCGCGCGCAAGCTGCGCGATAGCTCCAACATCCCGATCGTGATCCTGACCGGGAGGGCGGACGAGGTGGACCGCGTTGTGGGCCTGGAGCTGGGCGCGGACGACTACGTCACCAAACCCTTCAGCCCGCGCGAGCTGCTTGCGCGGGTACGCGCAGTGCTGCGGCGCGCTCAGGCGACACCGGCCAGCCGCCGCGAGCAGGCGCTGCGCGCCTACCGCTTTGCCGGCTGGGAGCTGCGCATGGGCACGCGCCGGTTGATCTCCCCCGAGGGCAACGCCGTGGCGCTCTCCAGCGGCGAGTTCAGCCTGCTGGCGGCTTTCCTGAAATCACCGCGCCAGATTCTGTCGCGCGATCAGCTGCTGGAAGCGACCAGGCTCTACGACGATGTGTACGACCGCAGCATCGACGTGCAGATCCTGCGGCTGCGGCGCAAGATCGAGGCCGATCCCGCGGAGCCGAAGCTGATCAGGACCGAGCGCGGGGCGGGGTATTTCTTCGATGCCGACGTCGAGACCGTGTGATCCGAACCAAAAAAAACGGTTGAACCGCAGAGGCGCACAGAGCGCAGAGAAAAGCAACAGCAGAACGGGATTCTCGGCCCGGTTGGTACCCGCCGCACCCACAGCAGGCTCGATGGAGGCCGAACCGTTCGTTGGTTCCGCGGCTCTTCTTTGCGCTCTGTGCGTCTCTGCAGTTAATGAGGTTCTTTCCTGGCGTCCCTGGCAGCGCCCGATGAGCTCGAGGTTCAGTCCCGTGAACGCTCGACGACCTCGAGATAGCCGCGGTCCTCGGTCGCCACGACCTCATCGGCTACCGGCGTCGTGGTGGTCAGCGGTGTGGCCGGTTGCGCAAGCAGTTCCTTGACGAAGTTGGGCAGGCAGAACCCGGCGCGGTGCATCGCGCCGTTGTAGTACTGCAGATGGGTGAGTCCGCGCTCGGCGATGCGCTTGTCGACCTCCGCCTCGCTCAGCGCGAGCGGGTCGACGGTGTCGGAGGCAAAGGCCATCCCCCAGAGCATGCCGTAGAGCGGCACGTAGACCAGATAGGGGCGCACGATGCTGAATACCGACTGCAGCGTCTTGACGATCTGGTTGAACGTCTGCGGATGCGCGATCGGCGACTCGCAGTGCAGCGACACGACGCCTCCCGGCCCGACAACCTGCCGGCAGGCCGCGTAGAACTCCTGCGTGTAGAGGGCGAGCGAGGGACCCGATGCGTCGGTCAAGTCGATGACGATCTGGTCGAACTGCTCGGCGCCGCTCTCGATGAAGGCCTTGCCGTCGCCGATGCGCACCTCCAGCCGCGGGTCGCCGAACGCGCCGCGGTGAATCGCCTGCAGGTGCTGCTTCGCCGCTTCCACCACCCCCTCGTCCAGCTCGGCCAGCACCACGCGCTGCATGGTGTTGTGCTTGAGCAACTCCTCGACCGCGCCGCCGTCGCCGCCCCCGATCACCAGGGCCCGGCGCGGGGCGGGATGGGGGATGGCCCCGACGTGGCACATGTTCTCGTGGTAGAAGAACTCGTCCCGCTCGGAGGTCTGGAACACGTTGTCCAGCCGCAGGACGCGGCCGAACATCGGCGTGTCGAACACCTCGATCTTCTGGAACCGCGTGCTCGCATCCACGATCGGCGCCGCCGCGCGGATGAAGAAGCCGTAGTCGCGGTTGACCGCCTCCGCCAGGAAGCGGTCCCGCCTCACGCCGGTCATGCGGCCCCCCACGGGTTCTGGAAGAACTAGGCGCGCTCGACCGACACCACGCGCGGATCGGCCGGACGGAAGGTATCGAGCAGCCCCTCGAACAGCTTGCGGGCCTTGGCGCGGTTGTCGGTGCTGTAGTTGCACACGTACACGTCCACCGTGACATAGCCTTTTTCCGGCCACGTGTGCACCGACATGTGCGACTCCATCAGGACGATCATGCCAGTCACGCCGCCGGCGTCCACATTGGGCTGGCCGAACTGGTGGAAGTAGTCGCCGGCCGCGGTGAGGCCGGCCTCGCGCACCAGCTGCAGGCAACGGCGGCGCAGCGCATCGGCGTCGACCATGTAGCGCGCATCGGCAGCGCATTCGTACAGATCCCCGATCAGATGCAGACCGGTGCCTGCCTTGCTCGTGGGTTCAAGGGCCGCCGCAGCGGTCGGTTTTTGCTCAACGAGGTCGAGCGTCATCGTTACCCTCCTTCGCGATACGAAGTAACAACAACGCCGGGCCCTTGATGTCCCGGTCGTACGCTTGTGGGAGCCAGGCCCCCGGATGCCTCCCCTGCCGCGGCTGGCGGCAGACTGAGAATCACGTCACACAACAGCAGTCGCTGCAACGAAAAAGGGCGACCCGGCTAAGCGGTCGCCCTTCACGCGAGCGCGAATGATGGGGCAGACGTCAGTCGGTGTCAAGAAAGCTGCGCAGCCGCTCCGAGCGGGACGGATGGCGCAGCTTGCGCAGCGCCTTGGCCTCGATCTGGCGGATGCGCTCGCGGGTGACGTCGAACTGCTTGCC
>DAIQQA010000004.1:26511-86761 GCA_036787045.1 Burkholderiales bacterium | reverse complement strand
AAGACCCCCAGCCCCTGAGTCAAGATGGCCTACGACAGCCTGATGGTGTTCACCGGCAATGCCAACCCCAAGCTTGCCGAGGACGTCGTCAAACATCTGAACATCCACCTCGGCCGCGCCACCGTCGCGCGCTTCAGCGACGGGGAGGTGATGGTCGAGCTGTTGGAGAACGTCCGTGGGAAGGATGTATTCGTTCTGCAGTCGACCTGCATGCCGACCAACGACAATCTGATGGAAGTGATGCTGATGGTAGACGCGCTGAAGCGCTCGTCGGCCGAACGCATCACCGCGGCGATCCCGTACTTCGGCTATGCCCGCCAGGACCGCCGGCCGCGCTCGGCGCGCGTGGCGATCAGCGCGAAAGTCGTGGCCAACATGCTGCAGGCCGTGGGCGTGGACCGCCTGCTGGTGATGGACCTGCACTCGGACCAGATCCAGGGCTTCTTCGACATTCCGGTCGACAACATCTACTCCGCGCCGATCCTGCTGGGCGATGTGTGGAAGCGCGGGTATCAGGACGTGGTGGTGGTCTCGCCCGACGTGGGTGGCGTAGTCCGCGCACGGGCGCTGGCGAAGCGGCTGGACTCGGACCTGGCCATCATCGACAAGCGTCGTCCGCGGCCCAACGTGGCCACTGTCATGAACATCATCGGTGAGGTGAAGGGCCGTACCTGCGCCATCATGGACGACATGGTCGACACCGCGAATACCCTGTGCGAGGCTGCAGCTGCATTGAAGGACAAGGGCGCTGAGCGGGTGCTCGCCTACTGTACACATCCCGTGCTGTCGGGGCCCGCCGTCAAGCGCATCCAGAGCTCCGCGCTCGACGAGCTGGTGGTGACTGACACCATCCCCCTGCGCGAGGATGCGCGCGCCTGCCCGCGTATCCGGCAGCTGTCGGTTGCAGAACTGCTGGCCGAGACCATGCTGCGCATTAGTAACGAGGAGTCGGTCAGCTCGCTGTTCATGGAGTAGTTTGAACCACAGAGGCACGCAGCCACAGAGAAAAGAATCGATAGTCCGACACGCAACGCTGCTTTTGGCTGTTCGGATTCTGGCCCCGCCGTGCGGACAATCGGTATCCTCATCTATGCCTCTGTGTCTCTGTGGTCAAGAAGTTGAATCCGTCATCTGGTCGCGGATGACATCTGTCTAGGAGAAAGGAAATGGCAATCGAAGTCAATGCAACACCGCGCACAACGCAAGGCAAAGGTGCGAGCCGCCGCCTGCGTCACACTGGGCGCGTGCCGGGCGTCCTTTACGGCGCAGGCCGGCAGGCGGAGGCGATCGAGCTGGATCACAAGGAGATCGCGCTCAAGCTCAACCAGGAAACCTTCCACGCTTCCATCCTGACGTTGAGCCTGGGAAGCCAGAAGCAGCAGGTCGTCCTGCGCGACTACCAGATGCATCCTTGGCGCGCTCAGGTGCTGCACGTGGATTTCCAGCGCGTCGCAAAGGACCAGAAGATACACATGAAGGTCCCACTGCACTTCATCAACGCGGAGATTGCGCCTGGTGTGAAGGTCGGGGGCGGCAGCGTCAACCACGTCATGAGCGAGCTGGACATCAGCTGCTTCCCTGACGACCTGCCCGAGTACGTTGAGGTGGATCTGTCCAATCTCCAGATGGGACACTC
Organism: Burkholderiales bacterium; assembly: GCA_036787045.1. Classification (GTDB taxonomy): domain Bacteria; phylum Pseudomonadota; class Gammaproteobacteria; order Burkholderiales; family SHXO01; genus SHXO01. The sequence continues at coordinate 85,125 of DAIQQA010000004.1, read as the reverse complement.
GATCCACCTGTCGGAGCTGACCTTGCCCAAAGGGGTGGAGTCGACCCAGCTGCGTGGCGGGGACGACGCAGTGGTGGTGACGATCCCAGTGCCCAGGGCCGAGGCGCCGGCAGAGGAGGAAGCGGAGGCGGCGGCGGCAGCAGCAGCAGCCGCGGCGGCTGCGCCTGCGGCGGCGGCCGCGCCGGCCGGGGCGGAGAAGAAAGAAGAGAAGAAGGAAGAGAAGAAGTAGTCTTCCTCTCATCGTCGGCGCGGGAGGCCCGCTCGGTCCTGCCAGACTGGGTGGGCCTTTCTCGTTTGAGCAACGGCGGACGCAACCATCATGAGGCTGGTAGTGGGTCTGGGCAATCCCGGGCGCGAATACGAGGCCACCCGACACAACGCGGGCTTCTGGTGGGTCGAGAGCCTGGCGGAGGAGCGCGGCGTGGGGCTGAAGTCCGAGTCGCGCTTCCATGGCAAGGTGGGCAGGCTCACGGACGGGGGGCAGGACTGCTGGTTGCTGCTGCCGCAGACCTACATGAACCGCAGCGGCCAGGCGGTCGGTGCATTGGCCGGCTTCTACAAGATTTCCTCGGAGGAGATCCTGGTCGTGCACGACGAGCTGGACCTTCCTCCGGGCACCGTGCGGCTGAAGAAGGGCGGCGGGGTCGCAGGTCACAATGGCCTGAAGGACATCGCCGCACGTCTGGGGCCCGACTTCTGGCGCCTGCGGATCGGCATCGGTCATCCCGGCGACCGCGCGGCGGTGACGAACTACGTGCTCCATCCGCCGCGCGAGGAAGAGACGCGGCTCATCTCCGATGCGATCGAGCGCAGCCTGGAGGTGTGGCCGCTGATCTTCGCAGGCGAGATGGAGAAGGCCATGCATCGCCTGCACACTCAACCTAAAGATTGAACCACAGAGGCACCGAGAACGGCGAAGATGCTATGAGGGCGAGGCTGGTCGCAGATAGACGAACCGCCGCAATGGCAGTCCATCGGCTCGACTGTCGCTTTCGTCTGTGCCTCTGTGTCTCTGTGGTGAAAAGGCTTTCATGAGCTTGAAATGCGGCATCGTCGGACTGCCCAACGTGGGCAAGTCCACCCTGTTCAACGCGCTGACCAAGGCGGGCATCGCGGCGGAGAACTACCCCTTCTGCACTATCGAACCGAACGTGGGCATCGTGGAGGTTCCCGACCCGCGCCTGCCCAGGCTCGCTGCGATCGCCAAGCCGCAGAAGGTCATCCCGGCCATCGTCGAGTTCGTCGACATCGCCGGCTTGGTGGCTGGCGCCTCGAAGGGCGAGGGGCTCGGCAACCAGTTCCTCGCCAACATACGCGAGACCGATGCCATCGCGCACGTGGTGCGCTGCTTCGACGATCCCAACGTCGTTCATGTCGCAGGCAAGGTCGATCCGGTCTCCGATATCGAGACCATCAACACCGAGCTCGCGCTGGCCGATCTGGCGACCGTCGAGAAGCAGCTTGCGAAATACAGCAAGGTCGCGAAGGCCGGCGGTGATAAGGAAGCGCAGCGGCTGGTCGCGGTGCTGGAGAAGCTTCTGGTGGCGTTGAATCAGGCGCAACCGGCGCGGGCGGTGAGCCTGTACGAGGAAGAAAAGGAGGTGATCAAGCCCCTGTTCCTCCTCACCATGAAGCCGACGATGTACGTTGCCAACGTGGCCGAGAACGGCTTCGACGACAACCCGCTGCTGGACCGGATCCGGGAGTATGCCGCGAGGGAGGGAGCGCCTGTGGTGGCCATCTGCGCAGCGCTGGAAGCGCAGATCGCCGACCTGCCAGAGGAGGACAAGCAGGTATTCCTCGCCGACATGGGCATGCAGGAGCCCGGGCTCGACCGCTTGATCCGCGCTGCGTATGAGCTGCTGGGGTTGCACACTTACTTCACTGCCGGACCGAAGGAAGTGCGAGCCTGGACCATCCACCGCGGCGACACGGCACCGCAAGCAGCGGGCGTGATCCACACCGACTTCGAGAAGGGCTTCATCCGCGCCGAGGTCATCTCCTACGACGACTACGTGGCGCTCAAGGGCGAACAGGGCGCAAAGGAGGCAGGCAAGATGCGGCTGGAGGGGAAGGAGTACGTCGTCAGAGATGGCGACGTGATGCATTTCCGCTTCAACGTCTAAGCCGACATCTCAACGCAAAGGCGCAAAGGACGCAAAGAAACACCGACAGGGGCGAACTGGAGGCGCCGGTCGGCCAGCTGGTGGCCTCGTCGTGACATCTGGGCCATGACCAGCTCCTCCAGATATTCCGGCCGTTCTTTGCGCTCTTTGCGCCTTTGCGTTGGGGTGTTGTAGTTGTGCTGAGCCGTTGCAGTAGCTCAGTTCACCGCCGCCGCCGAGCCGTCCCGCCACCCAGCAACCCGCCCAGCACGCCACGCAGGATCTCCCGCCCGATCTGTGAGCCGGCTGAGCGCGCCGCGCTCTTGGCGGCCGCTTCGAGCATGCCTTCGCGCCGCCCGCCGCGGGGGCCCGTGCTGCCGACGAGGATGCCGCCGAGCATGTCCATGATGCTGCCGCTGCCTCCAGCGGTGGTGGGTGCGGGCTTGGCTTGCACGGCTTCCATCCGTGCGGCTGCTGCTTCCTTGAGCTTCTCATGAGCCGACTCGCGATCCACCACTTTCTCGTAGTGGCCGAACATCGGCGAGGCCTGGATGACCCGCCTGCGCTCCTCCGGAGTCGCCGGACCGATGCGGCTCCCGGGCGCCAGCACCCAGGCGCGCTGCACGATGCCCGGCCGGCCTTTTTCGTCCAGGAAGGACACCAGCGCTTCCCCTACGCCCATCTCCGTGATGGCCTTCTCGGTGTCCACCTCGGGATTCGCCCGCAGGGTCGATGCCGCCGTCTTGACCGCCTTCTGGTCGCGCGGAGTGAAGGCGCGCAGCGCATGCTGCACGCGGTTGCCGAGCTGCCCTAGCACCGTCTCGGGCACGTCCAGCGGGTTCTGCGTGACGAAGTACACGCCCACGCCCTTGGAGCGGATCAGCCGCACCACCTGCTCGATCTTCTCCTGCAGGGCCTGGGGCGCGTCGCCGAACAACAGGTGCGCCTCGTCGAAGAAGAACACGAGCTTGGGCTTGTCTGGGTCGCCCACCTCGGGCAACGTCTCGAACATCTCCGACAGCAGCCACAGCAGCAGCGTCGCATAGATCTTGGGCTGCTGCATGAGCTTGTCTGCGGCCAGGATATTCACGACGCCGCGGCCTTGGCTGTCGGTCTGCATCAGATCGTCGATGTTCAGCGCCGGCTCGCCGAAGAACTTGTCCCCGCCCTGTTCTTCCAGTTGCAGGAGGCCGCGCTGGATCGCACCGATGCTGGCGGTCGAGATGTTCCCGTAGTCGGTGGTGAACTGCTTGGCGTTGTCGCCCACGAACTGGAGCATGCTGCGCAGATCCTTGAGATCCAGCAGCAGCAGGCCGTTATCGTCGGCGATCTTGAACACCAGGGTCAGTACGCCGCTCTGCGTGTCGTTCAGGTTGAGCATGCGGGAGAGTAGCAGCGGCCCCATCTCGGAAATCGTGGTGCGAACCGGATGGCCCTGCTCGCCGAGTACATCCCAGTATGCAACGGGGCAGCCGCCGAACTCCGGGGCGGGCAGACCGTGCTCTTCGAGACGTTGCTCGAGCTTGGTCGAGAGCTGTCCAGCCTGGCTCATGCCCGAGAGGTCACCTTTGACATCCGCCATGAACACCGGAACACCGATGCGGCTGAAGCCCTCGGCCAGGCGCTGCAGGGTGACGGTCTTGCCGGTACCTGTCGCCCCGGCGATGAGACCGTGACGGTTGGCCAGCCCCGGCAGCAGGCAGACTTCCTCGGTGGATCTCGCGATGGGCAAGGGCTGGATCATGGCTCGGCTCCGGGCTGCGCTGTGCTAGACTTTCGCAATTATATCCGTGCGATAGCGAGCCGAAGCGCGTAGTCGCAATCCCTCTTCCGTACCAGATCGAGTGCCCGGCTTCCGGGCGTTGTGCATATGGCAGGTCACAGCAAATGGGCCAACATCAAGCATCGGAAGGCCGCCGCTGATGCGAAGCGCGGCAAAGCCTTCACCCGCCTGATCAAGGAGATCACGGTGGCTGCCAAGCTGGGCGGCCCCGACCCGGGCATGAACCCGCGCCTGCGGCTGGCGATCGACAAGGCCTACGAGGCGAACATGCCCAAGGAAAACGTCGAGCGCGCCATCAAGCGCGGCAGCGGCGAGCTGGAGGGCGTGAACTACGAGGAGATCCGCTACGAGGGCTACGGGATCGGCGGGGCGGCGGTGATGGTGGATTGCCTGACGGACAACAAGACCCGCACCGTGGCCGATGTGCGGTACGCGTTCAGCAAGAACGGCGGCAACCTTGGCGCCGAGGGTTCGGTGGCGTTCCTGTTCAAGCACTGCGGGCAGCTGGTGTTCGCGCCAGGTACGAGCGAAGATCAGGTGATGAATGTCGCCATCGAGGCGGGTGCGGAGGACGTCGTCACCAACGAGGACGGCAGCATCGAGGTGATCACGACGCCCACCGAGTTCCACATCGTGAAGGCAGCGCTGGAACGTGCCGGGCTGAAGCCCGAGCTTGCGGAAGTGACCATGAAGCCGGCCAGCGAGACGCTCCTGACGGGGGAGGACGCCACGCGCATGCAGAAGCTGATGGACGCGGTGGAGTCGCTCGACGACGTCCAGGAGGTCTACACGACCGCCGTCATGGACCAGGAGTGATAGAAGCACTTGGCCACCAAGACACCAGGACAGCAAGACACCACGACACCGGGACACCGATACGGCAGAACGACACCCACTGCCGTATCTCGGTTTCCCTGGTGTCTTCGCGTTCTGGCGGTGAGGTGGTCAGGCGAGGGTATCCAGCCCACGTGACAGCACGCGCGACAGTTCGGATCCTCGGCATCGACCCCGGGCTGCGCGTCACTGGCTTCGGCCTCATCCAGCGCGCCGGCCAGCAGCTCGCCTATCTCACCAGCGGCGTCGTGCGCACGCCCGCTGGCGAGCTGCCCGACCGCCTCAAGGCGATCCTGGAAAGCCTGGGCGAGGTCATCGCACAGCACTCGCCCGACCAGGTGGCAGTCGAGAAGGTCTTCGTCAACGTCAACCCGCAATCCACGCTCCTGCTCGGGCAGGCGCGTGGGGCGGCGATCTGCGCGGCGGTGTCGCGCGGGCTGCCGGTCTCCGAGTACACGGCATTGCAGGTGAAGCAGGCGGTCGTGGGCAACGGGCATGCCGCCAAGGAGCAGGTGCAGGAGATGGTGCGCAGGCTGCTGGCCCTGCCAGGCGACCCCAGCGCCGACGCGGCCGACGCGCTCGCCTGCGCCATCTGCCACGCCCACGGCGGGCTGGGGCTGGGTAGGCTGGCGACGGCAGGCTTTCGCGTGCGTGGCGGCCGGCTGGTGTGAGGGCGGCGGCGTGATCGGCCGAATCACCGGTGTGCTGCTGGAGAAGCGCCCGCCCCAGGTGCTGGTCGACGTGCAGGGCGTTGCCTACGAGGTCGACGTTCCGATGAGCACCTTCTATCAGCTGCCCGCCAGTGGCGGTCGCATCACGCTCCACACACACCTCGTGGTGCGCGAGGACGCCCATCTGTTATTTGGCTTCGCTACCGAGGGCGAGCGCCAGACGTTCCGCCAGCTGCTCAAGGTCAGCGGCATCGGCACCCGCACGGCACTCGCGCTGTTGTCCGGCATGACCGTCGAGGATTTGTATCTTGCGGTGGCGAATCAGGACGTGGGCCGCATGATCAAGATCCCAGGTATCGGGAGGAAGACCGCCGAGCGGTTGCTGCTCGAGTTGCGCGACCGCCTCGCCGCCGGTGTTCCCGGATCCCCCGCCGCGCCCGCCACGTCGCCCCGCGGTGACGCGCTCAATGCCCTGCTGGCACTGGGCTACAGTGAAAAGGAAGCTTCCGCAGCGCTGGCCAAGCTGTCGGTCGAGCTGGGAACGTCCGAGGCGATCCGGCAGGCGCTGCGGATGCTGTCCAAGGTGCTATGATCGACTGGATTTGCCGATGATATATGCCTTGATTGCATCCCTGGCCGCGGTCTTCGGCTTGGGCGCCGCTGCTGCCGCAGACAATCGTGCTGCGCTCGAGCGCAACCCCATCGAGCGCCTTGCGGGCAGCGGCCAAGCAACTCAACAGTGAAAGGAAACGACCGACCATGCAGCTTCTGCGCAGCGCGATCCTGACTGCAGCGCTCGTCTTCGTCTGCACCGCGTCCCTGCCGGCATCCGCCTCCAAGATCGACAAGAGCCAGCAGCTGGTGAACCTGCACGATCTGCAGTGCTCGGTGGCAATCGGCGACTACTTCCTCAAGCAGGAAAGCCTGCTGGCAGCGCGGGACTATCTGGCCCGGATCGGAGGCGAGCAGGGCCTCGGCCGGGAATGGAACCCGGCCAACGTCCACTGGCAGCAGGCCGAGGACGCCATTGTGGGAGGGCTGATGCGACAAATGCAGCGGGAGTACTCGAACATGGAATGGCTGTCCGAGGAGTGGGTCGGTCTCAACGACCGCGAGCTCAGCGAGAAGGATATGGATGTCCTGCTGCAGCATTTCGGCAGCGAGATCGGACGCAAGCAGCTGATGATCATCGATCACAGCGTGGCCTTTCACGTCATGGCCTCGCTGAGCCTGGCCGGCAAGATCCAGGACAATGTGCCGGGGACCGAAGCGGAGCGCAAGCGCATGCAAGATACCTACAACGCCGAGGACGAGGCGATGCGGTTCGATCACAATGCCAGTCCCGAAGGTACCCAGTTCGCGCTTTCGCCCGTGGGCAAGAAGTACTTCACCAACGCGGTGCTGAAGGTGAGCGGTCTGATCACCGGGCGGCTGTATCAGTCGGCGCGCGAGATGCCTGGGCGCATCGACGGCTCGATACCAGAGGTGCAGGCCGCCGTCGATGCTTACCGCCGGTCCCGCTCCGGATGATGGCAACTTGAACCACAGAGGCACAGAGGCACAGAGAAAGTCGATTGACACATGATTGGGACGTCTGGAGCCGCGTCTCGTATTCGGACACACTGGCGCAGCCGCATTCATCCTTGTCTTCTCTGTGCCTCTGTGTCTCTGTGGTGAATCGACACAAGATGATCGAAACCGACCGCCTGACCGACCCCGAGCGCACCTCCATGCAGGAGGAAGCGTTCGAGCGGGCGCTGCGGCCCAAGCACCTCACCGACTACGTCGGGCAGGAGAAGATCCGCTCGCAACTGTCGATCTTCATCGAGGCCGCCCGCAACCGGCGCGAGGCGCTCGACCACGTGCTGCTGTTCGGACCCCCGGGACTGGGCAAGACCACGCTGGCACATATCATCTCGCGGGAGATGGGGGTGAATCTGCGTCAGACCTCCGGCCCCGTGCTCGAGCGCCCGGGCGACCTGGCGGCGCTGCTGACCAACCTCGAGCCCAACGACGTCCTCTTCATAGACGAGATCCATCGCCTGTCGCCGGTGGTGGAAGAGATCCTCTATCCGGCGCTGGAGGACTTCCAGATCGACATCATGATCGGCGAGGGACCGGCCGCACGTTCGGTGAAGCTGGACTTGCCGCCTTTCACGTTGGTCGGCGCTACCACCCGCGCAGGCATGCTCACCAACCCGCTGCGCGATCGATTCGGCATCGTCTCGCGGCTGGAGTTCTACACTCCCGCGGAGCTGGCCTTGATCGTCGAGCGCTCGGCGCGGCTGCTAAGCGTGGAGATGCACCCGGAGGGTGCCACGGAGATCGCCTCCCGTTCGCGCGGCACGCCGCGCATAGCCAACCGCCTGCTGCGGCGTGTGCGCGACTATGCGCAGGTCAGGGCCCAAGGCGTGATCACGCGCGAGGTCGCCGACCTGGCGCTGCGCATGCTGGACGTGGACGTGGTGGGGTTCGACATCATGGACCGCAAGCTGCTGCTGGCGGTGCTGGAGAAGTTCGGCGGTGGGCCGGTGGGGCTGGACAACCTCGCCGCGGCCATCGGCGAAGAGCGCGATACCATCGAGGACGTGCTGGAACCGTATCTGATTCAGCAGGGCTTCCTGCAGCGCACGCCACGCGGGCGGGTCGCCACCCTGTCCGCCTACCGACACTTCGGTTTCGCCGCCCCCGCCCGGAGTACCGGCGGCGACCTGTGGGATGCCGCGACCTGAGACGCGCGACATGGGCGCAGCGCTCGCCGCTGCCCGGGCGCCGGCGTTCCGCCTGCCGGTGCGAGTCTACTACCAGGACACCGATGCGGGCGGGGTGGTCTTCCACGGCACCTACCTGGACTACTTCGAGCGCGCGCGCACCGAGTGGCTGCGCGAGCTCGGCTTCGATATCGGCGTTCTGGCGCAGCGGGACGGCTTCATCTTCATCGTCCGGGAGCTGCGGGTGGCCTATGCGCGCCCCGCGCTGCTCGACGATCTGCTGGAAGTCACCGTGGGTGTGGAGCGCCTGGGGCGCGCCCAGTTCACGCTCGCACAGCAGGTGCTGCGCGCGGGCGCAGAGCTGGTGCGCGCGTCGGTGAACCTCGCCTGCGTGGCGAGCGTGTCTTTGCGGCCTGTGCGGGTGCCGGAAGCGTTGCGTACGGTGCTGATCGAGCGCGGGCTGTGCACCGCGGCTGAGGAGGGAACTTGAACGTCTCCACCGACCTGTCGTTGCTCGCGCTGGTCGCCAACGCCAGCCTGCTGGTCAAGCTGGTCATGGGGGTGCTGCTGCTGATGTCCCTGCTGTCCTGGTGGTACATCTTCCGCAAGTCCTTCGTGCTGCGCGACACCCGCAACAGGTCGGAGGCCTTCGAGCGCACGTTCTGGAGCGGTCCCGACCTGAACCAGCTGTTCCAGTCCATCGCCAGCGGCCGCCGGCCGGCAGCCAGCATGGACCGCATCTTCGAGGCGGGCTTCCGCGAGTTCGTGAAGTTGCGCCGCCAGACCGGCCTGACGGTGGCCACGGTGATGGATGGAACCAGGCGCGCCATGCGCGCCACCTATCAGCGCGAGATGGACTATCTCGAGTCCCATCTGTCATTCCTCGCCACCGTCGGCTCGGTGAGCCCGTACGTGGGTCTGCTCGGTACGGTGTGGGGGATCATGAACGCCTTCCGCGGGCTCGCCAACGTGCAGCAGGCCACGCTCGCCCACGTCGCGCCCGGCATCGCCGAGGCGCTCATCGCCACCGCCATCGGCCTGTTCGCGGCCATTCCCGCGGTGGTGGCCTTCAACTACTACGCGCGCGAGATCGATCGGCTGTCCACGCGCTTCGAGACCTTCATGGAGGAGTTCTCCAACATCCTGCAGCGCCAGGGCGGCGCGCCGGCCTAGGAGCGAGCGCATGATGGACCGCCGCAAGCCGACCCGCCTGATGAGCCAGATCAACGTCGTGCCCTATATCGATGTGATGCTGGTGCTGCTGGTGATCTTCATGGTCACCGCGCCGCTGATCAACACCAGCATGGTGGATCTGCCCTCCGTGGGCCGTAGCAATCAGCCGCCCGCGAACCCGCTCGAGGTGCTGATCCGCCAGGACGGCAGCATCCTGCTGCGCGACCGTGAGCGTGGCGGAGAGGAGAGGCGGGTGAACCGCGATACGCTGGTGCGCGAGGTGAAGGCGATGATCGCGCGCGACAAGGAGCAGCCGGTCGTGATCGCGGCAGACCAGGAAGTCCAGTACAAGGTGGTGGTGGAGGTGATGGATATCCTGCAGAGCAACGGCGTAGCGAAGGTGGGGCTGCTCACCAGGCCGCGCTCTGGCTAGCCGGCGGAGCAGCATGTTCGAAGGTGTCCGCGAGCCCGGCAAGTCCGCCTCCCTGGCGCTTGCGGTGGTGGTGCATGTCGCCTTCTTTGTGTTTCTGTATTTCGGCATCAGCTGGCAGCGCAAGCCGCTGCCGCCCCTGGAGGCGGAGCTCTGGAGCGAACTGCCGCCGGTGAAGCCGCTGCCGCGCAAAGTCGCGGCAGCACCGCCCGCGCCGCAACCGCCCAAGCCAGCAGTGGAGAAGAAGCCCGAGCCGCCACCCAAGCCGCCGGAGCCACCGAAGCCGGCAGAGCCACCCAAGCCGCCCGAGCCGAAGCAGCCCACACGCGCCGAGATCGAGCTCAAGGAGAAGCAGCGTAAGCTGCAGGAGCAGAAGAAGGCCGAGGCGGAAGCGCGACGCAAGGAGGAGCTCGAGCGCAAGGCTGAAGAGAAGAAGCGCAAGGAGGAGGAGCGCAAGGCCGAAGAGCTGCGCAAGAAGGAGGAAGCGGCAAGGCAGGCGGAACTCCGCAGGCAGGAAGAGGCCAAACGCATCGAAGAAGACAAGCGCCTGGACGCCGAGCGACGGGAGCAGGAGGCCCGACTCGAGCGTGAAGCGGAGAGCCGGCGGGCGGCGATCCTGGAAGAGCAACAGAAGCTGGCGGCCGCTGCCCAGCAGCGCGCGCAGGAGGAAGCGCGCAAGCGGCAGCAGGCCGAGGCGGCCGCCGCTCGCGCGAAGGAGCTGGACGCGTGGCAGAAGCGAATCCAGGACCGGATCAGGAGCAAGGTCGTGGTGCCGCCGTCTACACCCGACAACGCCGAAGCCAAGTACGAGATCGTGATCATTCCGGGCGGAGAAGTGCTCAGCGTGCAGCTGAGGAAGACGAGCGGACACCCTGCCTATGACGAAGCGATCGAGCGGGCCATCAACTCCGCCTCGCCGCTGCCGGTGCCCAGCGATCCAGCGCTGTTTCAGCAGTTGCGCACTCTGAACCTCGTGTTCCGGCCGAACTAGCCCGATGCTATAATCCGGCGCCAATGAAAGCGGGAGACCGGCGCGACGACACCTTAGACCTCTCCACCGAGACACTGCTCGGGCGGCGCCGTGCGATCACGGCGCTGGGCCTTGCTTGTCTCGGTGCGGCGACGCCAGCCGCCGCCCAGCTCACCATCGAAATCATCGGTGGTGGTGCCGACCAGATTCCGATCACCGTCCTGCCCTTCGGCGCTGAAGAAACCTTAGCGCAGCGCATCAGCGAGATCATTTCCGCGGACCTGAACCGCAGCGGGCGCTTCAAGCTGCAGGACATCGGTGGCGTGCGGCCGTTGCCCACCGAGCCCGCGGAGGTGAACTTCCGCTACTGGAAGAACCGCGGCAACCAGACGCTGGTGCTAGGCCGGGTGACGGCGCGCAACGACGGCCGGCTCGACGTGCGCTTCCGGATGATCGACACGGTCAAAGAGTCCCAGATGGTGGGCTATTCCTACACCATCGGGTCTGCGCAGCTGCGCGCCATCGCCCACAAGATCGCCGACATCATCTACGAGAAGCTGACCGGCGAGCCTGGCGTGTTCAGCACGCGCATCGCCTATGTCGCACGCAATCCGGACCGCTTCGAGCTGCAGGTGGCCGATGCCGACGGCTTCAACTCGCAGTTCATCCTGGCGCACCGGGAGCCGATCATCTCCCCGGCCTGGTCGCCCGAAGCCACGCGTATCGCCTACGTCTCCTTCGAGCAGCGCCGGCCCATCGTGTTCATGCACAACCTGACCAATGGTTCGCGACGCATCCTCGCCAACTTCGAGGGCATCAACAGCGCGCCGGCCTGGTTCCCGGACGGGAAACGCCTGGGGCTCACACTGTCCAAGGACGGCTTGGCTCAGGTCTACCGGATCAATGCCGACGGCAGTGGTGTCGAGCGGCTTTCCTTCAGCAACGGCCTCGATACCGAGGCGAGCGTCTCGCCGGACGGGCGCTGGATCCTGTTCACGTCCGACCGCGGCGGCAGCCCGCAGATCTATCGCATGCCGGCCGCCGGCGGCAACGCGGAGCGCATCACCTTCGAGGGTACCTACAACGTCACCCCGCGCTACAGCCCGGACGGCAAGTCGTTCGCCTTCATCCAGCGCAGCGCCGGCAAATATAGCCTCGCCCTGATGGAGCTCGCCTCGCGCCAGGTACAGATCCTCACCGACGGCCAGTTCGACGGCTCGCCCACCTTTGCGCCCAACGGACGCATGATCCTGTACGCGTCCATCGTGAGGGGGCGTGGTATATTGGCCGCCGTTTCGAGCGACGGCCGCATCAAGCAGAAGATCACGGCGTCGGCCCAGGATGTGCGCGAGCCCGCCTGGGGGCCGCTGATAGGCAACCCCTGAGAGGAGCCAGCATGAAACGAATTCTGGTCGGCATCTGTGTCGCCCTGTTTATCGCCGGCTGTGGCAGCAAAGGCGGGCAGCAGCCGCCCAAGGCTGCGGTCGAGCAGCGCGACGTCACGGACCAGCAGCGGGCCGACGCGCAGAAAGCGGCCGACGAGGCCAAGCGCAAGGAAGACGAAGCGCGCCACCTCGCGGAAGAGGAGCAGCGACGTAAGGAGGAAGAAGCGCGCCGCGCAGCCGCGGAACAACCCGTGGTGCGGCCGCTGCCCGAAACGCGCATGACGGAGCAGCCGCTCGGCGATCCGGCTTCCATGCTCAAGGATCCGTCGAGTCCGCTGTCGAAGCGCAGCATCTATTACGACTTCGACATGTACAACATCCGCGAGGAGTTCCAGCCCATGGTCGAGACTCACGCGAAGTTCCTGCTCGAGAACAAGGATCTGCGCGTGCGCGTCGAGGGCAACTGCGATGAGCGTGGCAGCCGGGAATACAACCTTGCCCTCGGGCAGCGGCGGGCGGACTCGGTCAAGCGCGCCATGACGCTACTCGGCGTGCCGGCAACCCGAATCGAGACGGTGAGCTTCGGAGCGGAGAAGCCCCGGGCCTCGGGCAGCAACGAGGAAACCTGGGCGGAGAACCGTCGCAGCGATATCGTCTACATCGGCATCGACTCGCCGCAGTAGCGCCCGCCGGGCTGCCGCCCGGTGACATAACTCGTTGCCTGCAATGTTTCCCCCGTCGTTCCAGCCGCCCGTCATCCGCCTCGCCGTGCTGGCCGTCGGCATGATGGTCGCCGCCGCGGCGCACACCCAGCAGCCGGCGCAGCAGAACCGTAGCGTCATCGAGCTGATGACCCAGATCGAGGCCCTCAATGCCGATCTGAACCGCCTGCGGGGGCAGATCGAAGTGCTCAACAACTCCCTCGAAAACGCGCAGCGCCGTCAGCGCGATATGTATCTGGACCTCGACACGCGGTTGCGGCGCATCGAAGGCGGCGGCGATACCGCACAGAAGTCCGCCACAGACCTCGACGCACGCATCAGGAAGCTCGAGCAGCAGCTGTCCGATAGCGACGTACGCGCCAAGCAGTCCGAACCCGCTGCCGCGGCGCCGGCGGAGCCCGCCGCCGTCGCGGCACCGTCGACGGCAGCGGCAGTACCACAGCCTTCACCGCCTGCCGCGCCCAGCGTCGCAAGACCCAACGCGCCGGCCGCCGCCACTGCTGCTGTCGATGCCGGCTCCCCGAAGCGTGCCTACGACAGCGCGCTGGCACTGTACCGCGCGGGGGACTACCAGGGCGCGATCGCCGCTTTCGATACCTTCGTGAAGCGCAATCCGCGCGATGCACTGGCCCCAAACGCCCAGTACTGGATCGGCGACGCCTGGTTCAACCTGCGCGATTTCCGCGCCGCCTCGAGCGCGCAGCAGAGCCTGATCACCACGTATCCGGACAGTCCCAAGGTGCCCGACGCCATGCTCAATCTGTCCAGTTCACAGATCGCTCTGGGCGATAGCGCTGCGGCGAAGAAGACACTTGAGGAGCTGGTGAACCGCTTCCCGCAGACCGATGCTGCGGAGAAGGGGCGACAGAGGCTGGCGCGGATGAGATAGCCGGCGGCGGGCGTCGCGCACGGCGAGGCAGTCCCAGGGTGGTTCGGCGAGGCAGTGCGCATGCCGTGGATTGGCCGTCCGGTGGCGCCTGGCTGGTTTGACACCCCCTGGGGCCCTCCGTACAATGCGCGGTTTTTCGGGCGGTTAGCTCAGCCGGTAGAGCAGCGGACTTTTAATCCGTTGGTCGGGAGTTCGAATCTCCCACCGCCTACCAATTGCGCTCCGGCAAACGGGACGCGATTGCGCAGAAGGGTCAGCACAGCGTGCTGGCCCTTTTTCGTTGCTGGCTCCGACCTGACGGCCTGTCAGGGTGCGACTGCCTCGGGACGTCTGCGCGGTCGCTTGAGTATCAACGCACGCAACGTGAGCATGGTGCCGAACACGATCCACCCCGAGAACAGCACGTCGCTCAAGAAGTGGCCACCCTGGGCAATGCGCACCAGTCCGATGCCCAGGCCGAGGGCAAGCCCCAGGGCCAGCCACATGCCGCGCCGACGGCGGTCGACAAAGGCGGGTGCCATCCACCAGAAGCCGAACGCCGCGTGCCCGCTGGTGAACGAGCAGTTGCGCGGGCATTGATCGGAGGGTACCAGCGCCGGCGTGAAGCGCTTGTCGCCACCGAGCTCCACCACGGTCATGGGCCGTGCGCGGCCCCAGGTGTTCTTGAGCGTGTTGACCAGCAAACCCGGGCCGATCAGCAAGGCGAGCAGCAGGAATGCCGCTGCCCGGCGGCGTCCGCGCGCTGCCAGATTCTTCCACAGAAAGCTCGCCCCCAGGTAGACGGCGAGCGCCAGGGCCACGGTGCGCGCGGCGATATCCCAGCCCTCGTGCAGCACCCGCACCGCAAATAGCTGTCCCACCGTGAAGCCGCTGGCCGGGTCACGGAACAGGCTGCTCACCGCAATGTCGATCTGCGGATACAAGGTGAACAGCGCCACGGTGCCCACGAACAGCCATGCCTGGGGCGAACGCAGCCAGGCCTCCCAACCTGGCGGCGTCCAACGCGCGGGTGTCCGATCCGCCATCGTTCTCCTCAGTAGCCTGCGAAGCCGTCCAGCCGGTAGATGCGGTAGACCATAGTCGAGTCCTTGTGTGTGGGGATGTGCACGTCGCGCAGCAGCGTGGTCGCCTCGAAGTAGCCCGCAAGGCTGCTCGCGTCGCGGGAGGTCACGAACACAAAGCTCTCTCCGCGATGCCTGCCCGCGTCGCGGGTGAGCCGGTAGTGGTCGTCGATCCGACCACCGGGATTCCACATCAGCGCGTCGCGCGGTGGCGGCTGCACGTAGTACAGTAACTCTGCCATGATCCAGCGGTCGTCCGTGAGGATGCGCGTGCCCGGCTGAGTGCGCCAGACCTCGCTCACCACCTCGCCCAGCATAGGCCAGCCCATGGTGCGCGAGTAGGGGTCCTGCCCGCGTTTGAGATCCACCCCGGTCAGCCGCGCCCAGGTCGGCAGGTGTGCCCCCAGCACGATCATCAGCAGGCTCACGCCGAAGGACCAGACCATCCAGCGGCGATAGTTTCCTCGTACCAGTGCGGCGGCCGCCAGCAGGATCGCTGGCGCGAGGGCGACGAACGCCCAGTTGAGCAGCGTGCGCGACAGGAACGCGAGCACGGTAAAGGCGGCCAGCGGTACCAGCGCGATCGCGCCGAGCATGCGCCCGCCCTCGGTTTGCAGCACCGTACCGCGCAGCCATGGCACCGCAAGCAGGGCGGCAAGGGTCAGAGGTCCGAATACCAGCAGCTGCCCGCCCAGGAACTCGCCCAGCTTGGCGAGGCTGAAGGTGGGCTTCTCGAGGCCGGAGATCTCGGCGGTGTGCGAAAACGTCGCGAAGCTGTTGTGCGCATTCCAGATCAGATTGGGCAGGAACAGCGCACCGGCGATGGCGAGCGCGGTCCACAGGTGCGCACCGACCAGCAACCGTCGGCGCTCGGGCGCGATCACCAGATAGAACAGGAAGCCGCCGATAAACAGCGCGAAGCTGTACTTGCTCATCAGGCCCAGCCCGAAGCTCAGGCCGAGCGCCGTCCAGTCGAGCCAGCGCTGGTCCTGCAGGGCGCGCGCCGCGAACAGAAGCGAGGCGGAGGTGAATAGCGCCAGCGGCGCGTCCGTGGTGATGAACAGGCTGGTGAGCGCGATGCCCGGGGCCAGGAAATACAGCAGTGCCCCCACCAGTCCCACGCGGGCGTCGAACAGGCGCACGCCGGCGAGGAACATGAACACGGCGGCCATGCTGTACATCAGCACAGCGCCGCCGCGCACGCACAGCGGCTGTTCGCCGCACACCCCGGTCATGAGCGCGATGCTCCAAGCCAGCACCGGCGGCTTGGAGTAGTAGCCGAAAGCCGGCTCGCGGGCCCAGTCGATGTACTGGGCTTCGTCCACGAACAGGCCATGGTCGTAGGCCGCGATGGTGGCCAGGCGCCAACCGACCACCAGCGCCACGACCAGCAGTAGCAGGACGAAGCCGCGCGACGGGGAAAGGCCTGGCAGCAGGCCGGGACGGTCGGATGCTGGAGTGGACACGGTCGGTGAATGTGCTGCGCAACGCCGGGCTTCGATCGCACACGCCGCCCTGCGGCTGCGAGACAGTATCATGTCTGGTTTGCGGCTGCGCGGATCGCGTCGGTCTGGTGCCGGGAGGATCACGGTACAATCCGCGCCGGGCTATTGGAGTTTGCGAGGTGTGGCCTCCATGCGGGCGCCCCGGCTGCGCTCGATCAAGCCCGGTTGCACGCGGACGCGCTGCACCACTCACGGGCGGCCGTGCCGCGGCTCCTTCAACGGCCTCCTTGCGCATCATGAACACTGTCCCCGCCGGGTTCCCGACCAGCCAGCGCGCGCTCGCCGCGCTGGCGTTGGCCGCCGTTCTGGCGAGCTTCTTCTTCATGTTGGGCCACTCGCCGCTGTTCGACGTGGACGAAGGCGCCTTCAGTCAGGCCACCATGGAGATGTTCCAGCGCGGGGATTATCTCTCCACCTATCTGAACGGCCGGCCGCGCTACGACAAGCCGATCCTGGTGTACTGGCTGCAAGCCGCATCGGTGGCGCTGTTCGGCGTGAGCGAGTTCGCCTTCCGGCTGCCGTCTGCGTTGTGCGCGAGCCTTTGGGCCCTGCTTGTCTTCCTGTTCGCGCGCCGCTACTTCGGCTTGGAGCGTGCACTCCTGGCCGCGGCCATGCTCGCGACGTCGCTGGGGGTGTACATCATCGGGCGTGCGGCGACTGCTGACGCACTGCTGAACCTGCTGATCGCCGCTTCCATGTTCGGAGCATGGCTGCATCTGGATACTGGCCGACGCGGCTGGTTGTACGCCACATTTGCCGCCATCGGCCTGGGGTTCCTGGCCAAGGGCCCGGTGGCGATCCTGGTGCCGCTGGCCGTGACCTTGCTCTTCTGCTTGCTGCGGCGGGACTTCAAGACCTGGGCGCGGGCGGTGTTCGACTGGCGAGGGCTGCTCCTGTTCGCGCTCGTCGCGCTGCCGTGGTACGCCGTGATCTTTGCCAAGGAGGGCTGGGCCTTCTTCGAGGGCTTTTTCCTCAGGCACAACCTTGGCCGCTTCGGCGGGCCGCTGCAGGGCCACGCCGGCAGCCTCGTCTACTACTTTCCCATCGTGCTGGCCTGGACGCTGCCCTTCACGGCGCTCCTGGTTCCGGTGGCGCTGCGCCTGAGAACGATCTGGCGCGACGATCTGCGGCTGTACCTGCTGCTGTGGTTCGCGTTCGTGTTCGTGTTCTTTTCGCTGTCCGGCACCAAGCTGCCTCACTACGTGCTCTATGGGATCACCGGGCTGGTGCTGCTCATGGCGGCGCATGCTCACGAGGTCAAGTCGCGTTTCTGGGCACTGCTGCCCCCCTTTGTCTTCTTCATCGCCTTGCTGCTGCTGCCGTGGGCGGTGAAGCTCGCACTTCCGCATGTGCCGGACGCCTATTACCGGGAGGCACTGGCCGATGCCGATGCCTACTTCACGCCCGGCTACTTCGCCTTCCTCACTGCTGCCGCCGTGATGACAGTCATTGCGATGCTCGAGCGACGCGTGGCTGTGCCCTACAAGCTTGCTGTCACAGGCCTGGTGAGCGTGCTTGCGCTGTCCGCGTTCGTTGTGCCGGTGGGCGCCGGCATACAGCAGGAGCCGATCAAGGAGGCGGCGCGCATCTGCCGCGAACAGGGTTTCTCGCCCATCCTGTGGCGACTCAATGCCCCGAGCTTCAGCGTGTATCGGGGCCAGCCCACTGAGGATCGCAAGCCTCAGCCCGGCGACCTGGTGCTGACCCGTGCCCAGCGGCTCACCGAGCTGCCTGGCCATGGCTACGACGTGCTGTATGCGAAGAACGGCATCGCGCTGGTGAGGATCCGGCCGTGACTGCGGCGGGGCGTGCGGGCTTCCCCCTGTCGTCACCTGCTGCCTGGCTGGTGCCGGTGGCGGCGCTTGTCGCATTCGTGCTGCTGGCTGCCGCCGACTGGAACCACCGGCTGTTCCTGGTCCTCAATGCCCTCGGCCCTGCCACGAGTGATGCGCTATGGGCCAACGTCACTGTGCTGGGCGACACCGCCGTAGCGCTTGCGCTTTGCCTGCCGTTGTGGCGGCGGCGGCCAGACCTGCTGTGGGCGCTCGCGCTCGGCGGTCTGCTCGCCACTGCCTGGGTGCACGGCCTGAAACCATGGCTCGAGATCGCCCGCCCGCCCGGCGTCCTGGGCGAGGCGGTGCATGTTATCGGTCCGGCATATTCGACGCGGTCGTTTCCTTCGGGGCATGCCACCACCAGCTTCTTCGTTGCTGGCCTGATCGCGCTCGGGCTGGGCTCGCGGCTCGCGTTCGCTGTCGCACTACTCGTGGGGTTGGCTGCCGCAGCGTCGCGCGCGGTGGTCGGTGTGCACTGGCCGCTCGACCTCCTGGGCGGTGCATTTGGCGGCTGGCTCGCCGCAGTCGCCGGCCTGGCGCTTGCCCGCCGCTTTCCGGCGCCAGCGCATTTGCGCGTAGTGCAGTGGTTGCTGGGCGCGATCCTGGCCGGGTGCGCGGCCGCGCTGCTGATCGGCCACGATGGCGGCTACCCGCAGGCGGCTTGGTTCCTGCGCGGCTTAGCCGTCGCGGTCTTGGCAGCTGCCGGCGTGGCGCTGTGGCGCGGCGGCGCAGGCCGGAACTAACCCCTCATGAAATGCAGGCTAGAATTCCATCGATGAGCACCGAGCCCCAGGTTTCAGTCGTCATACCCATCTACAACGAGGAAGAGAACCTCCCGGATCTGGTGGAGCGCGTGGGGGCGGCGATGGCGCGCAGCCGCCGCAGCTTCGAGCTGATCTGCGTGGACGACGGCTCGCGCGATGCGTCGGCCCACGTCATGGCGGAGCTGGCCGAGACCCGTCCCTGGTTCAAGCCCCTTTACCTGATCCGCAACTACGGCCAGTCTGCTGCGCTGCAGGCCGGCTTCGACGCGGCGCGCGGCGAGTACATCGTCACGCTCGACGGCGACCTGCAGAACGATCCCGATGACGTGCCTGCGCTGCTGCAACTCATGGAGGAGCGTCCGGACGTGGACATGATCTCGGGCTGGCGCAAGGACCGGCAGGATCGCACCCTCTCGCGCAAGATCCCGTCCCTGATCGCCAACCGCATCATCTCCCGCGTGACCGGCGTCAAGCTGCACGATTACGGCTGCGCGCTCAAGCTGTACCGGGCCCAGGTGATCGGCGACCTGCATCTCTACGGCGAGCTGCATCGATTCATCCCTGCGCTCGCCGCGGATGTCGGCGCCCGGGTGATCGAGGTGCCGGTGCGGCATCACCCGCGCACCCGCGGCAAGTCCAAGTACGGCATCGATCGCACCGTGCGCGTCGTGCTCGACCTGCTGTGGATCAAGTTCCTGATGCGCTTCCTGCACCGGCCCATGCATGCGTTCGGCGGGGTGGGCGTGGCCCTCGGACTGGTCGGCGGCCTGATCCTCGCCTATCTCGCCTTCGACAAGCTGGTGCTGGGTCACTCCATCGGCGGGCGCCCCCTGCTGCTGCTGGGCGCGCTGCTGCTGCTGATCGGCGTGCAGCTGGTGGCCACGGGCGTGCTCGGCGAGCTGTTGACCCGCATCTACCACGAGCCCCAGGGACGCTCCCAGTACGTCCTGCGCCCGACCCCTCGTCTGCGCCGGCGTACCGCTTCCAGCGATGCCGCAACCCGCGCCTCCGTCTGAGGCGCCGAGACCGGAAGCGCAGCACCGGCGCGGTCTCAAGCTCGCGCTGCGCATCGGTGGCGGGCTCGCACTGCTGGCGCTGGTGGTGTGGTATGCCGATCCGCCGGCGCTGGCACACAAGCTCGCCGAGACGGATAGACGCTGGTTTGTTCTCGCGGTCCTGCTGGCGATTGCCGCCAACGTTGTCTCCGCCATCCGCTGGGCTGCCATCGCCCGCGCCTTGGGGCTGATCGCCCCGACCGGCCGCCTGCTCCTGATGTATGCCCGCGGCATCACCACCAACATGCTGCTGCCGGGGGCCACGCTGTCGGGGGATCTGCTGCGCAGCTACCAGCTCGCGGGTCTGGGCAACCCTTTCCTGCGCGCGGCGTTGTCGGTGTTCTTCGATCGCTTCAGCGGGTTGTGGGTGCTCTGCGTGATGTCGCTGCTGGCGGCGGCCGGGATGGTGGCAGCTGGGATGGCCAGAGCAGCAGCGCTGCCGGCAGGCCTGGGCGGCTACATCCTGCTGCTCGCCGGGATTGCCCTGGCGCCGCTGATCCCATGGCCCACTGGGTGGGTGCGCGCCGTGCCGGTGGCCGCTCTGGCGAGGCTCGCCGACAGCTTGGAAGCACTGCGCAACCGGCTTCGCACCGAACGAAAAGCGCTGTTGCGTTCGCTTTGGCTGTCCGTCGCCGTGCAGGTCCTGTCAGCGGGAACTCTGTGGGTGTGCGCCCGCGCGGTTGGCGTCGAGCTGTCATACCTCAACATGCTGGCGGCGGCTGCGCCCATCTTCATCATGGCGGCTCTGCCGTTCGGCGTGGCTGGCTTCGGCACACGCGAGCTTGCGGCCGTTCTGGTGTTCGGGCTGTTCGGTGTGCCGGGCGATCAGGCCACGGCCACTGCTCTGCTGTATGGGTTGGCGGCGGTTGCGCAGGGGGTGCTCGCTGCGCCGCTATTTCTCACCAAAGCCTAGTGCCCAATTCACTGCGGTGAGGTTTCCTCTTTAAGCGTCCGCCAGGCGCCTGCACATCTCGCCCAGCCGCATGATGGCGCGCTCGATCTGCGAGGACCAAACGTTCCCGCAGTTCAGGCGCATGAAGTTGCGGAACCTGCCGGTGTTGGTAAACATCGGCCCGGGCGCCACCGCTATGCATGCATCGCGGGCCAGCTCGAACAGGCGCACCGCATCCACGGCTGCGGGCATCTCCACCCACAGCACGAAGCCGCCTGCTGGCTGTGTGATCCTGCACCCGGCGGGGAAATACTCCGCCACCGCCTCCGAGGTTCGCTGCACCTGTGTCGCGAACGCCGCGCGCAGCCTGCGCAGGTGATGGTCATAGCCGCCATTGGCCATGAACTCGGCGATGGCAAGCTGCGGTAGCTCGGGCGTGGCGATGGAGTTGATGAACTTGAGCAGTTCCACCTGCTGCTGGAAGCGCCCGGGTGCGATCCAGCCGATCCGGAAGCCCGGCGCCAGGCTCTTGCTGAAGGAACTGCACAGAAGCACACTGCCGCTGGTGTCGAATGCCTTCGCCACGAACGGGCGTGAGCGGCCGAAGTAGGTGTCGCCGTAGATGTCGTCCTCGATCAGCGGGATGCCGCGGCTGTCCAGCAGCCGCACGAGCTTGCGCTTGCTCTCCTCGGGCATGAGGCTGCCGAGCGGGTTGCTGAAGTTGCTGATCACCAGTGCTGCTTTCACCGCACCGGGCTTCTGCGTGGCGAGGTCGAGCGCGTCCAGGGAGATGCCGTCGCGCGGGTGGGTCGGCACTTCCAGCGCCTTCATGCCCAGGCTCTCGATGATCTGCAGGAGCGTGAAGTAGGTAGGCGACTCCAGCGCGATGGTGTCGCCGGGCCCGGCCACTGCGCGCAGCGCCAGGTTGAGCGCCTCGGTGCAGCCGTTAGTGACGACGACATCCTCGGGGGCAAGGGTGCAGCCGAATTCCACGGCGCGTCGCGCAATGGCGCTCTTCAGCCTGGCGTTGCCGGTGTCCATGAGATAACGCGAAGCGACATTCGGCTGACGCCGCGCGATTGCCGCGGCCAGGCGCAGCAGCTTGTCTGCCGGGTAGAGCTCTTCGCTGGGCGTCGCACAGCCAAGCGGCGCCACGCCAGGGAGGTGCGAGCACGCCAGATACTCCATGACGAACTTGTTCACACCGACGAACCGGGGCGTGGCCGGCGGGCGCGATGGCGCTGGTTCCGCCAGCTTCCTGGGCTTGGACAGGACGAAGTAGCCGGACTTGGGCCGTGCCTCGATCAGACGCTGGTTCTCCAGCGCCCGATACGCCTGCACAGCCGTGGCGATGCTCACGCCGTGCTGCTCGGAGAGGCGCCGCACCGAGGGCAGGCGGTCGCCGGCTCTCAAGCTGCCGGCGTAGATCGCCTCGGCAAGGCGTGCGGCCAGTTCCTGGTAGAGATGGGCAGGGGCGTTCATGTCCGGATCCGGAGCTTACTAACCGTAGAGACACGGGGATGAAGCAGAGAACAGTCCCTGCACATGAGCCGCATTTTCAGGGCCCTCAGTGTTGTCCGGTAGGCACAGACGCCGTATGCCCGGACCGGCACAGTCACCGCCGTCGGAGATCTGTACCGGTTCAAATTGTATTCCCGTATGGCTGTGTCGTCGCCTGCCGGGTGCCTAGACTATCGCCATGCACATCTACGGGGCGAGTGCCACACTGAATCTGGAGCCGGACGCGTCGCTGCGGATTCGTTCGCGCAGCCACGTGGAGATCGTGTGCCTATCCGGTCTGTTGTGGGTGACCCAAACCGGTGAGGTGCGCGACCTGTTCGTTGCCTCGGGGGAGTCGCTCCAGCTCTCCGCGGCAGGACTGCTGCTGGTGACTGCGCTGGAGCCCTCGACGCTGCGCACGCGGGAACTGCAGGCGTCCGGGAGCGGCTGGGCGTGGCTGGGGACGTGGCGCCTGTCGCGAACGGTCGGCGCCGAGCCGCTGGCGCTACGCCATTGAGTTTCTCCGGGACAGGACCGGCGGTCTGTGCCATCATCCGTTACTTCTATTTGTTCAAATGTGCACTGCCCGGCGCACGCGCGAGCCCCCCTGCCCGCGTCCCTGCCGGCGCTGCGCGCCACCATGCCATACATTCCCGACGCCGCCCTGACGGCGCCGCCCAACCTGGCCGTGGTCGATCTCGCGCCGCGTGTCGCCTCGCTGCGCGACGAGGTCGTGGCGGGGCTGTCGCGCCGGCCGAAGTCGCTGCCAGCGAAGCTGTTCTATGACACCCGCGGCAGCGAGCTGTTCGCCGCCATCTGCCGCACCTCGGCCTACTACCTGACCCGAACCGAGACTGCGATCCTGACCCGGCGTGCGGAAGAAATCGCAGCTGCGCTGGGAACGGGCTGCGCCCTCCTGGAACCGGGTGCGGGCGGGGCGCAGAAAGTGCGGCTGCTGTTGCCTGCACTGCGACCGCGCCTGTACGCCGGCTACGACATCTCACGCGTGCCGCTGGTATCTGCGGCGCAGGAGCTCGCGCGGGAGTACCCCTGGCTCGAGGTGCGTGCAGTGCATGCTGATTACCTCGACTCCGGTATCGATGCTCTGGCCCTCCCGTCCAATGCGCGGCGCGTGATGTTCTTTCCCGGGTCGAGCATCGGCAATTACGACCGCGAGGACGCGGCCGCCTTTCTGCGACGGGCGAGAGCGGTAGTGGGCCCGGGGGGCGCTGCGCTCATCGGAGTGGACCTGAAGAAACCCAAGCCGATCCTGGACCTCGCCTATAACGACCCCGAGGGCTACACGGCACAGTTCAACCTCAACATGCTCGCGCGCATCAACCGCGAGCTGGGTGCTGACTTCTCGCTCGAGGCCTTCCGGCACTTCTCGTTCTACGACGAATCGCGCGGGCGCGTCGAGATGCACTTGGTGAGCCGCCGTGACCAGCGGGTGCAGGTGCAGGACGCCTCATTCACCTTCCGCGCCGGCGAAACCATCCACACGGAGAACTCGTACAAGTACGCCCCGGAGGAGTTCGCCGCGCTGGCGCGCGACGCCGGCTTCGCCCAGCGTCGGATGTGGACCGACGCTGCAGGCTGGTTCGGGGTGTCTTACCTGGCCTAGCGTCAGGCGTGCGCGGCTGCCTCTCGGAGTAGAATCCGGGGCTGATCGACATCGAGGGGAAGGCCCATGCGCCTTTGCACCATCCGGCTCGACGGCGCGGAGACGGCTGCCGTCGTGACGGGCAACGGCATCGTGCCCGTCGCACGGATCAATGCCCATCTCGGGCGCGCCTGGCCGACCGAGGTGCTGGCGCTGATCGAGCAGGGCCTGAGCCCTGTCCTGTTACGCGACGCCGAGCGCACGCCCGGCGCATTGCCGGCCGCCACGGTACAGTACGGCCCCTTATACCGCCGCCCGCGCAAGATCTGGGGCATTGGGCTCAACTACCGGGATCACGCTGCCGACCTGGCCGCACCGTTCCCGACCGAGCCGGCCTCCTTCATGAAAGGCGATCACACCGTCATCGGCTCGGGCGACACCATCGAGCTGCCTCCCGAGTCCGAGCGCGTCACGGCCGAGGCGGAGCTGGGGGTGATCATCGGCAGGAAGTGCCGCGACGTGGCCGAGGACGACTTCACCGCCGTGATCGCAGGCTATTGCCTGGTGATCGACATGACCGCTGAGGACATCCTGCAACGCAACCCGCGCTTCCTGACGCGCGCGAAGAACTTCGACACGTTCTTCTCGTTCGGGCCGGAGCTCATCACTCCGGAGGAAGTGCTCGACGTGATGCGGCTGAATGTCGGCACCTGGTGCAACGGTGCGCTGCACCGAGAGAATGTGGTGGCCAACATGGCCTTCACGCCGGCCTACCTGGTCGCGTTCCACTCGCATGTCATGACCCTCTACCCGGGCGACATTCTCAGCACCGGCACGCCCGGCGCGGTCGTGATCGAGCACGATGACATCGCGGAGTGTCGTATCGATGGTCTGGGCAGCCTGAGCAATCCGGTGCGCCGCCGCAGCCGCGTCGACTACTCCATGCTGGCTTCCGTGGGCGTGTGAACCGCGGTCCTACCCGATCGTTCTTCCGCAGTCGGTCCCATTCCAATCCCCCCACAGGAGGAGAGTTTCCATGCCGTTGCCCACTACCCGCTTGATCCTCGCGAAGAAGCTGACCGGTGCGCTGGCCGTGCTGGCGCTGAGCCTGCCGGCTGCCGCAGGGACGGTGAAGATCGGCTACATCGACCCGCTGTCGGGGCCATTCGCCAACGTCGGCGAGCAGGGCCTGCGCGGGTTCACCATGCTGGTCGAGGATCTGAATGCGCGGGGCGGCGCGAACGGCGACAAGTTCGAGCTGGTGCCGATGGACAGCAAGGCCAATCCGCAGGAGGCCCTGAATGCGCTGAAGCAGCTCATCGACCAGGACGTGCACTATGTGCTGCAAGGCAACTCCTCGGCGGTGGCGGGTGCGCTGTCCGACGCGGTCGCGAAGCATAACGCACGCAACCCCGACCGTCCGGTCCTGTACCTCAACTACGCCGCAGTCGATCCGGCGCTCACCAATGAGCGGTGCAACTTCTGGCATTTCCGCTTCGATGCAGATGCGGACATGAAGATGGCTGCGCTGGTGAGCTACATGGCCACGCAGAAGAAGATCAAGAAGGTGTACCTGTTGAACCAGGACTACTCCTTCGGTCAGGCGGTAGCCAAGGCTGCGCGCGAAATGCTGGCCAAGAAGCGGCCAGACATCCAGATTGTCGGCGACGACCTGCACCCGCTGGGCAAGGTCAAGGATTTCGCTCCGTACATTGCCAAGATCAACGCCTCGGGCGCCGATACCGTGGTCACCGGCAACTGGGGCGCGGACCTCGCCCTGCTGGTCAAGGCCGGCAAGGAGGCCGGGCTGAAAGTGGACTATTACACCTACTACGCGGGCATTGCGGGCGGCCCGACGGCGATTGGTGAGGCCGGCGCCGACCACGTGAAGCAGGTCAGTCACTGGCACAGCAACGTCGGCGACGCGAGATCGGACGCCATGGTGCAGGCGTACCGCAAGCGCTTCCCGGAATCGAAGGACGACTTCGTCTGGCTGGCTGCCTACAACGTCGTGGAGATGGTGGCCAAGGCGATGAGCGACAGCAAGTCGACCGACCCGCTGAAAGTGGCGCGGGCGCTGGAGGGCATGCAGTTCAAGACCTTCACGGGCGAGGTGACGATGCGGGCGGACAACCACCAGCTCCTTCAGCCCATGTACGTGTCGACCTTCGCCAAGGCCGGCAGCGCGGGCGTGAAATGGGATCTGGAGCGGACTGGCTTCGGATTCCGCAGCGAAGGCCGGGTCGAGGCCAAAGACACCGCGACACCGAGCACCTGCAAGATGCAGCGGCCAGGCTGAGTGTCGGCGCGTGCACCAACCCGCAGCTGCGCATCATGCAACCGGCGAGTGGCCATAGAGGCCGCTCGCGGGGCTGCGCGGCCGGTTGTTGTTGCGAGACGACGCAAAACACCGCGCCGGACGTTAACTGTACTTCCGGCCGAGCTTTTTTCTGTCTAGTTCCGGCGACTTGCGGTTACAGCGACCCGATGACGATCAGCTTGAAGAAGAAGAACAGGCCCAGCGCCAGGAAGGCGTAGACCACCAGATTGCCGCGGGCGGAGTTGCCCCGCGGGTTGCGATCGTAGAGGTGTTTGCCGAGTATCACTACGGCAGCTCCGGCAAACCCGACCACCCAGACCAGCCCGGGACTCTTGTCCCAGAGCCTGCCCAGCCAGTCGCTGAGCCAACCGCCCGGGTTGAGCAGCTTGTACACCAGCCCCCCGACCCCCAGCACCACCAGTCCCACCACTGCTACAGCTACCGCGTCTTCCATGCCACTGCGCAGCATCTGGCCGAGTGTTCTGGAAGTCCTCTCGGAAACCCTGTTCATTGCTTTCCCTGCGCCCATGCGAATGCGATTACCGCACCATTGCAATGCCTGTACCACGGGAGGGAAAGGTAGCTGTTACAGGTAGATAGGCAGGCACCGCCCAAGGCGTGGCAGTGTACTAGGCGGCTTGAACGTTGCCGGCTGGCGACGCCCGTGCGGTATCGCTGGCTGCCCGGCCGTTACGTATCGGTCGAGCGCTACTGTACGCAGCTCAGGAAGTTACAGACGCGCTCGCAGTCCGGCGAGAAGCCGCACTCGAACTGCCCGACCTTCGCAGTGCCATCGGCCGAAACCCCGCATTGATCGGCGGCCGCCTGCTCATGGAGATGGGGGCGCCATTCACACTGGTGGCAGGCCGTCAAGCCGGGGAGCTCGAGAGTCTCGTGCCGCACCAGCTTCTGCACGCTCGCCTGGGGCTTTTCGGGCAGGGCTGCTGCGTCCTGGTCGGCGGCGGAGGCTTCGGTAACGAACAGGGCCAGCGCCGCCCCGGCGGCGACCAGGATTGTCATCAGTCTCGTCATACCGGACTCCGGAGGAACAAGGACAACGCCCACCACACCGGTCAGGAATGGTGCTGCGAAGCAAACTATAGCGCGGAGCATGCCAGCTTGCAGCACTACCCCACACAACAAAAATTCTCCGACGAATCCGCTGCGCGGGGCTTGATTCAGGTCAATCGCGCTGCTGCGTCGTTACAGAGGGGTTCGCCCCGCTGTTGGCGGCTCCCGGTGCTGCGGCCCTGTCGTCCGGGCGCTCGGGGAGAACCAGACCCTGGCGCCTCGCCCTGCGATCGCGCAGCCAGCCAGCGAGCAGGACGCCGCCGATGATGATGACGTCCACTACCCAGGCCAGCCAGGGCAGGCCGACGATGCGCTCCTTGACCCACGGCTCGCCCAGGATCATGCGCGCGGCGGTCCAGGCGAGCACCGCGGCACCGAGGTAGACGATGACCGGGAAGCGGTCCACCAGCCGCAGGATCAGTGTGCTGCCCCAGACCATGATCGGGATGCTGATGAGCAGCCCGAGGACCACCAGGAGGAAACTGCCCTGTGCCGCGCCCGCCACGCCCAGGACGTTGTCGAGGCCCATCACGGCATCGGCGATGACGATAGTCCGGATGGCGGCCCAGAAGCCGGTGATCTTGGCCTTGACCGCCTGCCCGGTGTCGTCGTGCCCGGCATCGTCCGAGGCCAGCAGCTTGTACGCGATCCATACCAGCAGGAGGCCGCCGGCGAGCATCAGTCCCTGGACCCTGAGCAGGGCGACCACGATCAACGTCATCGCAACGCGGACGGCGATGGCGCCGACCGTGCCCCATAGCACGGCCTTCATCTGCAGGTGCTGGGGCAGCTTGCGGGCCGCGAGCGCGATGACGATGGCATTGTCGCCGGCAAGCACCAGGTCGATGACGATGATCGCCAGGAGGGCGGAGAAGAACTGAGGAGAGAAGAGCTCCATGGGCTTGCGTTTCTGCGCGCAGGCTCTAGCTTCTAGGCCGAGGCACTGGTGTTGTTGATTATGGCGTCGATTGTCGGCTGATCTTGGAGCCGGTGATCTCTGGAGCCTAGCCCTTCAGCCGCGTGATTCTGATCACTTCGGGCAGCCGCCTCAGGCCGCGCATGGTCTGCGCCAGATGCAGGCGGTTGTACACCTGCAGCGTGAAGTGGATGTTGCTGTAGGCTGGACTGTCGCCGGGCTCGACGCTGACGTTCTCGATGTTCGAGTCGTTCTGGGAAATCTCGGCTGCCACCTTGGCGAGCACACCCTGCTGGTTGGACACCAGCAGCTTGATGTTGACCGAGAACGCCTTGCGCGTCTCCGGAGCCCATTCCACGTCCAGCCACTTCTCCGGCTCGCGCTTCATCTTACCGATCACCGGGCAGTCGTGCGTGTGGATGATCATGCCGCGGCCTTTTTTGATGAACCCGATGATCGGGTCGCCGGGAATCGGGTGGCAGCACTTGGCGAACTGCAGAGCCATGCCTTCGGAGCCGCGGATCACCACCGGACCCGGGGCGACCGGCGCGCGCGAGGTATCGGGGTGGCCGCTGGGCAGGAGCTTTCGCGCCACGACGATGGCCAGCACCTTGCCCAGGCCGATGTCGGCCAGGACCTCCTGCCTGGATTTGACCCCGGTCTCCTTCAGGACCCGCTCCCAGTCGCCGTCCCGGACGTTCTTCGCGGTGCCGCCGAGGGCCGAGAGCGCCTGCGCCAGCAGCCGCTCGCCGAGCTGCGCCGACTCCTCGTACTGCATGGTCTTGAGGAAGTGGCGGATGTGGTGGCGCGCCTTGGCGGTGATCACGAAGTTCAACCAGGCGGGGTTGGGCTTGGCGTGCGCTGCCGTGATGATCTCCACCCGGTCGCCGTTCTTCAGCTCGATGCGCAGGGGCACCAACTCGTGATTGACCTTTGCCGCCACGCAGCGGTTGCCGATATCGGTGTGCACGGCATAGGCGAAGTCCACGCAGGTGGCGCCGTGGGGCAGGGCCATGATCTTGCCTTTGGGCGTGAAGACATAGGTCTCGTCGGGGAACAGGTCGACCTTGAGGTGCTCGAGGAACTCGACCGAATCGGCGCTCTCCGACTGCATCTCCAGCACGCTCTGCAGCCATTGATGGGTCTTGCGCTGCAGCTCGTTCAGGCTGGCGTCGGTGCTCTTGTACAGCCAGTGGGATGCTACCCCGGCCTCGGCGATGCGGTGCATCTCTGCGGTGCGGATCTGGATCTCGATCGGGCTGCCGAAGGGACCGAACAGGGTGGTGTGCAGCGACTGATAGCCGTTGGCTTTGGGAATGGCGATGTAGTCCTTGAATTTGCCCGGGATGGGCTTGTAGAGCTGGTGCAGGGCACCCATAGCCAGGTAGCAGGCCGGAGTGTCCTTGACGATGACACGGAAGCCGTAGATGTCCAGCACCTTGGAGAAGGACAGGTTCTTTTCCTGCATCTTCTTGTAGATGCTGTAGAGGTTCTTCTCTCGTCCGCCGACCTGGGCCTCGATGTCGGCGTCGTCGAGTCGCTGAACGATGGCGTCGAGGATCTTCTCCACGACTTCCTTGCGGTTGCCGCGTTGCACCTCGACGGCGCGCTTGAGCACGCGATAGCGGTTCGGGTAGAGGTTCTGGAAGGCGAGCTCCTGCAGCTCCATGTACAGCCCGTTGAGGCCGAGCCGGTTGGCGATCGGCGCGTAGATCTCGATCGTCTCCCGGGCGATGCGCGCCCGCTTCTTCGGGTGCATCGCGTCCAGCGTGCGCATGTTGTGGAGGCGGTCGGCGAGCTTGATCAGAATGACGCGCACGTCGCGCGCCATCGCCAGGAACATCTTGCGGAAGTTCTCGGCCTGGGCCTGCTCCTGGCTCTCGAACTCGATCTTGTCGAGCTTGGAGACGCCGTCCACCAGTTCCGCCACAAGCTTGCCGAAACGCTCGACCAGCTCGCTCTTGGTGACGGTGGTGTCCTCCATCACGTCGTGCAGGAGAGCGGCGGTCAGCGCCTGGGAATCCAGGTGCCACTGCGCCAGGATGCTGGCGACCGCTACCGGATGGGAGATGTAGGGCTCGCCGGAGCGCCGGAACTGGCCGTCGTGCGCGGCCTCCGAGAACTGGTAGGCGGAGCGAAGCTGAGTGAGGTCCTCCGGCTTGAGGTAGCTGGAGGCGTCGCGGATCAGAAGCTCGGCCTCGGACATGATCGGTCTGCCTCGGTCCGCTGGTTTCGCCTGGAACGTGTCAGTCGAGCCGGTCGCGGCCTGGTATGGGAACGGGGCGTTGGAGGACAGGCACGGGCAGACTCGCGGTCAGGCCTGACCCTTGTTCAGGATCTCGGTCCCGACCTTGCCGGCTGCGATCTCTCGCAGCGCCGTGACGGTCGGCTTGTCTCTCGCGCCGTCGATCAACGGCGAGGCGCCCTGCGTGAGCTGGCGTGCACGATAGGTCGCCGCAAGGGTGAGCACGAAGCGGTTGGGGATCTGTCTCAGGCAGTCGTCCACGGTGATGCGGGCCATGGCAGCCTCACTTCATTGCGTTGATCAATTCTCGGTGACGGGTCAATTGCGCTGTGATCTTCAGGCGCTGCGCGCGCACGATACTGACCAGATCGACCACCGCAACCTCAAAAGTCTGATTGATAATAACATAGTCGAACTCCTCCACATGGTCGATCTCCTCACGCGCGTTGGCCAGCCGCTTCTCGATCACTTCGTGGCTGTCCTGTCCGCGTGCGGTCAGGCGTCTGCGCAGGACCTCGAGCGAGGGCGGGAGGATAAACACCCCCACGGCCTCGGGGATCAGGCGCCGCACCTGCTGTGCGCCCTGCCAGTCGATCTCGAGCAGGATGTCGTGCCCCTCGCGCCGCCGCTCATTGATCCAATCCTGCGAGGTGCCGTAGAAGTTGCCGTGTACCTCCGCGCTTTCGAGAAACTCGCCGCGCTGCGCCATCGCCAGGAACTGCTCGCGCGAGACGAAATGGTACTCGCGCCCGTCCACTTCGCCTGGGCGCGGTGCCCGCGTGGTGTGGGACACCGACAGCTCGATGTCCGGCTCACGCTCGAGCAGGGCGTTGACCAGACTGGTCTTGCCGGCGCCGGAGGGGGCGCAGACGATGAATAAATTGCCTGTCATGCGTGAGGCGTGAGGCGCAAAGCGTGAGGCGTGAGGCGTGAGGCGTGAGGCGAAGCAGTCCGCACCAGTCGGTGCGCTGCGCTCCGGCGCGTAGGCGACACTCCGACAACGTCGTGCAGAACGCTTTCATCTGCGTACCCGCTGGTCCTACGCCTCACGCCTCTCGCCTCACTCGATGTTTTGCACCTGTTCACGCATTTGCTCGATGAGCACCTTCAGCTCCACCGAGGCCTGGGAGACGTCGATATCTACCGACTTTGCCCCCAGCGTATTGGACTCCCGATTGAGCTCCTGCATGAGGAAGTCGAGCCGCTTGCCGGCTGCGCCGCCGTTGGCGAGAATGCGCCGGGTCTCGGACAGATGGGTGCCCAGGCGCGACAGCTCCTCCTCCACGTCCACCTTGCTGGAGAACAGGACCAGCTCCTGCCTGATGCGGTCCTCATCCACCTCCACCCCGGCGTCGCGCAGGCGCGAAACCAGCCGCTCTTGATAGGCAGCGACCAGCACCGGGATTTTCGGCTTGACCCGCGCCAGCAACTGCTCCATGCGCGCCACCCGATCGAGCAGCACGCCCTTGAGCTTCTCGCCCTCCCGCGCACGCGACTGCTGGAACTCGAGCAGCGTCCGGTCCAGCAGCCCCAGCGTGCGGTCCTTGAGCTCCTCGAGGGGAAGCGCGTCGGTTTCCAGGATCCCCGGCCAGCGCAGCACGTCGTTTGCGGACAGCGGCGCGCTGCCAGGCAGGTGCGCCCGCACCCGCTGGTCGAGCTCAACGAGTTGATCCAGCAACCCCGTGTTGAGCTGCAGCGAGACCTGGCTCGCGGCGCCTTTCTGAAACCCGACGCGGCACTCCACTTTGCCCCGGGTCAGGCGGGCGGCGACCATCTCCCGCAGCGCCGGCTCGAAGGAGCGCAGCTCGTCCGGCAGCCGGAAGGCCAGGTCCAGATAGCGGTGGTTCACGGACCGGATTTCCACGCCGAGCGTACCGAGCGCAAGCTCCTCGCTCAGGGCGGCGTAGCCGGTCATGCTGTAGATCACGCGTTCCCACCCGAAAGTGTGTTTGCACCCGGCCCGCAGGCGGTTCCGGGGGCGGCCCATCCAATGCGAGCTGTCACCGAAGCAGGCGCTTGCGCGCATGTGCGCCGCTGCCGCCCGGGGCGAGCGGCCGTGCCTGCGCAGATGGCGTGCGTTGCGTCCTTCAGCCGCGCTTGGGCCCGACCCTGCTGTCGCATTCGCCGGCCCGGGTTGGCGCAGGGCGCGCGAGGCGGTAGCACCACGGCGTCCCCGAGCATTCCCGCTTTACTTCGGGCAGGTGAGATACCACAATGGCGGCCAGGAAAGATAGCACATATTCCACTGGCAAGATCCGGGCCCGCCGGATCGCCTGCCCCCGGACTGGATTACCCATGCGCCCGAGCGGACGCGCCCCCGACCAATTGCGCCCGGTGTGCATCACCCGCGCCTATACCCGCCACGCGGAGGGCTCTGTTCTCGTCGAGTTCGGGGACACCCGAGTGCTCTGCACCGCCAGCATCGACGACAAGGTGCCCCCCTTCCTCAAAGGCAAAGGGCAGGGATGGCTGACGGCCGAGTACGGGATGCTGCCGCGCTCGACCGGCACGCGCATCCAGCGCGAGGCGGCCGCTGGCCGGCAATCCGGGCGGACCCAGGAGATCCAGCGCCTCATCGGCCGCAGCCTGCGGGCGGTGACCGACCTCGCGCTGCTCGGCGAGCGCACCATCCAGGTCGACTGCGACGTGATCCAGGCCGATGGCGGCACGCGCACCGCCAGTATTACCGGCGCCTTTGTCGCGCTGCACGATGCGGCACGGCTGCTGCTCGACCGCCAGCTCATCACGCAGTGGCCCATCGACGACTTCGTCGCCGCAGTGTCCGTGGGCATGTACCGTGGCGTGCCGGTGCTGGACCTGGACTACGAGGAGGACTCGGCCTGCGAGACGGACATGAACGTCGTGATCACCGGCAGTGGCGGGATCGTGGAACTGCAGGGTACCGCCGAAGGCGAGCCTTTCAGCCGGGCGCAGCTGGATGCGATGGTCGATCTTGCCGCGGGCGGCATATCCCGGCTGGTTGCTGCACAGCGTGCCGCGCTCGGTGTCTGACATGAACCACAGAGGCACAGAGAACTGCGACAACGAGGACCCGGCAAGTGGCGCAGGCGACTTTCGCTGTTTGCTGGCGCGGGCCGCTCTTCGCGTCTACAGACCTTTCTCTGTGCCTCTGTGCCTCTGTGGTTAGGGAAGAGGGGAAGTGAAGCGACTGGTCCTGGCAAGCAACAACCCGGGAAAAATCCGGGAGATCCGCGCGCTCCTCGTCCCGTTGGACCTCGAGGTGATCCCGCAGTCGCACTACGGCGTGCCCGAGACCGAGGAGCCGTACGGGACCTTTATCGAGAATGCGCTGGCGAAGGCCCGGCACGCGAGTGTGCATGCCGGTCTGCCGGCACTGGCCGACGACTCCGGGATATGCGTGGACGCGTTGGACGGCGCCCCGGGCGTGCGCTCCGCACGCTTCGCGGGCGAGACGCCGTCCGACGAGCGCAACAACCAGTATCTGCTCGATCTGCTCGCGCACACCGAGGCGCGCCGCGCCCACTACTACTGCGTGATGGTGCTAGTGCGCCATGCCCAGGATCCGCAGCCCCTGATCGCGGAGGGCGAGTGGCATGGGGAGATCCTGCGCGCGCCGCGCGGGAGCGGCGGCTTCGGCTACGATCCGCTGTTCCTCGATCCGCTCCTGGGCAAGACCGGCGCCGAGCTGCCGCTGGAGGAGAAGAACCGCATCAGCCACCGCGGCAAGGCGCTGGCGATCCTGGTCGACCGTCTTTCTACGGCGCGGCACACGCTCCTGCCAGCCCGATGACCGCTCCGCCCTCACGGAGTTGGACCGTGCCGGCCCTGCAGAGTGCCGATGATGCGTAGCAGCCGTCGCTCATTGACCCACGAGCCCGGACAGGGCGTACATGCCGAAGGCGGCGATCACGATGCCGGAGAGACGGTTGACCCAGCGCAGCCCGGCCTGATCGAGACGGTGGCGCAACAACCCCACACCTGTGCTGAGCAGGAGCCACCAGAGGGCCGAGCCGAGAAAAACACCAAGCACGAACAGGCTCGCGGCCAGGTAGTCGCCATCGGCGCCGAGCGGACGGAGCCCGGCGAAGATGGCAACGAAGGAGAGGATCGTGGTGGGGTTCGCCAGCGTCAGGACGAAGGTCGAGGCGTAGGCGGCCACCAGCCCGCTGGCTGGAGTCGTCTGCTCTAGGGGGGCGGGGCGTGCGCGGAAGGTCTGGATGCCCAGGTAGAGGAGAAACAACCCGCCGCCCAGCCGCAGCCAGAGCTCCTGCGCCAGCAGGGCATCGGTAACGAAAGTGAGGCCATACGCCGCGACCGCGCCGTACAGGGCGTCCGCAGTGGCGGCGCCCAGGCCGGTAAGGAAGCCCACGAGCCGGCCCTGTGCCAGGGTGCGGCGGATGGTGAGCGCACCGATGGGTCCGACCGGCGCGGCAATCGAAAAGCCGACGCCGCCTCCGGTCAGCAGCGGCCCTGTGATCACTTGGCGGCCAGGGGCTCCGTGACGATTGCCTGCGCCACGCGCACGACGCGGGTCCAGCCGTAGGGGTCGGGCCGTTGGCCGTATTGCAGGCCCGTGAGCTCGTCGAACAGGCGCCGTGCCACGGGCCCCGCGTGGCCTTGGTTGATCGCAACCTCTCGACCCTGGTAGCCGAGCTTGCCCACGGGCGCGATCACCGCACCGGTGCCCATGCCGAACGCTTCGGTGATGCGTCCGTCCAGCGCATCGCGCAGGACGTCCTCGATGGCGATGCGTTCCTCGGCGATCGTGTAACCCAGGTCCGGCGCCAGCCGCAGGATGGAGTCGCGGGTGACGCCGTGCAGGATGCTGCCGGTGAGCGCGGGCGTTCGGATGTGCCGCCCCTCGTAGACGAAGGCGATGTTCATCGCGCCCACCTCATCGACGTACCGGCGCTCGACGGCGTCGAGCCACAGCACCTGCTGGTAGCCGGCTGCGCGTGCCTGCTCCGTACCATACAGGCTGCCTGCATAGTTGCCGGGGGTCTTCGCTTCGCCGGTTCCTCCGCGTACGGCCCGCACGAACTGGTCCGACACGAACACCGACACCGGATCGAAGCCGGCGCCGAAGTAGGGCCCGACAGGGCTCAGGATGATGTAGTGCAGGTATTCGCGGCTGGCGCGCACCTCCAGGCTGCGATCGAGCGCGATCATCACAGGGCGGATATAGAGCGCCGCGCCCTTCTGCTCCGGCGTCCAGCGATGCTCCAGCCGCACCAGCTCGATGATCGCATGCACATGCGCCTGCACATCCACCGGCGGCATCCCCAGGCGCACCGCCGAGCGGTTGAACCGCTCGGCGTTCTTCTCCACGCGGAACAGGTTCAGGTTGCCGTCCGGGCGGCGATAGGCCTTGGTGCCGTCGAACACCATCTGGCCGCAGTGGAACACCTCGGCGGCGGGATCCAGGGTGAGCGCCTGGTACGGGCCGATGGTGGCGTCGTGCCAGCCACGCTCGACGCAGTAGCGCTGCGTGAACATTCGGTTCGTAAACACGCGCCCGAAGCCCAGTTCCTTCGGCAAGGGTTGCGGAACGGCGTCGCTCGCCGGTTCGAGTCGGATGTCCATCGCGTCTGCCTGCGGGTCCGGGTCGCTGGTGTGTGCGCAGTGTACTACGCGCTGGCTGAGCCTCGGCCCGGTGGCGGGTCGGCCTTTCGGGCGCGCCCTAGCCGCAGGCCGCCGGCGACGCAATACACGAGGAAACCGTTCAGTGCGATCATGCCCCATGCCAGCCAGGGCCCGATGACGTCGAACCAGGCCGCGTCCAGAATGGCTTCGGGCACCAGCAGCGTCCAGGGCAGTGTGAAGGCGAACAGCAACACCCCGCCCTCGCCCGAGTCCGCCGCGTTGGTGTAGGCCGAGACCAGCAGCCAGGCCTGAAGCGCGACCGCTGCCGAGAAGAACACGCCGGCCACGCCAGCCCCTGCCCGTGATTTTCGCAGTCTCACCATCGCGCTTGCCCGTTCCTGGAACGCATTAGCCGGATCCATGCCAAGTCTGGCCGGAGCGTACCTCAGTTGCGGATCGCCAGCGTGTAGTGCAGAAACACCTCGTCGCGCGCCCAGCCCAGGGATTCATACAACGACTGAGCGGCCGCGTTGGATCTGGCCGTAGCGAGCTCCATGCGCACTGCGCCGGAATCTCGGGCGTAGTCCGCTGCTGCTTGCAGCAGCGCACGGCCGGCGCCATCGCGCCGCGCCACTGGTGCGACGAACAGGTCATACAGCACCAGGATCGACCCGGCGGCGACCGAGCAGAAGCTGGGATACAACTGGCAGAAGCCGATGATGCCCATGGTGTCGCGTTCGGCCACCAGGATCACCGAATCGCCGCACTCGAAACGCTGGGCGATGAAGCGGCGGGCAAGCAGCGGATTGGCCGGTTGCTGGTAGAACTGCCGGTACTGGTCGAACAACTCCGCGAGCGGCTCGAGATCGGCGGCCGTTGCGGCCCTGACGCGTAAGCTCACCGCGGCCTCAGGATGCTGGATGCGGCGTGCCTGTGGCAGACCTGGACATTGCGCTGTTTCATGGGGTCCTTCTGGAGCAGGGGCTCTCCTGTGCAGACGGCACGCGCTAGCGAGTCTACCCAGTCGCGGCGGGCCTTGCTTCCAATTGCAGAAGGCCTGCCGTGGCGGGTACAGTTCGCCGGACGATGTCCATGCTGGCTCCCCCCTCTGCCGTTCGCCAAGGCGAGATCGCCCTGGAGGCGCTGCCGCCATTGGCGCTCTATGTCCACGTCCCCTGGTGCGTGCGCAAGTGCCCCTATTGCGACTTCAACTCGCATGAGGCGCGTGGCGACCTTCCCGAGGAGCGCTACGTCGCGGCGCTCACCGCCGACCTGGAGCAGGCGTTGCCGCTCATCTGGGGCCGGCGCGTGCACAGCGTGTTCTTCGGCGGTGGCACCCCGAGCCTGCTCTCGGCTTACGCACTGGATGAGATCGTCTGCGTGATCCGCGCGCGTCTGCCGCTGTCACCCGATGCGGAGATCACGCTGGAGGCCAACCCGGGCACGTTCGAGGCACAGAAGTTTGCCGACTTTCGGGCGCTGGGCATCAACCGGCTGTCCATCGGGATTCAGAGCTTCAACCCGCAGCATCTGCAGGCGCTGGGGCGCATTCACGACGACCGCGAGGCACGCCAGGCCGTGGAAATTGCGCGCAGGAACTTCGACAACTTCAACCTGGATCTGATGTATGCATTGCCGGGGCAGACCCTTGAGCAGGCCGACGCGGACATCTGCAGCGCGATCGCCATGGCTCCCACGCACGTGTCCGCGTACCACCTGACGATCGAACCCAACACCTGGTTCCACCGTCACCCCCCGACAGTGCCCGACGACGACCTGTCCGCCAGCATGCAGGAGCGGCTCGAAGAGCGCCTGACGCAGGCCGGCTACGCGCACTACGAGACGTCCGCGTTCGCCCGGTCGGGTCGCGAGTGCCGTCACAACCTGAACTACTGGCGCTTCGGTGACTACCTCGGCATCGGCGCGGGCGCGCACAGCAAACTGAGTCTGCCGCACCGCATCTTCCGGCAGATGCGCCGCAAGCACCCGCGCGAGTACATGGAGCGAGCTCTGCAGGGTCAGCCGGTGCAGGAGGAGCACGACGTGACCGCCGCGGACCTTCCGTTCGAGTTCATGATGAACGCGCTGCGCCTTGTAGACGGCTTCCCGCTGGGGATGTTCCGGGAGCGCACGGGGTTGCCGCTTGCCGCAGTGGTGAGGCAGCTGGAGCGCGCGGAGTCGGCCGGACTGATCGAGCGCGACCACGAGCGCATCGTCCCTACGCTGCGCGGACAGCGGTTTCTCAACGAGCTGCTGCAGCTGTTCCTGCCAGCATGAACCGCGCTGGCCGCCGGCCCGACGGCAACCTGCTAGAGTCTTGCCGCACAAAGGAGGAGAACCCATGGCCGACGCCAACGCAATCAGCGCGGATCAGCAGGTCGCCCGCATCTTCGAATGGCGGCGTGGATTCAACACGATCCATCTTATCGACGTGGGCGTGCGTCTTGGCTTGTTCAAGGCGCTCGCCGAAACGCCCGGCGTCGCAGCCGAGGACATAGCCGCCCGGCTAGGGCTGCATGCTCCGTACGTTGCCGTGTGGTGCAAGACGGCGTATGGCATGGCGCTGCTCGACGCCGACGAGGGGCCGCGCTACCGGCTTGCGCCGCACTTCGACGTGATCTTGGCAGCGCCATCGCACCCGCGCTATCTGGGCGGCTACGTACGCCTGGGCACCGACGTGGCAGCGGACGACTTCAAACGCTGCCTGGACGCGTTTCGCACCGGCAGCGTGAAGCCCTTTCAGGGCCGCGGCCACGACTTCAACCAGGCCATCGCCGAGTCCACTCAGGGCCTGCAAGTGGTTACCGCGAAGAAGATCCTGCCGGCGCTGGAAGGGCTGCTCGCACGCCTGGAAACGGGCGGCGCGCTGCTGGAGGTCGGCTGCGGCACCGGCAACCTGCTACTGCAGCTCGCCAAGGCCTTCCCGAAGGCGCGCGTGATCGGCGTGGACATCGAAACCGACAGTTTGAATGTCGCCCGCGCCAAGATCGCTGCCGCAGGCGCGAAGGACCGGGTCGAGGCGCGCCAGGGTCCGGTCGCATCCGCGGTACAGGCGGACAGCGTGGATGCTGTAGTGATGATCGAGGTGCTGCACGAGATCGCGCCGACGCTGCGCCCGGGTGTGATCCGGGAGTCGGCGGCGGCGCTGCGGCCCGGCGGCTGGCTGGTCATCGTGGACGAGACCTACCCCACCACACTGGAGGAGATGCGCCGGCCCGAGTTCAGGTTCCCCTTGATGACCGGCTTCGAGGAACTGCTCTGGGGCAACGTCATCCCCACGCGCCAGGAGCAGGAGGAATTGCTGCGAGACGCGGGTCTGACAGGCGCCATCGACCGCTCGATCATCGGGGAGGGGTTCACGGTGCTGTGTACGCGGAAGGGGTGAGGCGTGACAGATGAAGCGTGACAGGAACGGCGTGGAAGCTGCTGGGCTGGGCGCGCGCGTTTCCCAAGACGCCCTACTTCTCGGTGCTGTTCGGCGACACTTCGCAGCAGACGCTGGAGAAGGCGAGGGCAGCGCGCGCCAAGGGGTTCCGTGCCGCCAAGTTCGGCTGGGGTCCATTCGGGCACGGCTCGGTGCAGGCCGACGAGGAGCAGCTCACGGCGGCACGCGAGGGGCTGGGCCAGGACGGTGTGCTCCTGGTCGATGCCGGGACGGTCTGGAACACCGACGTCGAGCGAGCGCGCAAGGTGTTGCCCGCCTTGCAGCGGGTGAGGGCTACCTGGCTCGAGGAGCCCTTCGCGTCCCGTGCGCTGGACGAGTATCGTGCACTTTCCCTGGACAGCGGTGCGGTCGGCTTGGCCGGCGGCGAGGGCTCGCACAACTTCTTCATGGCCAGGCACATGATCGACCACGCCGGCCTGAAGTATGTGCAGATCGACGCGGGCAGGATAGGAGGGATCTCGGTAGCAAAGGAGGTCGCCGACTACGCCTCAGCCAACGGTGTGACCTACGTGAATCACACCTTCACCTCGCACCTCGCCCTGTCTGCTTCGCTTCAGCCGTACGCCGGGTTGCAGGCGCACGACATCTGCGAGTACCCGGCAGAGCCGAAGCAGCTCGCGCTGGATATCACGCGCGATCACCTGCTGCCGGATGGGAACGGGCAGGTCACTGTCCCCGATCGACCAGGACTTGGCATGGAGGTGAATCTCGCAGGGTTGCGTCCCTATCTCGTGGACACCGAGATCAGGGTCAAGGGGCGGACGCTCTACCGGACGCCCCAGCTCTGACCTCCATCTCCTTCCCGTCCATCAGATTCAGCCACCCCTTGACGATGCGGTAGATCACCCAGATGCCGGCGGCGAGGAGGAACGGCGCCGGGGGTTGTCTGCCGGTGTCCCGGTTGATGTTGCACCATCCGGTTGCTTCTACCCCCGCATCTCCAGCGTCGCCCTTCGTCCCTCGTCCTTCGTCCTGTCAAATAACGTAGCGCACCAGGATCCGCACCGTGCGTGCCTTGTCGCTGCTCCAGTGCGCGAACGGCTGGCAGACCTGCCTGGTGCCATCGGCGTCTGCGCGCTCGAAGTGACTGGTCGCGAAGCGGCCGCCACCGAGATCCTGTCCTGCGCTGACCCGTGCCTCGGTCCAGGGTTGGTGCGAATCCTCGGGTCGGGCGAACAACTCCACTGCGGTGACGCTCGCCCCGGCCGGTACCGGTGTGCAAACGGCTACCTGCAGGGCGTCCTGCTCCGTGCAGTTTGGACGCTGCGTCGCGAATCCCACCTGTGCGCCTTTACACGCGGGCAGCGTAACCATCGCGGCGATCCCCTCTAGCCCGCGCTGCCGCTGTTCCGTCGCGGCTGCCTCCGGCTGGCCCGATGCCGCGGCCGTAAGCTTCTCCAGGCGATCCGTTGAGGTAGTCAACGCGTGCAGCTCTCGCTGGAGCTCCTCGCGTAGCACCACGGCTTCGCCGCGACTGCCCTGTGCGCGGTATTCGGCATAGGCGAACCCGCCCACTGCTGCCGCTGCCATCAGGGCCAGCATCCAGAGGAAGGAGCGCAGCCCGCCGTGCCCCCTGCGCTGCTGCTCCTTGGTGGCGTTGCGCCAGTTCAGCATGAGCTGAAACGTGGCGGTGAAGACCGTCGCCACTGCACCAATCATGGCGGCCATGATGGTCTCGGACAAACCCATAGGAAGTGCTCCGCTTGCGAAGGATCGGGCGACTTGGCCCAGTCAAAGGTAGCTGCGGACCGGCTGCACGGCTTACCCACCGGGAGGCCGATCCGGCAACGGTTCAAGCAAGTTCCGTGTCTGTCGCAAGGCCGGCCGGCGCCGCCACCGGTCGACGACCGGTAACCCCGGCGAAGGGTCCGGGCGAGGGTGGGTTGCGTTATATCGCGACGCGCCGAAACAGGACGTCCCAGACGCCGTGCCCCAGCTTCCTGCCGCGCACCTCGAACTTCGTCAACGGGCGATGACTGGGACGTGGCGCGAAGCCTTCCGTCGTGTTGGTCAGGGTCGGTTCGGCGCTGACCACATCCAGTATCTGCACGGCATACTCCTCCCAGTCCGTCGCCAGGTGCAGATAGCCGCCGACCCGCAAACGCGAAGCGAGCAGGTGCACGAAGGGGGGCTGGATCAACCGCCGCTTGTGATGCCGCTTCTTCGGCCAGGGGTCGGGGAAGAAGACATGAATGCCGGTCAGGCAGCCCGGAGCGAGCATGTGCTCTACGACCTCGACCGCGTCGTGCTGGATGATTCGCAGGTTGGCGAGTCTGCGCTCGTCGATGAGCTTGAGCAGGCTGCCCACGCCGGGTGAGTGCACCTCGACACCCACGTAGTTGTTCTCGGGATGTGACTGCGCGACCTCCGCGGTCGTTTCCCCCATGCCGAAGCCGATCTCCAGGATGGTCGGGGCGTCACGCCCGAAGGCCGCAGCCAGATCAAGCGCGACCGGGGCGTACGGGATTGCATAACGCGCAAGGAGCTCATCGTAGGCGCGCCGCTGGGCGTTGGACATGCGGCCCTGCCGCAGGACGTAGCTGCGAATGGGCCTGGGTCGTGTTCCCGCGGGCTGCGGGGACACCGGGGGGGTCTCGCTGCGTGCGGTTTTCGTCACCGGGCCCGTACCTGATTGCTATGCTTTCCGCCGGCGCCCCGAGGTTAGGGATCCCGAGCTGTCCGGGCCCGTGCCTCAGCGCCCGGTGCCAAGCCGAATCAGGCTGCCTTGCCTTGGACGGGCGCGATCGTGCCGCCGGTGGGTGAGCTCGGTGTGGCCGAGTAGAGCTTCTTCGGCATGCGGCCTGCCAGGTAGGCTTCGCGACCGGCCTCGACGGCCTTGCGCATGGCGCTCGCCATCAGCACAGGGTCGCTCGCCGCCGCGATGGCGGTGTTCATCAGCACCCCATCGCAGCCCAGCTCCATCGCAATGGCGGCGTCGGATGCCGTTCCCACCCCTGCATCCACCAGCACCGGCACCCTGGCGCTTTCGATGATGATCCGCAGGTTCCATGGATTGAGGATGCCCATCCCCGAGCCGATCAGGCTGGCGAGCGGCATCACGGCCACGCAGCCGATCTCCTCCAACTGCTTGGCTATGATCGGGTCGTCGGAGGTGTAGACCATGACCTGAAAGCCTTCCTTCACCAGTGTTTGCGCCGCAGACAGCGTCTCGACCACGTTGGGGTAGAGCGTGTGCGGATCGCCAAGCACTTCCAGCTTTACCAGGGCATGGCCGTCGAGCAGCTCGCGCGCCAGCCGCAGCGTGCGCACAGCATCCTGCGCGGTGTAGCAGCCCGCGGTATTGGGCAGGATCGTGTAGCGCGACGGCGGGATGGCCTCGAGCAGGCTCGGCTCGTTGGGGTTCTGGCCGATGTTGGTGCGGCGGATAGCGACCGTGACGATCTGCGCACCGCTTGACTCGATGGCTTGGCGAGTCTGCTCGAAGTCGCGGTACTTTCCGGTGCCGACCAGCAGCCGCGATGGGTAAGCCTTTCCGGCGATGACAAGTTGATCCATGTCCGATCCCAAACCGAATGGACAGGATTAACAGGATTGCTCAGGATTAAGTGAAAATCGCGAGCGACGCGAGGTCCTCGAATCCTGCAAGTCCTGCGCTTGATCCTGTCAATCCTATCGATAGATTTCGTGGCCGTCTAACCGCCGCCGACAGCCACTACGATCTCGAGCCGGTCACCGTCAGCCAGCTGCTGGCTGGCGAAGCTGCCGCGCGGCACGATCTCGCCGTTGCGTTCCAGTGCGACGCGTTTGCCCGCGAGCTCCAACCGCTCGATCAGTTCGGCCACCGTCAGGGCTTGCTCGAAGCTGCGCGGCTCGCCATTGATGGTCAGGGCAATCACGAGAGCACGAAATCCAGTACACTAATTCTAGCACGCGCCTTCCGGAGGTTCGGTCGTGAGTGACGGAGGTGCGGTCGCGGGCGGGCGTAGTTCAATGGTAGAACGGCGGCTTCCCAAGCCTCAGGCGTGGGTTCGATTCCCATCGCCCGCTCCAGTTTCCTTCCACCCATGGGCCGCACCTCCAGGCGTGCAGTCCCGGGGCGTTCGGACCAGCGTCCATGAAAGCGCTCAAATATTTTCTCTACGCCCTCGCCGGGCTGGTCGTGCTGGTGATCATCGCACTTGCCGTGATTGCCGCCACATTCGATCCGAACGACTACAAGCCCCAGATCGTGCAGCTGGTGAAGGACAAGACCGGCCGCACGCTGACCATCGACGGGGACATCGGCCTCAAGCTGTTCCCGAAGGTCGGGGCCCAGGTAGGCAAAGTATCCCTGTCGGACCCCAGCGGCACCACCGAGTTCGCCGGCCTGAACGAAGCGCAGGTGTACCTCGCGCTGCTGCCGCTGCTTTCGCGTGAGGTCGTGGTCGACGAAGTGCGCATGGATGGGTTGCGCGCGAATCTGGTCAAGTTCAAGGACGGCAGCACCAACTTCGACGATCTGGCCAAAGGCGAGAAGCCTGAGCCGTCCCCCGCGCCGCCGTCGGCCGAGCCGGCCAAACCGATGCGACTGGACGTGAGCGGCGTGCGCATCACGAACTCGCGCGTCACGTGGAGGGACGAAACCACCGGCAACGACCTCGCTGTCGAGCTCGTCGAGCTCAAGACCGGCCGCATCGCCGAGAAAACCCCGAGCAGGGTCGAGCTGACGGCAACGGTCAAAGGCATGCAACCGAAGGCCGACCTCACTGCAGCGGTGGCCGGCACGCTGACCTTCGACCTCGCCAGCCAGCAGCACAGCTTCAAGGGCCTGGATGCAACGGTCACTGGCAGTGCGTTGGACTTCCACGATATCGGACTGGCGCTCAAGGGCGACCTCGAAGCCCTCGTGGCGGCTAAGCGCGTGGCAGTGTCGGGGCTGAGCCTGGAGGGCAAGGCAG
The DNA here is from genome assembly GCA_036787045.1 of Burkholderiales bacterium. Lineage (GTDB taxonomy): Bacteria > Pseudomonadota > Gammaproteobacteria > Burkholderiales > SHXO01 > SHXO01. The sequence continues at coordinate 40,777 of DAIQQA010000004.1, read as the reverse complement.
GCCGTGGCAAGGACGTGTACAACTTCAAGCTTTCCACACCCGCGGTCGAATCCACGCCCGAGGCGCTGGCCATCGAAGCTCTAGCGCTGAGTGCAAACGGGACGGTCGCGGGGATGCAGCTCACCGACAGCAAGTTGAACGTGCCTGCGGTGCGCATGAATCTGGCGCAGAGCCGGATCCTGGTCGAGGGCCTGGCGTTCACCGCCAAAGCCAAGGCTGGAGCAGACAACATCGAGGTGGACCTGAGCGCACCCAAGCTCGACGTCACACCCGATCAGGCGAGCGGAGAATCGGCGCGATTGACCGCAAAGCTGGCCGGCGCTCAGCGTAGCGCCGATGTCGCGCTCGAGCTCTCGGGCGTAGAGGGTTCCGCGAAGGCGCTCCGGATCGCGTCCCTGACGCTGGAGGTGGACGCCAAGCAGGAGGACAGCGCGGTCAAGGGCCAGCTCACGACGCCGGTAAGCGGCAATCTGGAGGCCAGGGTGTTTGAGCTGCCCAAGCTGGCAGCCAGATTCACCGTGACCAACCCCGCCATCCCGCAGAAAACGGTGCAGGTGCCCCTGAGCGGCCTGGTGCGTGCCGATCTGGGCAAGGAGCGCGTGTTCGCCGACATCGTGACCAAGTTCGACGAGAGCAACATCAAGGCGAAGGGCGGCATTACGCGATTCTCCGCACCCGCCTACGACTTCGACGTGACCATCGACCGGCTAAACGTCGACAAGTACCTGCCACCGAAGAAGGAGGGGAAAGAGCCCGCGCCGGGCAAGCCCGCCGGTCCCGAGCAGCCCATCGATCTGTCGGCGCTGAAGCCGCTGGACGTGGATGGCAGCCTCAAGCTTGGCCAGCTCCAGGTCAGCAACATCAAGGCAGCCAATGTGCGGGTGGACATGCGGGCAAAGGACGGCAGGCTCACGGTGGACCCGTTGTCGGCGAACCTCTACGAGGGTGCGACGAAGGGTGCAATCAGCATCGACGCCAACACCAATCGCTTCGCGATGAAGCAGGCTTTGAACGGGATCGCCATCGGACCGCTGCTCAGGGATGCGGCGCAAAAGGACATCCTGGAGGGGAAGGGCAATGTCGTCCTCCACGTGACCACCCAGGGCACCCTGGTGAGCGCTCTGAAGAGAGCGATCAACGGCAAGGCGCAGCTGGCGCTAAAGGACGGCGCGGTCAAGGGCATCGACCTCGCTGGGGCCGTGCGCAGCGTCAAGAGCAAGTTCGGCGGCAAGGACGCCGAGGGTGCTGCGAGCAGGACCGAGAAGACCGATTTCTCCGAGCTCACTGCGAGCTTCGTCATCAAGAATGGTATCGCCCACAACGAGGACCTCATGCTGAAGTCGCCCTTCCTGAGGGTGACCGGCGCTGGGGACGTCAACATCGGCGAGGACAGTCTCAACTACGTGGTGAAGACCTCCATCGTGGGCACGATGGCAGGGCAGGGCGGCAAGGAGCTGGGGGAACTGAAGGGGTTCACGGTGCCGGTGCGCCTATCCGGCCCCTACACGGCGATGAAGTACAAGGTCGAATTCAGCCAGATGGTCGCGGGCAAGGAGCAGCTGGAGGCAGCCAAGACCACAGCCAAGGAAATCGCCAAGAAGGAGCTGGAGAAGCTGCTCGGCGGCAAGCCAGCCGGCGATGAGGCGCAGCAGGCTGCCCCCAGCAAGAAGCCGGAGGAACAGGTCAAGGAGAAGCTCAAGGGGCTGTTCCGGTGAACGGCGCCGCGGCCGGCGCGCGATCAGAGGTTGCCGCGTTCGCGCACCGCGTCATCAGCTGGCAGAAGCAGCACGGCCGCCGCGACCTGCCGTGGCAAAGCACGCGAGATCCCTATCGGATCTGGCTCTCGGAGATCATGCTGCAGCAGACGCAGGTGAGCGCCGTGATTCCCTATTATCAGCGCTTCCTGGCGCGCTTCCCGGACCTGGCGGCACTTGCCGCAGCCTCCGAGGATGATGTGCTGCGGCTGTGGGCCGGGCTCGGTTACTACGCCCGCGCGCGCAATCTACACCGAGCCGCCCGCGAGATCGTGCAGGACCTGGGCGGGAGCTTTCCTGACGATCACGCTGCGGTCTGCGCGCTGCCGGGCGTCGGCCGCAGCACTGCCGCGGCGATCTGTGCCTTCGCCTACGGCGCACGCCACGCGATCCTGGACGGCAACGTCAAGCGCGTGCTGGCTCGGCACTTCGGGGTCGAGGGCTATCCCGGCGAGAAGCGCGTCGAGACCGCGCTGTGGGCCCGGTCGGAAGCGTTGCTGCCCGACCGTGATATCGAGGCGTATACACAGGGGCTGATGGACCTCGGCGCGGGCGTCTGCCTGCGGCGAGTGCCGCGCTGCGGACAATGCCCGGTGCGCGAAGCGTGCGTAGCGTTTCGCGACGACCGGACCGCCGAGTTGCCCGGGCCCCGTCGCGTCAGCCCTCGGCCTGAACGCGCCACGACCATGCTGATCCTCTCGCGCCAGGGCGAGGTGCTGTTGGAGAAGCGGCCTGCACCGGGGATCTGGGGCGGATTATGGTGCTTCCCCGAGGCGGATAGCGAGTGCGTGGACGAGGTGTGCGTTGGGCGTTTTGGCGTCGAGGTGGCTGGCCTGCGGCGGCTGGGCGAGATCGAGCATGGCTTCACCCACTTCCGCTTGCGGATCACGCCGCTGGTCGTAACAGTCTCGCGCGGTGTATGCGCAGAGGAGCCGGGCCGGGTGTGGCTGACTCCCGAGGATGCGCTGGGCGCGGCGATTCCGGTGCCGGTGAAGCGGATCCTGAAGGCACTGGCGCACGACAAGGGCGGGTTGGCCTCGGGGGACCCAAACCCCTGCCTCACAACGCCAAGGACGCAAAGGACGCCAAGGAGACCCTGAGTCGCGCGCGCGACCTCGCAAGACATGCAGGAGCACAGCGCAAGCCGTTCCTGGGGCGCAGGTGGTGGTGCTCGTTCCGGTGTTCCTTGGCGTCCTTTGCGTCCTTGGCGTTGAGCGTTTCGCTTTTACACGACCACTGATCGCGTGCGCAGAAACTCGCTCAGCATCCCCAGACGCTGGAGCGGGCCGTTGGCCTCGAGCAGGGCCTGCTTGAACTCCATTTCGAGCGGCAGCACCTCCGCCAGCCGGCAGGCGACCCAGTCGCCGTCGTCCAGTTGCACGGGAGCAGGAAAGCGCTCCGCGTCGAACTTGTCGATGATCCGCTCCAGCAACTCGGCAAGCGACTGGTACTCGCCCGGCAGTGTAGCGGGGGCCGGCGACTGCATGAGATCCACCTGCGCCCGCAGCAGGCCGCTCTTGAGTGTCCAGTGCTCGACTATCCGGAACACCTGCTCGCCCCGGCAGGCGAGCTGGAACAGCCCCAGATGGGGCATGTCCCACTCGGCGATACGTGCGGTGCATCCCACCGGATACGGCACGGCGCCCGCTCCCACCTCCGCACCGTCGCGGATGAGGCACACGCCGAACGGGACGTCGTCCCGGATGCACACCTTGGTCATGTCCAGGTAGCGCTGCTCGAAGATCTTGAGCGGCAGCGCCCCGTCCGGGAACAGCACTGTGCGCAGCGGAAAGATCGCGATCTCGGGCATGCGTCAGCGGTCTGGATCCGCGCCCCAACGGGCCATGAGCTGGTGCGGCACGCCGAGCTGGTCGAGGACGCGCGCGACGATGAAGTCCACAACCTCATCCACGCTTTTGGGATGATGGTAAAAGCCGGGATTGGCGGGCAGGATGACCGCTCCGGCGCGCGCCAGCCGCAGCATGTTTTCCAGATGGATCGCAGAGAAGGGCGTCTCGCGCGGCACCAGCACGAGCTTGCGCGCCTCCTTCAGCATGACGTCGGCGGCGCGCTCGATGAGGTTGTCGGACAGGCCGTTGGCGATCGCCGCGAGCGCGCCCATGCTGCAGGGACACACCACCATGGCCTCCGGCGGGTTCGAGCCGGAGGCCACCGGTGCGAACCACTCCTCGCGGCCGAACGCTCTGAGCTGTCCAGGCCGGGCGCCGAAGCGGGCGACGAAGAACTCCTCGGCGTCGCGGGCGCGGGCCGGCAGCGCCAGATCCATCTCCTGGCGCGCCACGACCTGCGCGACCTGGGAGTAGAGGAGGTAGACGCGCCGGTCCGCGGCCAGCAGACACTCCAGCAGCCGCACGCCGTAGGGCATTCCGGAAGCGCCGGTGAAGGCCAGCGCGACGGTCTGGGTCATGGCTTTTGCGCCGGCGCAGGCAGGTGCCCGCCTGCCTCGCGCAGCTGTGACTCCAGCTCGCGCACACGCGCTTCCAGGCGCTCGACCTCCGCACGTAGCGCGGCTGCCACCGCCGGGTCGCTTGCCTGTCTGGCCGCCTCCTCGCGCGCCGCGCGGTCTTCCTCGACGAACACGCACATCAGCTCCTCGAAACGGTCTCCCACCGTCCCGGGGATGACCGGCTCGGCTGCCGCCTCGGGTGTGTAGACATTCTCGATGATGTTGCCGTCGTGGGCGTAGAGCAGATAGCCCAGCGTGCGGTGGGTGTGGCTGCGGCAGTCGATAAGCTCCCGGTACAGCGCCATGCGCGCCGTGCCGCCTTTGATCGGCTGGGGGGTGCTGAAGACCACCCGCCGCCAATAGGTGATGGTATCGGCGTCGACGAAAAGCTTGGTGCGGTCGTAGGCGTGCTGGTTCTGGGTGCGATCGTAAGCGTGCTGGTTCTGGTCCGGCGCCTGGACCTGCACCCAATCCGCGGCCTGGCCGGGTGCCGGCGCGAGCGCGGCTATGATGCACAGAACAGACCAGGCGCACCCGCGGGTCGTCGTCATTGCGCGAGCTCCCGATGCCGGACGATGACGGGCATGGCGGCCTGGAAGCGGCGCGCGAGTGCATCGACGAAGTACACCGAGCGATGGCGCCCACCGGTGCAGCCGATCGCAACCGTCAGATAGCTGCGGTTGTCGCGCACGAAACAGGGCAGCCAGGTGTCGAGGAAGGCGCTGATGTCGGTCAGCATCCTCTGGGCGCCGGCGTCCGACTGCAGGAAGGCGATGACCTTGTCGTCCTTGCCCGTCAGGGGCCGAAGCTCGGGGTCGTAGTGCGGGTTGGGCAGGCAGCGTACGTCGAACACCAGGTCGGCATCGAGCGGAATGCCGTGCTTGAAGCCGAACGACTGGAACAGCGTGGTCATGCCGGTTCCGCTTAGCCCGGCGAGATCCTTGATCCAGGCGCGCAGAACGTTAGGCGGCAACTCGCTCGTGTCGATACGGTGGGCCAGCGCGCCGATCTCCTGCAGCATCTCACGCTCGGCGTCGATGCACTCGGGCAGGGTCCGGGTGTCGTCCGACAAGGGATGCCGGCGCCGCGTCTCGGAGAAGCGCTTGACCAGCGTCTCGGTCTTGGCGTCCAGGAACAGCGCGCGCAGGTCCACATCGCGACGCTGCAGCTCTGCCATCGAGGCGGGCAGCTGCTTGAGCGTCGGGCCACTGCGCACGTCCACGCTCACGGCCACCCTGCGGTACCCGGCCGCGAGCAGGGAATCCACCACGCTCGCCAGCAGGTTCGCGGGCAGGTTGTCCACGCAGTAATAGCCGATGTCCTCCAGGACGTTGAGCGCTACGCTCTTGCCTGACCCCGACATCCCGGTAACCAGCATGAGCCGCATCTGCGGCGTGGGGTGATCGGCTGCCATGGTCGGGAGTCAGGGCTCACGCCCGAAGTGCTGCTCCTGGCGCTGGATGAACTCCTGCGTGCTGTCGATGCCCCGCAGCTGCAGGACATAGTTGCGTACCGCCGCCTCCGCCAGCACCGCGAGGTTGCGCCCGGCAGCCACGGGCAGCACCACCTTGCGCACGCGCACGCCCATGATCTCCTCGAAGCTGGCGGTCAGCGGCAGGCGCTCCAGTCCCGGGACTACGCCGCCCACCGGTTTTTCCAGCTGCACGATCAGCTTGAGGTTCTTGCGCACGCGTACCGCGGTCTCGCCGAATATGGTGCGAATGTTGAGCATCCCTAAGCCCCGGACCTCCAGGAAATCGCGCAACAGCTCCGGGCTGCGGCCCTCCAGTGTCTCCGGAGCGATGTGGTAGAGCTCCACGACATCGTCAGCGACCAGCCCGCCCCCCCGCGTAATCAGCTCGAGCGCCAGTTCGCTCTTGCCCACGCCGCTTTCTCCCGTGAGCAGCACCCCCATGCCCAGGACGTCCAGCAGCACGCCGTGGCGGGTGACGAACTCGGCCAGCGCCCGCCCCAGATAGGTCCGGATCACCCAGATGATCTGCAGGCTGGGCAGCGGCGAGGCGATCAGGGGAACTTGCATGCGCTGCGTGAAGCGCCGCAGCGCGTCGGGCGCGGGCTCGCGATCGCTCACGATCACGCAGGCAATCCCGCTCTGCTGCAGGCGCGCGAGCGCCTGCTCGCGCTCGGCCTCGCCCATCGCGGCGAAATAGGCGCTCTCAGTCTGACTGAAGATCTGGATCCAGTTCGGATGGTAGAAGTTGAGGTGACCGATCAGGCCCTCGTTGGACTGGTTGATGCGTCGGGTATCCAGGCACGCCGCGGTGAACGACTCGCCGGCGATCCAGGCGAGCTGCAGTGCCTGCTGGTTGTCCTTGAACAGCTGGGCTACGCTGATCTCGGGCATTGGAGCTCTCGCGATCCCGGCCGCTCAGCGCGCCGACTTGGCGTCCCAGCGGGCGATGAGGTGCTGCACTTCCAGGCTATCGGCCGCAACCGAGAGCTTGGCACGCATTTCGCGGTCACTGAACATCTGCGCCAGCTCGCCGAGGAGCTCGAGGTGCAGGTCGGTGGACTTCTCCGGCACCAGCAGGACGAAGATGAGATTGACCGACCGCTCGTCCGGCGCTTCGAACTCGATCGGGTCACGCGTACGCACGAACGCGCCAATCGCCTCGCGCAGCCCGCGCACCCGGCCGTGCGGAATGGCGATGCCCTGGCCCAACCCCGTGGAGCCCAGGCGCTCGCGGGCGAGCAGGCTCTCCAGGATCTGCGCGCGCCTCACCCCGGTCTTGCCCTCGAGCAGTGCGGCAACCTGCTCGAAAACGGCCTGCTTGTCGGCCGCGGGCACATCGACCAGGACATGTGAGGCGGGCAGCAGCGAGGAGATCTGACTCATGGCGCGGCTGGCCAGTATACCGCGCGTGGCGTCGGCTGCTGGACCCGCCGGCCCGGACAGTCAGTCCGCCGCGCGCAGGCGTGCCGCGCCATTCTGGCGCTGCTCGACGGTCTTTTCCTTGTGCTTGAGGACCTGGCGGTCGAGCTTGTCCACCAGCCGGTCGATGGCGGCGTACATGTCCTCGTCCACGCTCTCGCAGAAGATGTCGCGCCCGCGCACGTGGATGTTGGCCTCGACGCGCTGCTGCAGCTTGTCCACCGACAGAATCACGTTGACGTCGATCACATGGTCGAAATGACGCGTGATCCGTTCGAGCTTGGAGGTGACATAGCTGCGGATCGCAGGAGTGATCTCGAGATGATGTCCAGTGAGCTGGAGGTTCATGGTCCGCTCCTTCTTCAATCTGAGTTGCCGGTTCTCCGGTTGTCGGCCGGTCGCTGGCGGTCCGTCTCCGAACCCTGACTCCTGAGGCTAGATCGACTTCCTCAGGTTGACCGGCAGGATCTGCAAAGATTCCCGGTACTTCGCGATCGTGCGACGTGCCACCACGATGCCCTGCTTGCCCAGGATCTCGGAAATCTGGCTGTCGGACAGCGGCTTGCGCGAGTCCTCCTCGGCGACCAGCTGCTTGATCAGCGCCCGGATGGCCGTGGCCGAGCAGGCGCCGCCGGTCTCGGTGGTGACGTGGCTGCCGAAGAAGTACTTGAGCTCGAAGATTCCGCGTGGCGTGAGCATGAACTTCTGTGTCGTCACGCGCGACACAGTGGACTCATGCAGGCCCAGGGTGTCGGCGATCTCGCGCAGCACCAGCGGGCGCATGGCCACCTCCCCGTGCTCGAAGAAATGGCGCTGGCGATCGACGATCGCCTGCGACACGCGCAGGATCGTGTCGAAGCGTTGCTGCACGTTCTTGATCAGCCACTTCGCCTCCTGCAGCTGGCCGGCGAGCTGTTGCAGGCTGGCGTCGCGGTTGCGGTGCAGGATGTCGGCATACATGCGGTTGATGCGCAGCTTGGGCATCGCATCCGGGTTGAGCGAGGCGCGCCACATGCCCTTGATCTTGCGAACCACGACGTCTGGCACGATATAGCGTGCCTCGTCGTTGGAGAAGTTGGCGCCCGGCCGCGGGTTGAGCGACGTGATGAGCTGCTGCACGCCGCGCAGCACATCGTCGCCGCACTTGAGGAGCTTCTTCAGCTTCGCGTAATCGCGAGAGGCCAGCAGGTCCAGATGGCCGCGGACGGTGGTGAGCGCCTCGCTGCGCAATGGCGTGTCCGCCGGCAGCGTCTCGAGCTGCAAAGCCAGGCACTCGGCCAGATTGCGCGCGCCGATGCCGGCCGGTTCGAGGTTCTGCAGGTGCTTCAGCGCAATCTGCAGGTCTTCGCGATCGAGCTCCATCTCGGGCGGGAACATCGCCGCGATCTCATCCAGATCCTGGGTCAGGTAGCCGCCGTCGTCCAAGGTCTCCACCAACAGGGAGACGAGCTGCTTGTCGCGACTGGGCAGCTGCAGCAGATTGACCTGCCACAGCAGGTGCTCACGCAGGCTGGGTGCAACCGCCGCGATCTGGGGAAAGTCGCTGTCCTCGCCATCGTCGTGGCCGCCGTAGCTGCCGCCGCCGTCCTCGCGCGTCCAGTCCTGGTCGGCCTCCGGGGTCGTCTCCGACTCGTTTTCCTTCTGGGTCGAGGTGGTGGTCGACTGGGTGGAGGCGTAATCGGTGGCCAGCGGGACCGCCGGGGCGGCGTTCGCGCCCTCCTCCTCGCTCCCCTCCTCGCGCTCCAGCAGAGGGTTCTCCTGCAGGAACCGCTCGATCTCCTGGTTCAGCTCGAGCGTCGAGAGCTGCAGGAGCCGAATCGACTGCTGCAGCTGCGGGGTGAGCGTGAGGTGCTGGGAGAGCTTGAGCTGTAACGAGTGCTTCATGCCGGTGACGACGACGGTGCAGGCAGGCTAGCCGTGTTGGGGTGGGGTCGCCGGGGGTCTCGCTAGAGCCTGAAGTGCTCACCCAAGTAGACTTTCCTTACGCTTTCATTATAAACGATTTCCTCGGGGGCCCCACAAGCAAGCACCGAGCCATCGTTGATGATGTAGGCCCGGTCGCAGATGCCCAGGGTCTCGCGTACGTTGTGGTCGGTGATCAACACGCCTATCTGCCTTTCCTTCAGAAACCGGATGATGCGTTGAATATCCAGCACCGCGATCGGGTCCACACCGGCGAAGGGCTCGTCCAGCAGGATGAACCGCGGATGACTGGCCAGAGCCCGGGCGATCTCCGCACGCCGCCTCTCGCCGCCGGAGAGGCTCACCGCGGGGCTGTTACGCAAGTGCCCGATATGCAGATCGCTCAGCAGGCCCTCCAGCTGCTCCTCCCGGTCGTCCCGGCCGTTGGTACGTAACTCCAGCACCGCCAGGATGTTTTCCGCCACCGTGAGCTTGCGGAAGATGGAGGCCTCCTGCGGCAGATAGGCCAGGCCCATCCGCGCCCGCATATGTATCGGCATCCGGTTGAGATTCTTTTGGTCCAGAAAGATGCGTCCGCCGTCGCTGGGGATCAGGCCGACGATCATGTAGAAGCAGGTGGTCTTGCCTGCCCCGTTCGGGCCCAGCAGCCCCACCACCTCCCCGCTCTTGACATCCAGGGAGACGTCGCGGACCACCAGGCGGGACTTGAAGCGCTTCTGCAGATGCTCGGCGCGCAGCTCGCTCATTGCCGGCTTGGGGTGCGCTTGCGGGCCGGGTTCGAAAGCCAGTATGGCGCTCATTGCTGGGGCGGACTGCGCAGGCGTGTGGTGGGTTGCAGCGCAGTGCCCTCGGTGGCGGACTGGGGCGACCCCGGGCGGGGCGGCTTCTCGAGATCCTTCTTCGGCTGGATCACGGCCCGAACCCGGCCCTGTGGGTTGGAAGGGGTGGCCGCGGCGGTGCCGCCGCCGATCACCTGGTAGAACTCGGTCACTGCGTTGTAGGAGATGTAGTCGCCACGCACCTCGTCGATGCCCTTCTTGACCCGTGCGTTGGTGAACATCTCCACCTTGTCCTGCTTGCCATCGTACTCCAGCCGCTGGGCGAAGCCCTCGATGAGCTCGTCCACGCCCTCGCGCTTCTGGCGGAAATAGGCTGGCTCGCCGGTGGCAAATGCGTAGTTGAAGCCCTGCTCATCCTGCCGCACCACAATGCGATCGGCGCGCAGCATCAGCGTGCCCTGGGTAAGCTGGACATTGCCCTCGAACACGCTCTCCTTCTTCAGGTCATCGAGGGACAGGCGATCGGCTTCGATATTCACCGGCTTCGCCCGGTCGGCGCGCTCGGCGTGTGCGCCCTGCACGCTGAGTGCGCCCGCTGCCAGCATCAGCGCGGCGGCGAGGATACGCGTGGCCCGCATGGTCCCGTCCCATGACCTGAGTCCCGTTCTCTTCGCTCGGGGGTGGCGCGGTGGGCACTGCGGGTCAGCAGGCTGCTGATACAGCCACTTCGCGAGTGCCCGCTGGCCCCTTGCCGGGCGCGCACGAGCGACAACTGATTGGCATGGCGGCCACATCGGGCGAGGCCCCTCGTTTTTCAGCACGGTGTCAGCGCCGCCGCTCCCACGGCAGGGGCACGTCGGTGTCCTTGGGAGGGGTTTCAAACGTCCCTCTGACTTGCGAGAGCAGCTTCAAGCTTCGCGTGGCGTTGTTGAATTCTAGGCCACGGGATTTGACCACGCTATTGCCGCTGGTCAGCGTTACTTCACGGTCGGTCTTGGCCAGGTCCTGGTCGGGGATCACGTGCAGATAGCTGGTCCGCAGGCTCATCTCCTTCTGGTCGCGGTAGGCATGGCGGCGCACCAGCACGTTTCCGGTGAAATAAGCGTCCTCGCCGTTGTTCGATAGCAGGCCGTGGTCCGCACGCATGGTCACCGGGGCCGTGTCCGGATCGAAATGGGTGATCTCGGGAAAATCCAGCGCAGTGCTGTTGTCGCCCGGGTAGTGCACCAGCTTCCTGGCCTTGACGCTGTATCGGGGCGAGCCGTCGAGGTTCATGCGTGTGGCGAGGAAATCCTCGGCCAGGAAGTCGGGGTCTTGCGGCGAGCTCTCATGCGCTTCCTGCGGCTGCACCTTCTGGTCCAGCCAATAGGTCAACCCCGCCAGCGCCGCGAGCAACAGGGCGGGGAGGTAGCCGACCCAGCGTTCTTTCATGCCAGATACGGCGCCAGCTGCGCCTGTAACGCGCCCTGGGCCTCCAGGATCAGCTCGCATGCCTCGCGCACCGCCCCGCGCCCGCCGGGGCGGCGCGTGACGTAATGGGCGCGGGCGCGCAGGGCGTCGGGCGCCTCCGGCACCGTTACGGCCAGCGCGCAGCGGGCGAGCAGCGGCAGGTCGGGCAGGTCATCGCCCATGCAAGCTGCCTGGCCCGGCGTCAAGCCCAATCCCCGAAGCAGCTGTTCGAAGGCGACGAGCTTGCGCTCCACGCCCTGATACAGGTAGCGGATGCCCAGGTTCTCGGCGCGCAACTCGAGCGCCCGGGAGCTGCGGCCGGTGACGATTGCGAGCTCGACGCCGCTGCCGCATAGCATCTTGATGCCGAGCCCATCCTGGATGTTGAAGGCCTTCAATTCCTCGCCGTTCGCGGAGTAGTAGAGCGTTCCGTCGGTCAGCACACCGTCGACGTCGAGCACCAGCAGGCGCACCGCGCGGGCGCGGTCCAGGAGGTCCGGTGGCAGCGACACGCTCAAATGACCTTCGCCTGAAACAGGTCGTGCATGTTGAGCGCGCCGATCAGGCGCCGGTCCTCGTCGACTACCAGGATCTGGCTGATGCGGTAGTCCTCCATGACCTTGACCGCTTCGGCGGCCAGTCGTTCCGCACGGATGGTCTGGGGGTTGCCTGTCATCACTTGGGCCACGGGAGTGGTGCGCAGGTCGAGCGGCTTCTCCAGGGTCCGGCGCAGATCGCCGTCGGTGAAGATACCGGCCACCCGCCCACTGTTGTCGAGGATGGCAGTCATGCCCATGCCCTTGCGCGAGATCTCGATTACGGCTTGCGACAACAACGCATCGACGCGCACGGCTGGGACGGCATCCCCACGGCGCATGATGTCGCCCACATGCGTCAGTAGCCGCCTGCCGAGCGCTCCGCCCGGATGCGAGCGCGCGAAGTCCTCCGCCCCGAACCCTCGCGCGTCCAGCAGCGCGACGGCCAACGCGTCGCCCAGTGCAAGCGTCGCCGTCGTGCTGGCCGTGGGTGCCAGCCCGAGCGGACAGGCTTCCTCCGCCACCGCCGCATCAAGGTGAACGTCGGCCTCGCGTGCGAGCGAGGACCGGGCGTTGCCCGTGATGGCGATCAGTTTGGCGCCCCGGCGCTTGACCAGCGGCACGATCGCCAGCAGCTCGGCACTCTCTCCCGAGTTCGACAGGGCGATCATCACATCCTTGGCGGTGATCATGCCCAGGTCGCCGTGGCTGGCCTCTGCCGGATGGACGAAGAACGCAGGTGTGCCGGTGCTGGCCAGCGTGGAGGCAATCTTGGTGCCGATGTGCCCGGACTTGCCCATGCCGCTGACCACGGTGCGCCCCTCGCAGGCGAGGATCAGTTGCACCGCCTGGGCGAACTGCGCGTCGAGCCGAGCGGACAGCGCTGCGACGGCGGCGGCCTCGATGGCGAGCACGCGCCGCGCCGAATCGAGCGCGCGCTGCGCGGGCCCGGCTGCAACGTCTTTGTTCATCGCGGCGAAGTATAGCGCGAACCGGTTTCGGCCAATGCCTGCTCCGGGCGGTTCGCTGCCCGTCACGCACGACGCGCGTGGCAAGATCGTAAGACTGCGAGAACGGTGGCATAGCGGGAGAGGCATCGTGCTAAAGTTTGCATGCAGGCCGCCGCTTTCTTCGCACACCTCCCGAGGGGTTATACCGAGGCATTGGCTGGGCCCTTCTCCACCGCCGAGACATTGATCTCCAGACTCGTGCGGACCCTGCCCGCTCCGCTGGCTCGCTGATGCGCGACGCGCTCGAAGTCGCGCTGCTGCTGCTGGCCACTGCCGTAGTGGTGGTCGTGGTGTGCCGCCTGCTGCGGCTGCCGGCGCTGATCGGCTATCTCGTCGTCGGCATTCTGATCGGACCGCATGCGCTGGGCTGGGTGCCGGACACCGAGGATACCCGCTACCTCGCAGAGTTCGGGGTGGTGTTCCTGATGTTCAGCATCGGGCTGGAGTTCAGCCTGCCCAAGCTGGTCACCATGCGCCGCCTGGTGTTCGGTCTGGGTGCGGCCGAGGTGGTTGGTGTCACTGCGCTGGTGCTGGGTCTGGCACTGGCGCTGGGGCAGGGCTGGCAGGCAGGAGTGGTCCTCGGCGGTGCGCTGGCCATGTCCTCGACGGCCATCCTGGGCAAGATGCTGGCTGACCGGCTGGAACTGAACTCGCTGCATGGACGCCAGATCATCGGGGTGGCGCTGTTCCAGGATCTGGCGGTGGTCCCGTTCCTTATCCTGATCCCGGCACTGGCGGCCGGCGCTGGACAACTCGCCACCAGCCTCGGGCTGGCGCTGGCCAAGGCCGCGGTGGTGCTCGCCCTGATCCTGTTCCTCGGCCAGCACGTGATGCGTCCCTGGTTTCACGTGGTGGCGCGGCGCAAGTCGCCCGAGCTGTTCATGCTCAACCTGCTGCTGTTCACGCTGGGGCTCGCCTGGCTCACCCGGCAGCTGGACCTGTCGCTTGCGCTCGGTGCGTTCCTCGCCGGCATGCTGATCTCCGAGACCGAGTACCGCTACCAGGTGGAGCAGGACATCCGGCCGTTCCAGGACGTTCTGCTCGGGCTGTTCTTCGTCACCATCGGGATGGAGCTGGATCTGCGCGAGGTGTGGAGCCAGTGGGCGTGGGTGCTGCTGTTGCTGGCCGCGCTGATAGTGTTCAAGTCGGCCCTGATCATGGGGCTGTCCCGTCTGTTCGGAAGCGATTCGGGCACCGCAATCCGCACCGGTCTCGCGCTCGGGGCCGGTGGGGAGTTCGGCCTGGTGTTGCTGTTCGAGGCTGGGCAGGCGCGGCTGCTCGCTCCCGAAGTGCAACAGGTCGTGCTGGCGGCGTTGATCCTCTCCATGCTGGCCTCGCCCTTTATCATCGAGCGCAGCGAGCACATGGTCCGGCGCTTCAGCGCAGCCGACTGGATGTATCGGGCGATGGCGTTGCACACCATCGCAGCGCAGACCATGGCGGCCGAGGCGCACG
>DAIQQA010000004.1:0-26411 GCA_036787045.1 Burkholderiales bacterium | reverse complement strand
ACCTCGGCGATGATCTCCACCGGCACTTGTCCGCCGGTCTTCAAGTTGTGTTTCTGCGGCGGAGCGGTCCCGCCCGGGTCGCCGTAGGTGTTGTCATAGACCAGCTGAATGTACACGCTATAGGGGTTGGTCGGTGTATTGCCCGCGGCTGGAGTCGTGGTGCTGCTGTCAGCGGCATAGCTGCCATTCAGGAATCCGGCGGCCGTCAAGTGATGCCACGCCAGGATTTCCTCGTGCACCGTGGCCACGGCACCGGGGTTGGTCGGGTCTTCGATGCGTCCGTTGCCGTCCCCGCCCACGCAAGGCGTGGACCCGCAGTTGATGTTCGGGCCGGCCGCCGCGTAGTCGCCAGGCAACGCCCGGTAGCGGTCCTGGAAACCGAAGAAGGCGGCCTTGATGCCGTCCTGCTGGGAGATGAGGTTGCGCACCCGCGCACCGGTGATCAGCTCCTGCCCCTTGAGCACGCCGCCCAGCAGCAGACCGATGATCACCAGCACGATTGCGATCTCGATCAAGGTAAAGCCTCTGGATTTGTACAGCATTTCCCGCTCCTTTCCCGGTTGTGCTCGGGAGCCCTTCCTGGACTTACGCCCCCTCGCGCGTCAACAAAAAAACCAAACCCTTTCTCTACAGCAGCGCTGCCGCCCCGCAGTTGGCGCTGCCGCTGCGTAGATTCCAGTTCGCGTCCGTATCCAACGCCGTGGTGCATGCGTCGCCGCCAACCTCTGTCGGGTTGGGTGCGCCGTTAGCGCTGTATGCCGAGAACTGCACCGCACCCCTGTACGGCTTGCCGTCGTCGGTCTTGCGGTCCAGTTCGGCGACCACTTCGATCGGTACCTGGGCGCCGGTCTTTAAGTTGTGCCGCGGCGCGCCGCCGTCGCTCAACCCGTACCGCCCGTCGAAGGCGATCTGCAGGTACACTGAGTACGCGTTCTTGGGCGAATTGGCGTCCGTTGCCAGGGTCTCGCCGTCGCTCATACGGTAGTCACCGTTCAAAAAGCCCGACGCCGCCAGATGTGTCCATAGCAGCAGATCTTCGTGGACCTGACTCCCGTTGACCGGAGTCGCAGCGCTGTGGACCCGGCCATCGCCGTTGCCGCGCAGGCAGGTTCCGCCGCCGCAGTCGAGCGTCAGGGCCGCCTCGGCGTAGTCGCCTGGCAGTGCCTTGTAGCGGTCCTGGAAGCCCAGGTACGAGGCCCGGATTTCCTCCAGTTGCCCCGCCACCCGCTTCACTTTTGCGCTGGTAATCATCTCCTGACCCTTCACTAGTCCAGTGAGCATCAACCCCACAATCAGGACGACAAGCACGATTTCCAGCAGCGTCCAACCCTGCTGAGCTTTCGCCCTCATCGAACAATCGCATCGGTTACGCAGCCTGACCGTGCTTTACGCCAGAACCATGCCAGTTTCCAACAATCCAGCGTTTGAATGAGTTAGATGCAGTTGTTGAGAGTGGAGGTTAATGATCGTCGATAAGCCGGCTGCTGTCGTCATCGCCCGGCAGAGGCGGTAAGTAACTGAAAGTAATAGCATATTGTTGTACTGCCGTCGTCCGGGTATCGGCCCGGTGGCCAGTCATTTTTTCGACGCCGCTGACGATTTCTCGGCGGCCTCCAGCTGCTCGAGCCGGCGCACCAGGAAGGCCATCTCATGCGGGTCCGTCACTGTTCCGCTGGCCAACACCCCCCCGAGCAGCACTTTGGCGGCCTGGTACTCGCCCAGGTCCTCCCGCAGAAAGATCTCCATCTGCCGCGCCCAGCCCGGCACCTCTGGTCCGGTTGCGTGGGTGCGCAGCGCCTGCGCGTAGCGCAGCGCAAGGGGTGGGTCGTTGAGGCGATGGCGAGCCATGATGACGGCATGGGCCAACCAGGGCCAGCGCCGGTTTGGATCGTCCATGAAGCGCGCATGGACGAGCTCCAGCATCTGGCGCTGCTTGCGCTCGTCAGGTACCTGCGCATAGACCTGCGCGGCCAGGAGCAGCGGGTACTGCCCGGTAGGGTCCAGCTCCAGGATGCGTCCCAGCCACTGTTCCACGCGTGCGTAGTCGAGCTGTAGAAACGGGATGCTGATTCCCGGCTGATTGTCGAACGCCTGGAGGTACAGCGTGAGCATCTGGGCGAATGGGAGGGGATCGCCCAGGCTCGCGGCCCTCAGCACGGGGGTCGAGGGCAACGGTGGCAGGGCCTGAGCATCGGCACGCGGGGGCGGCTGCAGCGCGGCGAATGCAATCTGCAGAACCAAAGCCCCCGTCAGCGTCCACAGCACGCCACGAGGAACGGCCGACATACTGCGTTCCATGTCAGAGGTTCTTCCGGTAGAGGTCGAACAGGCCTGCTAGGACGATCAGCGTGCCGTAGATGGCCGTCTGGGCCGCCACGAAGGCGATTGCGGGCAGCCCGTCGGACCCGTCGACGAGCCACGCAGTGCTGGTGAAGCGGCCCAGATCCGGCAGCAGAAGCGAAAGTCCATCAACCAGCCAGCCCAGAGTGCGCTGGGTCCACTCCTGCTGAGGCAGAAGCTCCGACCCGGAGATCAGGCGGATCGCACCGATGCTGCGCGCGAGCAGATAGAATGCCGCGACGAAGCTGACTGCGGGCATGATCTGCGCGAACGTGAGGGCACAGAACAGCGTGAGCGCAACCACCAGCAGAAGCTCGCACGCCAGGGACGCGCCCCAGAGAGCGAGCCCCGGGTTGGGTGCCAGCCACGCCAGCGCAACTGTCGCCATACCCGCCACCAGCAGGGCTGCCCCGCCGAAGCCGAGCAGCTTGCCGAAGAAGTACCCGGGGCGGGGCAGGTCAAGCGAGAGCAGGAGCTCAATACCTTTGTCGTTGAACTCGCGCGCCATGCTGCTCGCCACGTGCAGACACAGGACGAATACCACTGCAAGCCTGACAGTCGCCGCCAGGAATCCGGTCTGCACCCTTGCGCTCTCGGCGATGGCGAGCTGCTGGACGAACAGGCTCGCAAGCGCCAGGCTCCCGAGCGCGGCGAGCGCCAGCCATAGCAGCCGGGTGCGCAGGGCTTCGAGGAGGGTGAACTGGGCGATGGCGAGAACCTTGCTCATGCCTGACAATCCTGGCTGCGTTGAGCTGTCATGACCGGCGACACCACACCCTCACGCGCCCTGCGCTTCCTGCTTTCATTACGCCAGCAGGACTGGCTGGCACTCATGCTGTTCAGCCTGCACGCGGCGCTGGTCTTTGGAATCGACACCGCCCTGTCCAAGGCCTTCCTGCTATCCCACTTCGGCTGCTTCCTGCTGTGGCAGCCGGTGCTGCGCGGTGAGCAGAAGCTATTCGTGGGGCAGGCACTGCTGATCGTCGGGGCGGCGGCCGCCCTGGTTGCTGCAGAGAGCTGGTGGTTCATGGCGTTGTGGATCTCCGTCCTGTTCGCGCTCATCGGCGGCGAGGTGCCCGCCATCAGAAACGTCGGCCAGCGCGTGGTGGCGCTGCTCGCTGCAACCTATCTGTTGGCGATCCTGCTCATCTGGGTTGTTCCGCACCTGTTCGAGAAGGGCGGGTTCAGCCCGTTCTTCGAGGCCGCCGTACGCTACGGGCCGCTAGCGCCGCTGGCCATGATCTTCCTGGTCAAGACCGAGCGTTCGCCGCGTGCTGACAGCTATACCGTGGACCTCGTCTACGGCGTCCTGCTGTTTCTCATGGTCGTCGTCCTGGTGCTCGGTGCCTTCGTCATTCGCCAGTTCAGCCACGGCAACTACGCCCTAGCGCTAGCCCAGGCGCTGCTGGTGATCGCCGGGATCCTGCTCGGCCTGAGCTGGCTGTGGGACCCCCGCGCCGGCTTCGCCGGCATCGGCCACCTCATGAACCGCTACTTCATGAGCGTGGGCATGCCCTTCGAGCGCTGGATGCACAGCCTCGCCAACCTCGCCGACCAGGAGCGCGATCCCAACAAGTTCGTGATGACCGCGACGCGAGACATGGCGGCCCTGCCTTGGGTCAGCGGTATCGACTGGCAGACCGCCAGCCAGCGCGGCATGGTGGGACACATCACCCGCCATGCCACCGAGTGTCGCCTGGGCGGCCTGCGCCTGACGCTGTATACGCGCTGGTCACCGAGCCCGACCCTCGTGCTCCACATCCGGCTGCTCGCCCGCCTGCTGGCCGACTACTACGAGGCCAAGGAGCGCGAGCAGGAGCAGCGCCGCAACGCTTACATGCATGCCATCTACGAGACCGGCTCGCGCCTGACGCACGACGTCAAGAACCTGCTGCAATCGCTGCGCTCGCTGTGCGCGGCGGTCGAAACCAGTGATGAGGCGGACGCGCCGGCATTGCGCCGCCTCCTGCGCCGGCAGCTTCCGCAGGTCGCGCAGCGCTTGCAGACAACGCTGGACAAGCTCGATAGCGGGGCCCAGGCCGACCAGTCGACCGACTCCGCCAGCCACTGGTGGCGCGACCTGCAGCAGCGTTACGCCCACGAGCGCATTCTGTTCGAGTCCGACCCGTTGCCGCCCGAACTGCAGATCCCAGCCGACCTGTTCGACCGCGTGGCGGAGAACTGCCTCCAGAACGCCCTCGAGAAACGCCGCGCCGCACCACAGGTGCAGATCCGGGTGCGCCTCGCCCTCGAGGGCGGGCTGCAGCTCACCGTGTGCGACAACGGCGAGGCGCTGCTGGAGTCGATTGCGCGCACGCTCTTCACAGCGCCCGTGCCGTCACGCCACGGGTTCGGGGTCGGCCTGTATCAGGCTGCCCGGCAGGCCACTGCACTGGGTTACCAGCTCGCGCTAACGCGCAACGAGGTCGGGGCGGTTTGCTTCACGCTGGAACCCTGCGCACAGCCGGCCGCTACGGCAGTCGGCCCGCAGCAACCATCCGATTGAATAGCAGCGAGTTCGGAACCCACGACACGAGGTCGTCGAACTCCCCACCAGCGACTGCGGTGCTCTTCGAGATGGTTCGGCTCACGAAGTCGTTGCAGTTGGCCGTTACCGTACACTTGAACTTGGTGTCGTTGGCGTCCTCATCGGTGTTCGTGGTCGATGAGTCGACGAACTGACCCCCGTCGTCCCGATAACCCCAGTTCTCAGGGCCGTGGGACAGAATGACTGCCGGTACGCCCGATACCACTGGCGTAGTGCAGCTGGCGGCACTTGGACAGACCCGTTTGTGGTTAGTCGTCGACGTAGAGAAAGTGAACGCGCTATCGGCAAAACCGGGTGAGACGCTGTACCGGAGCTGCTTGCCCCACGGGTCGAGTCGCGCCACGCCAAGCGTCGCCCACGGAACGAACCCGGTGCAGTTAGCCACTGCATCTTTGCCCGGGTCGGGCAGGCTTGCGCAGGTGCTCGACAGCTCCTGCCCATCGGTTGCGGAAGTTGCTGGACGCGGCAGACGTCCGTTGATCATGGCAAACCCGATGATCGCCTCACGGGTGTCGTCGAGCAGCTGTTGCGCTTCGGCCATCTTGCGTTGTTCGACCTGGGTTGTCAGCGGTACGAGCACGCTGCCCAGCAGCAGCGTCACGACGAGGAGCACAACCGCCAGCTCGACGAGCGTAAAGCCGCGGGTGTGGCGTGTCAGTCGCATGGGACGAGCCCCGATTCACGGACGCATTCGAGCCGATCGTTGAACCCCCCGAGCGGGCCCGTCGTCACCGCCCGCGGGCCCTTCGCAAAGCTGCTCGTGCCCATCATGCTGATGAGAGCGACGCTGTTGTTGTTGGTGCCGAGCTGCTCCAGGTAGTAGGACGCGTTGGTTTTATTGGCTCCCCGCAGAGACTGGTTCACGCTGTGATCGGGCGGTGTAAGCATGCGTCCGGACACGATGACGACGAACTTCACGGAGGCCTGACCGTTGACCCACAGACAGGTCCCGCAGCTACCGCTCCCAGACGGTGAGTACGCTGCTGATACACGGTACAGCAGCAGCTCGCGCCAGGCGTCCCACCACGTTCCGGTCTGAAAGCACGACGTCCCGCCGCCAGGGTTCGGATCGTCGGTGAGCCAGGTACCGCTCAGCAGGGTCGATGGAATGCGCCCATACAGGGCGCCGTTAACCTCGGTCGGGTTGGGCCAGGCGAGCCACTGGGCAGCGAAGGGGTACCGTCCGCCGTTGGCGGCCGCGAAGTTTTCGAGGCACCTGCGTGCTTGACGGGCCACGCGCTGCTCCACAGATGGCATCAGCATGTCGCGCGTGATGAGCAGGACCCTGTCGTTGAAGGTTGAGGTCTCGGGGCCGGCCTGATAGGTCGTGTCGCTGTCGTTGTTCTCTCCATCCAGGTAGTGCGGCAGCTCGGTGGTCACATTGGTGTTCGTCGGATCGCGGTCCTGCCCTGACAGCGACGTGCCGGGTGCGAAGATCATGGCGATGACATTGCTGGCGGCCGGAGTGCCCGTCACCGTCAGCGACCCGGTGGTGTCGCTGTTCAGCGTGCCTGCAAACTGATAATCGCGGAAGACCGGAGACAGCGCGTACCAGAACCGCTCGCTGTCCGCATCACGCAGATCCGGCAGATCGAGGGTCTTCCAGGGCACGCGCCCGACATAGCTGGCGCAGGCGCTCCCGGTCCAGTCGGGGATTGGTGTGCTTTGGCCGTCGTTGTTGACGTCCGGACAAGGCAGGCTCCCAGGCCGATTGAGGTCTCCAGCGGCCCGCGCAACAAGCGCGTCGCGGATCATGCCCATTGCCCGGGCGGTGTCCTGAACGCGCTGCGCGTCCGTGGCTGCGCTGCTGGCGATCCACAGGACCGCCATCCCAGCGATGATCCCCACCAGGGCGAGCGTTATCAGCAGGGCTGCGCCCTGCTGTGCGGGTGGCGAGGCCCGACACCGGCGCTCACACTCAGCCGCGTTCATCTTCGCCTGCTTCGCTGGGCATAGTGCCGTCGTCCTGCCCCGTCTGGTCGGGCTCGTCCTCGGGCTCTTCGGCTTTGCGCGCCGCTGGAGGCTCGGCCGGCTGCGGCGTGGGCTCGGGCAAGGCAGCTTGCGGTGCGGCCGCCTCGCGACGCTCGTAGCCCTCCTCGATGCGTCCGGTCAGAATGTCGGCGCGCTGTCCGACCTTCAGGCGGACGGTACGTCCCTTCTCTGGCTCATGCACGATCACGGCTGCCTGCTGGCCGGCCGTCACGCGCACCTTCAGCCCGTCGGCGGTGCCGCCATCGGTCGGCTTGCCATTGACCCACACGGTGCTTTCGCCGTCGCTGCGCCGCACCAGCCCGGAGACGGAGACATTCCTCACGGGCGCGCGCTTGGGTTTGCTGGCTGCCTCGGTTGCCTGGATCTCGGCGCGAATGTTCCTCCTGCGCGCCTCCTCGAGCGCGTTGCGCTCCGCCGGGGTAAAGAACAGCCGCCCGAGACTGGGATCTGCGGCCCATGCCGGCGACGACCCAAGCACCACCAGGAGGATGCAAAGCGCGCGCGCCATCACGATCCTCCCGCTGGCGCTGCGGGTGGCGAGATGGTGACCCATGCCACCTCGCACTCCGCGCGCAGAGTGGGCTGGTTGACCGGCTTGGACACGTCCGAGATCAGGCGTTGCAGCTCGCACTGATTGACCGAGAAGGTTCCCACGTTCTGTTCCGCGAGCACCTTAAAAAAGTTGAGGAGATCCGTCTCATAGAGCAGGCCAAGCTTCAGTTTCATGACCGACTGCTGGACCGGGAGGCCGCCGGCGTTTACCAGCTCGGCGAAAGCGTAGGCCGTCTGGGTTGAGACCTCGTAATCGACTCCGTAGAGCTGGGCATCCATGTTGGCGACCCGCAACGCGTCGATCCAGTTCAGCCGTTGTTCCTCGCCCACGATGCCGCGTTGCTCGAGCTGCTGATAAGGACCGATATACCTGCGCAAGGTGTCCACCTCATCGCCCGAGCGGGCAACGCGCTGGCGCGCCTCGTTGAGTTTGGTCTGTGCCGCGGCGAGATCGGCCTCGCCCCGCTTCACCAGTTCGCCGGTGTAGACGATACCCGCAGCACACAGTGCGATCACCGCGACCAGGACGATGAGCGGCCGGCTCAGCGCCGGGAGATCCTGCAGTGACGGTATCATGGTTGGCTCATACCCCCGGCTTGAGCACGACTTCGACCTCGAACTGCGCGAGCTGAGGCTGTTCGCGGCGCGGGTTGGCGGTGCTGCCGCTGAGCTTGGCGCTGGAAGCCAGATTCACCGGCAGCTTGACCGTGTGCGCGGTGGACACCAGCTCGCTTCTGCTCAGGTCCTTGAGAAACCTGTTGATGCTGGCTAGCAGGGCCTTCTGATCGCTCGGCTTGGCCATCATCTGCAGCTGCAGCTTCGCGAACTGGACGAGCTGGCCGGGCGGCGAGCCGGGCGGCACTGCCTGGCGGTCATGGCGCCAGCTCAAGCCCGTCAACTCGATCTCCGGGTTCACGTCGAGGGCCTGACTCACTACGCGGAATGTCTGGTCCGGCAGCCGCGCGTTAGCCGCGATCTGTTTGACCACCTCGACCGTCAGCTTGAGGCGCGCTGGGGGCGCTGGCGACGGTGGATAGCTGCGGGTGTTCTCCTGATACGTAGCCTGCTGCGCCTGAGTTTGCGCAACGGTTTCTCGCTGCTGACCCTTCAGGTCCAGCACCTCGTACAGGTTCAGGCCCGCCCAGGTGAGGCCGACCAGTGCGGCGGCTGCGCTCGCAGCGTAGATCGCACGGCTGGCGCGGTAACGTCCGTAGCCGCTCGTCAGTGTGGGCGGAGCTAGATTGATCCCGGGGGTTTGCAGGCCTAGCAGATGCAGGTGCAGGGAATCTTCGCCTGCCTCGAGAGACGCGCGGCTGATGCCAACCTTCGCGATCAGCTCCTCCGGGCCGATGCGCACCCAACGCACGTTGCGCCGGCCCTGCACGATGCGCTCGCCCAGGCTTTGCAGCGAGCCGTCCGGGTCCACGATCGCCACCGTCACGACATCTTCCACGTGCGTGACGTTCAACGCGTCCAGGTACATGCGCGTGTTGCGGATCTCCTCGGCGTAGTAATCCTGGGCGCCGTGATCGCCGGCGCGCACCGGCGTGAGACGGCTGATGCGGAAGCGCCGCTCCTTGAGGAAGGTCTGGCGCACGCCGGCGTTGTGCCGGGAGACCAGCAGTACGTTCGGGTCCTGCAGGCCGAGCCGATTGGCCAGCGCGAGGCTGACGATCGGCAGCGGGAAGACGCCGGCCACTGGTGCCTTGGCCGCCAGCAGGAGCTGCAGCCAGGGGTTGAAGACCTCGGGGTTGGTCAGGGCCGCGAACAGATACCGATCGTCGCGCCGTTTGTCGCCCTCGCGCTGCTGCAACTCGGACCCATAGAAGGGCGTGCTGCGGTAGAGCTGCTTGAGCTTGCGCTCCAGCATCTCGCGCCGGTCGCTGCCGCTGGCATGCGGTAGCGTCTCGAAGCGGTAGTCCTCGTCGACCGTATCGGCCATGAGGTATACCGGCACGCCGGAGGTGGAACGCAGCAGGTTCTGGAAGGCAGCGTGGCCTGCGTCATCGTCCTCGAATCCGCGGCAGCCGACCAGCCGGCGTCCCGACCACAGGGCGGCCGAGATGTGGAAGGTGGATGCGCACAGGAGCAGCTTCTTGGCCATCTTGGTCGACGAGCTAGAAGTTGAGCTTGCCCAGCATATCGTAGATGGGTGTCAGGACCGAGAACAGGATCAGCGCGAGGATGCCACCGAGCACCAGGGTCATCGTGGGTTCGAGCAACTTCAGTGCCTTGTCGATCGACTCGCGCACGTCGCGCTCGTAGAAGTAATTGATGTTCAGCAGCGCGGTGTCCAGCGCGCCGGTGTTCTCGCCCACCCGCATCATGCGCAGCACCAGGGGCGGGAACAGCCCGAGGTTCTGGAATGCTTCGCTCAGGCTCTCACCCGAGCTGATCTGCTGTCCGGCCCGCTGCAGCCCGTCGGCGATGACGCGGTTGCCGACGATGTCCTCGCTGGTCCGGATGGCGTCAAGGATCGTGATGCCGGATTGGTACATGAGTGCGAAGAAGCTGGCGAAGCGCGCCAGGATGATCTTCTGCAGGATCGCGCCGGTGATAGGCAGGCGCAGCTTGAGGTAGTCGAAGTAATAGCGAGCCTTGGCGTTCGTGCGCAGGATGAAGGTCGCAGCCACCACGGCAATCACGGGTAGCAGCAGGACGACATACCAGTAGTTGACCACGAAGTTGGACAACGCGATGAGGATGCGCGTCTGCAACGGCAGCTCCAGGCCCATGGTCTTGAGCAGCGTGACGACCTGCGGCACGAGGTACACGAGCAGGAACGCCACCACTCCCATCACCACCACCAGAACGAAGGCGGGGTAGAGCAGCAGCTTGCGGGTTTGGGACACCAGCTCGTCCTGCCATTTCAGCGCCTTGGCCAGATTCTCGAACACCTCGACCAGGCGCCCGGTCTGCTCGCCGGCGCGGATCAGGCTCACGAACACCGGGCTGAACACCATCGGGAAGGCCGCCAGGCCCTGCGACAGCATCTTGCCGCCCTCGATGTCCTCGAGCACCGAGGAGAGAATCTCGCGGAAGCGCGGGTTCTCGATCCCGTTGCGCAAATCCCGCAAACCCTCGATCAGCGGAATCCCCGAGCGGGAGATCTGCTCGAGGTCGAAGCAGAAGGTGATCAGGTCGCGCCGGCTGACGCTGCCCTTGGCGAAAGTCGGCCCGCCGGTGCGCACCGTCCGGAAGGTGATGAGGTCCAGGCCCATGCGCTTGAGGCGCAGCTCCAGGTCCACCTCGTTGGCGGCGTCGAGCTTGCCGCGCGCAGGGCGCCCGACCTTGTCGATGGCTTTGTATTGGAATGCGGGCATGGCCGGGTCACGCGCCGGTGAGGTGCTCCGAGTGGCAAGCCGATCAGCGGAAGCGCTGGGTGAGGTCCACCGAGCGCGCCACCTCCGCGATGCTGGTGCTGCCGTCGAGGATGTGGGCGATGCCCTCTTCGACCAGCGGCTTGAAGCCCTTCTCCAGGGCCAGGGTGCGGATCTCGCGGTGGGTGGCGCGGCGTGCCACCAGCTCGTCGAGATCGGGGTCCATGCGCAGGATCTCCATGATCGAGGTGCGCCCGCGGTAGCCGCGGAAGCTGCAATGCTTGCATCCCGCCGGCCGGTAGATCTTGATGTTCGGGTCCGAGTCCAGCCCGAGAATCTGACGCTCCTCGCGACTGGGTACGTAGGCTTCCTTACAGTGGCTGCAGAGCAGGCGCACCAGGCGCTGGGCGATGATGCCGATCACGTTGCCGGCGATGATGTCGGGCAGGATTCCGATGTCCAGCAGCCGTGGGAACGCCCCCAAGGCGGAGTTGGTGTGCAGGGTGGTGAACACCTGGTGGCCGGTCATGGCGGCACGGAATGCCATCTCCGCAGTCTCCTTGTCGCGTACCTCGCCGACCAGGATGATATCGGGGTCCTGGCGCATCATCGAGCGGATGCCGTTGACGAAGTCCATCTTGGCGGCTTCGTTCACCGAGGTCTGCCGCATCATCGCGACCGGGTACTCGACCGGGTCCTCCAGGGTCATGATGTTCACCGACTCCACGTTCAGCTGCGATAGCAGCGAGTAGAGCGTGGTGGTCTTGCCGCTGCCGGTCGGCCCGGTGATCACCAGGATGCCCTCGGGGCGAGCCAGCATCAGGCTCAGCGTGTTCATGATGTGCTTGGGCAGGCCCATCTGGTCCAGGCTGATGATGGACTTCTCGCGGTCCAGGACCCGCAGCACGATGTTCTCGCCGTGAATGGTGGGCTGGGTCGCTACCCGGAAGTCCACCGGCCGGCCGTTGAGGTTGAGGGAGATGCGGCCGTCCTGCGGCGCACGGGTCTCGGCGATGTTCATGCCGCTGATCACCTTCACGCGCACCGCGATGCCGGGCCAGTAGTTCTTGTGCAGGCTGCGCACCTGCTCGAGCACACCGTCGATCCGATAGCGAATGCGCAGGAACGCGAACTCGGGCTCGAAGTGGATGTCGGAAGCCCGCCGTTTCACCGCATCGACCAGTAGCGCCCCCACCAGCCGCACGATCGGCTGCTGATACTCGTCCCCGCCGGCTTGCAGGCTCTGATAGTCGATCTCGCCGGTCTCGATCTCGCGCAGAATCCCGTCGACCGACAGCTCGTGACCGTAGAACTGATCGATGTGGTCTTCGAGCTGCGCATCGCCGGCCAGCACGGTCTTGATCTTGACCTGCTGCCCGAGCGTGGCGCGCAGCTGGTCCAGAGCCACCACATTGAACACCTCGGTGATGGCGACGGTGAGGATCTGTTCCGCGGTTTCGAAGGCGATCGGCAGCACCCGGTGACGGCGGGCGAACTCCTGGGGGATGAGCTTGACGGCGTCGCCGTCCACCACGACCTGGGTGAGATCGATGCTCTCCTGTCCGATGGTCCGGGCCATGATGTCCCGGATCACTGCTTCCGTGACGAAGCCCATCCGCACCAGCAGACGCCCGAGCGGCGCCTGCTGCTGCTTCTGCTCGGTCAGCGCAATGCGCAGCTGGTCGGGTGTGATCAGTCCCTGCTGGACGAGGAGCTCGCCCAGGCGCAGCTTCTTCCGCTGCTCGACCAGGGGTATCGCGTTACTCGCTGCCAATGCGCGCGGTGAGCTGCCCAATGCGTTCCTGCACGCGAGCCGTGTCGAAGCTCGCATGCCCCCTCGAGTTACCGAGTTCAACGGCCTGGCGGTAGTAGGTGAGCGCGAGCTTCGGCTGGCTCAGGTGCTCGAGACCTACCGCGAGGTTGTAGGCGTAATCCGGGTTATCGGGCTGCAGCTGGTAGGCCTGGAAGTAGGCCTGCTGCGCCTGTGCCCATTGCGTCATCCGCGCGTACAGGTTGCCCAGGGCAAAGTATAGATTGGCCGAGGGCTCGCGGGCGATCAGCTGCTTGAGGCGCGACTCGGAAAGCTGCGGGTCGGCTTGCCCCAGCAGCGAGATCAGGCCCGCTTGGGCGGTCGGGTTACGTGGCTCCAGCTCGATGGCCCGGCTGTAGTGCTCGATGGCCAGCTCGGTGTTGCCGCGCTGCGTGGCGATGGCGGCCAGGCCGAGCTGGACGTCGACGTTCTGCGGGTCGGCTTCCTCCACCCTCTGATAGAGCGCCTGCGCCTGGTCGAACTGGCCGCGGCGCAGCGCTTCCCACGCCTGCATCAGGGTAGCGCCGGCGAGTGCGGGCGTGTCCGGTTGCCGGACCGCGACGGTGTCCTCGAGCGCATCTGTCGGCTCGGTTCTGGCGACCTCTCGGCTGGGCGGCGCTTCGCGCGGGGTGCGGGCCGCGGCTGGCCTGCTGCGCTCCACGCGTTCGGCAGTCGGTCTCGCGCGCTCCTCCGCCGATGCAGCGGGTCGGGCAGGCTCAGTGGCCGCAGGTGGTTGGCCTTGGGGTAGACCCGCGATCGGCTTGCCAGTCCCCGCTCCCGGGGTCGTCGGCATGGCGGGTGACATGCCCGCGTCGCCGGGTGCGGCGGGCGTCTCTGCGCCGTCCGTCGACGGCGCTTGCGCCGCTTCCGGTTGCACGGGGGCTGGCGCGTTGGAAATGGGCGAGGGCGCCGGCGGAGGCGCCTTGGCCTTGAGCGGGGGCTTGTCAAGGAAGTCCCCACGCAGAATGCCAGGATGGAAGATCTGGAGGTACACGTAGACCCCGTAGAAGAGCAGGAAGACGCCGGCTACCGCTGCGAAGGTGTGGACCGGCCGATCGCGTACCCGGTCGAGCCATCCCGCGCTGCGTTCCTCGCTCGCGCGCAGGATCGTGGCGGCATGCGCCGCCGAGGTGCCGGTGGCGAAGGCCGCCCCGTGCCCACCGCCCAGGCCCGGCCGGGTCGGAGTCGGCCGGATCGGCTCGGGAGCGGGCTCCGGTTCCGGTTCGAACAGATCCTCGTCGGCGAGGGTCAGCTCCTCGCTGGTGATTTCTTCCTCCGCAGGTGCGTCGAGGTCGAAGTCGAAGGACGGTTCTTGCGCCGGTTGCGGAGTCGCGGCAGGCGGCTCCTCGGTGCTGGTCTCCCGGCTTCTGGCTGCCTTCTGCAGCGCCTGCAGCAGGAGGCTCATGGATTCTGGCCCGTCTTGTCGATCTCCGGCAGCAGCCGCCGCAGGTGGTTCAGCTCCTCGCTGTCGAGCGTCGGGTTGCGCACTACGGTTGGACGCAGGAAGATGACGAGTTCCGATTTGCTCACTGCCTCGTCGCGGAACGCAAATGCATCGCCCACGCGCGGCAGGTTGCCGGCATAGGGCACCTGGTCGCGGTTGCGCTCAACGTTGTCCTGGATCAGTCCACCCAGGACTGCTGTCTGGCTGCTCACGAGCTGGAGCACCGACTCCATCTCGCGCACCTGGATCTCGGGGACTGGATTCTTGATCGGGTTCGGAAGAGCGTTGCCCTGGGCGTCGACCTGGAGCAGCGGGTTGGGGTCGTCGACGAAGCGCGATATGCGACTGATCGTCGGGCGCACCGTCAACGTGACCGTGCCGTTTTCATTGATCTGCGGGGTCAGGCTGAGCACCACACCCACCGCCACGGTATTTGCCGTCGTTGTGACCGACTGCAGGTTTCCCTGTCCGATTGCCCCCTGGCTGATCGACGATTGGATCGAGAAATACACGACGTTGTCCACTACCTTCAGCAATGCCGTCTGATTGTTCAGCGCCATCAGTTTGGGACTCGACAGCACGCGCGTCTTACCGAACTGCTCGAGCAGCCGGAGCGACGCGAAGACGTCGCTTCCCGGTAGGCCGTAGCCGATCACTAGACGCGGCGGTGCGCCCAGAGAGGTGCCGAGCATCTGTTGCTGGATGTTGAAGCCCTCGCCCCCGTTGACCAGCTTCTGCCAGTCCACCCCGGCCTGGTAAGTCTGTGACAGCCTGACCTCGGCTATCGTGCACTCGATCAGAACCTGGCGCGACGCGGCGCCCTGCACTTGATCCACATACTGCTGTATCAGGCCGTGCTGGCGCTCGGTGGCCAATACTGTCACGGTTCCGGCGACCTGGTTGATGACGATGTCTTCCTTCACCTCTGAGGCGGGCCTCAGCGCCTCGGGACCAAACACCTCCTTGAACAGATTGGAAGCGCCGGCGCCCGCGCGCGCCACAGCCTCGGCCTGGGCGAGCTTCTGCTCGCGCGCGGCCTTGGTCGCCTCGGCGCGTGCTTGGCGCTCCTCGGTCCCCTGACTGAGCTTGCGGCTGGAAGCAAGAATGTCCTCGATATTGTCGCGCAGCAGCTGCCAGAAATCGTTCTTGGACGTTGAGCTGACTGAGGTCTGGGAGGTCCCACCGGCACTGCTCTGACCGCCTCCAGTGCCAGTGCCGATCTGCCCACTCACTGCAATAGTGGAGGTTGTGTCCCGGGTCATGTTTACGTAATTCACCGAATAGGTCTTGTGGTACGGCGTATCCGGCATGACCACTATGGTGTGCGCCTCGACGCGATAACGCATATTCACCTGCTTGGCGATGCGCTCGAGAATCGCGGGCAGCGTCTCGTCGATGGCGTTGAGACTAACCAGCCCACTCAGCCCGGGGTGGACGTCGATGTTCTCCTTGGTGTCCCGGGCGAGCGCGAGCAGCAACTCCTTCACGGGTACCTCATGCACGACCACGCTGTACGTGGTTGCCTTCGGCTTGGGCTTGGGCGGCGGAACGAAGGTGGGGGTGGAGCTCACCGGCGGGAGGATGCGCTCCTTCTCTTCCGGCGGCGTCACCTTCTCCGCGCTGATGTGCCCTTCGGATGGTGGTACCGCGGGCTTGTAGGTGGAACAGGCCGCCAGCAGCGCAACCGGCAGCGTGATCGCGGCGATCAGGCGCAGCAGCGAAGCCCGCGGCGGGGGCTCGCAGCGCGGTTCGCATGGCGTCGTGTTGTGCTGCCGGGGCAGGGAGGTCTGCATTGCCGCTGGTCGGTTGTCCGGGTTGTTTCGCGGGATTGGAGTGGCAACTGCCGTTCAGCGGGCTGTTGACGGAGACGGCTTCGCGAGCCCCGCAGGCTCGATCGCAGAATACACACGCTTACAAGTAATTGCACGGGCGTGCCGGTCGGTGGGTCCAGCGGCGTGGTTTCGCGTCTGCCGTTCGTCTTTGAGCACCCTGTTAGTGCCTGCTCCCCAGTGCCCCGCCGTGGTCATGCGGGCACCATATATGTTTCTTCTGTCAGGACGGCCGGTTGAGGCCGAGCTCGCTGCGGATTCCCTGGACCGTGCGGATGTATGGGCGGTTCGACTTGAGATCCGCCGGGAGCGCATCGAGCGACTGGATGGCATCGATCCGTGCCGGGAAGGCTCCATAAAGAACGGTCATCGACGGTTCTTGGTTCGCAACTGTACGGTACACAAAAATCTTATCTATTTCAATGTAGTTGCTCAGAGATTGGAGGTAATTCTTCAGCATCTGCGGATCGTTGGACCCGAGCAGCTGAATGCTGAAGATCCCGCCCTGCTCGTCCGCCAGCCAGCGCTGGGTCGCAAGCAATCGCTGTTCCAACAGGTCAGCGCCGCCGGTTCCCTCCGGCAGGAGATCTGTGCCGCTGGTAACCCCCGCCACGGCATCTGCGCCAGGAGTGACCCCGGCATCGGGTTCTGCGCTGCTGGTGTCAGCGGCCGGCGCGCCCACCGCCATCGGATGCGGTTGCGGTTCGCCTTGCTTCTGCGGCGGGGCCTCGGACGGCGTCGCGGCGGCTGACTGGGCCACCGGGACCGCAGCGGTTGCGGCCTGGATCCGGTCTAGGCCGCTGCTGGCCGCAGTGGGAGGCTGCTGCGGTGCGTCCCGGTAATACTGGTAGGCAGCCAGGGCGGCCGCCATGGTCAACCCGGCGATCCCGGCCGCAACGGCGAGCGCCCCGAGTCCCCAGCCCCTCCTGCGCGGCGGACGGGCGTCGCTGAACTCGCTGTCGGCGACTGCTGCCCGCGCGTGCTTGAGGCTCACGTTGTGGGTGTTCTCGGCGAAGGCGGCGAGCAAGGCCTTGTCTGCGACTATATTGATGCGGCGGGTCAGCCCCCCTGTGGCGTGAGCGACGTAGCGGATGACGCGTGGCGGGAACAGGTCCGGCCCGTGGTAGCCCGCTGCCCGCAACCTGAAGGCGAGGTATTCGCGCACTTCTTCGGGTCCCAGCGGTGCGAGCGAGAAGCTGTGCGTGATGCGCTCGCGCAGTTGCCGGATCTCGCTCTTGCGCAGGTTGTCGTCCAACTCCGGCTGGCCGAACAGGACGATCTGCAGCAGCTTGTGCTGCTTGGTTTCCAGGTTCGAGAGCAGCCGGATCTCCTCCAGCGTGGCGATGGGCATGCTCTGCGACTCCTCGACGAACACCACCA
Source organism: Burkholderiales bacterium (assembly GCA_036787045.1). Taxonomy (GTDB): domain Bacteria; phylum Pseudomonadota; class Gammaproteobacteria; order Burkholderiales; family SHXO01; genus SHXO01. The sequence goes on along the minus strand of DAIQQA010000004.1, from coordinate 9,196 downwards.
CCTGCCTGTGCTCTGCGTGCCTGGCGAGAAGGTATTCGTTGAGCGCGTGCATCACCTCGAGCCGGCCGGCGTCGCGGGGCAGCGCCAGCTGCAGCTCGAAGGCGATGGCGTGCTGGATCTCCTCGGGCGAGACGCTTGGATTGGCGAGATAGACCGACTCCACGCTCGCTGGCAGGCGCGCCTGCAGCACCCGGCAGAGCATGGTCTTGCCACTGCCTACCTCGCCGGTCACCTTGACGATGCCTTCACCCTGGGCGATGGCGTAGGTCAGTGCCTCCAGCACCGCACCGCGGTTGCCGCCTTCGAAGAAGAAATCGGTGTCCGGGGTGATGCGAAATGGCGGCTGTTTCAGGCCGAAGAAGGCGTAATACATGAGCGGTGCATCAACCCTTTTGCGTCTCGGCGACCGGAGTGTAGTTCTGCATGCGGCTGTACAGCGTGGTGCGGTGGATGCCCAGGAGCTTGGCCGCCTGGCTCAGGTTGCCGTTGGTCAAGGCGAGCGCCGCTTCCACGTAGCTGCGCTCCCATCGCTGCAGGGTCTCGTCGAGGCTGAAGTTGCGGCCCGCCTGCAAGTGGCGCTTGGCCGCCTCCACCGAGGCGCGGTAGTCGAGCACCGCGAAACCGGCGTGGGCAGGCGGCGTCTCGAGCGTCTCCGGATCCAGCTCGGCGAGGAGCTGTTCGCTGTTGACGCGCTCCCCGCCGTACTTCGCGGTGAGCCGGATCACGATGTTGCGCAGCTCGCGAACGTTGCCAGGGAAACTGTACTCCATCCAGGCGCGCTCGGCCTTGTCGTCGAGCTGCACGGGTGCGACCGCGCTCTGGGCGGCGTAGAAGGCGGCGAAGTGGTGCAGCAAGCGGCGCTTGTCTTCGCCCAGGTCGCGCAGCGGTGGCACCGCTACGGTGAACACACTGAGCCGATGGTACAGGTCCGCCCGGAACCGTCCCCCCCTTACCTCTTGTTTCAGGTCGCGGTTGGTGGCGGCCAGCACCCGCGCCTGGCTGAGGCGCGTAGTGGTGTCCCCGACGCGCTGGTACTCACCGTTCTCCAGGACGCGCAGGAGCTTGGCCTGCAGCTCCAGCGGCAGCTCACCGATCTCGTCCAGGAACAGGCTGCCGTCGCGCGCATCCTCGAAGTAGCCCGCACGGTTCGAGCTCGCGCCGGTGAAGGCGCCCTTGGTGTAGCCGAACAGGGTGGCCTCCACCAGGTTTGGCGAGATTGCGGCGCAGTTGAGCGCCAGGTAGGGCTTCGCTGCGCGCGGACTCTGCGCATGCAGCGATGCGGCCACCAGTTCCTTGCCGCTGCCCGATTCGCCCTCGATCAGGACCGGAAACGGCGAGGCCGCGTACTGCCGGATCTGCTGGCGGAGTTTGGCGATTGCCGGCCCGCTGCCGATGATCCCCGCATCCTCGGAACTGGCGCCGCGCTCGGCGGCTGCGATATTGCGCGCATCCAGAAGCAGGCGTTTGAGCTGGTCGGGCTCGCACGGCTTGGGCACGAAGTCGATCGCGCCCAGCGCCCGCGCGTGCCGCGCGTTGTTCTCGTCGTTCTGGCCGGACAGCACGATGATCTTGATTGCAGGAGACAGGGCGAGCAGCTCGTTGATGAGCTGGAAGCCCTCATCAGGGCGATGCGGGTTGGGCGGTAGCCCCAGATCCACCAGCGCCAGCTCCGGCGGGTTGTCCAGCTGTCGCAGCACGCTCCTGGCCTGCGCCCTCGACTCCGCCACGCGCACGTTGAAGTCCCTGCCGAGCACGTAGTCCAGCGTGTCGGTGATCAGCGGATCGTCATCCACGATCAGGAGGTCGGGTTTGGCAGCGGTTTCCACCAGAAGATCTTCGGTTCCAGGAGCGAGCCCGGAAGCGCCATCAAATATTGTGCCAGATCGACCCATCGCGTCGTTGGGCGGTTGCCGGGCTAGGCGGCATCGGCGACCCCGATGCTGGCCAGGAACGCCGCCTCCAGCGTGCTGGTGCCGTGCTGCGCGCGCAGCGCGGCCGGTGTGCCGCAGAAGCGCAACTCGCCGCGGTGGATGACCGCCATGCGGTCGCAGATCTCCTCGACATCGGCCAACGAATGCGAAGTCAGGAACAGCGTCAGCCCGCGGCTGCGCAGCTCGCGCAGACGCTGCTTCAACAACGCCCTTGCCTTGGGGTCCAGGCCGCTGGTGGGCTCGTCCAGGATATACAAATCCTTACGGCTCAGGAGGCACGCGGCCAGACCCAGCTTCTGGGTCATGCCCTTCGAGAACGCCCGCACCGGCTTGGTCAGGGCATTCAAGTCGAGGTCCAGCGCATGCAGCATGCCCCGTGCCGCATCGTCGCTGTACGCTACCCCCTGCAGCTTCAGCATGTAGCGTAGGAAATCCCGCCCGGTGAGGTAGTACGGTGGGTTGAAGCGCTCGGGCAGGAACGCCAGACGCGCGCGGGCAGCGGTCAGGTTGTGATTGACGCCGAAGATGCGGATCTCGCCCCCATCGGTGTTGCAGAAGTCGAGCAGACACTTGATCAGAGTCGTCTTGCCCGCCCCGTTCATACCGACCAGCCCAAAGGACTCCCCCGCAGTGACGGTCAGGCTCAGACCGGCGAGCGCCACGGAGGGGCCGAAGCGCTTGTGCACCTCGCGGAGCTCGAGTGCGGGAGCGGCGCTATCCGCGGTTCGCTGTCCTTCCGTCATATTGCCTCATGCGAGAACCCAATCCGTCACAGTGCCGCGAATCGCGGGCGCGCGCAAGGCGCTCCGACGGCGGGCGGGGTGCTGGCGGGCATCTGGTACAATTCGCGCGCCCCTTTCAAAGTGGATTCCGTGGCCGCCGACAATCTGGTCGAGATCGACAGCGTCGAGTTCCACTACGACGTGCGCCCGGTGCTCAAGGGCATCAACATGCGCTTCCCGCGCGGGAAGGTCGTCTCGATCATGGGACTGTCCGGCTGCGGGAAGACCACTACGCTGCGCCTGATCGGTGGCCAGCTCAAGCCCAGCCGCGGGCAGGTGCGGGTTGCCGGCGACCTGGTCCACGAGCTCGAGCAGAACCGCCTGTATGCGCTGCGCCGGCGCATGGGAATGCTGTTCCAGTTCGGGGCGCTGTTTACCGACCTGTCGGTGTTCGACAACGTGGCCTTCCAGCTGCGCGAGCACACGACGCTGTCCGAGCCGATGATCCGCGACCTGGTGCTCATGAAGCTCAACGCCGTGGGCCTGCGCGGCGCGCAGCGGCTCATGCCCGCGGAGCTGTCCGGGGGAATGGCGCGTCGCGTCGCGCTGGCGCGTGCCATTGCACTGGACCCGATGTTGATCATGTACGACGAGCCCTTTGCGGGGCTGGACCCGATCTCGCTTGGAGTAATCGGCAATTTGATCCGCCGCTTGAACGACGCGTTGGGCGCGACCTCGATCGTAGTAACGCATGACGTGCAGGAATCGCTGAAGATCGTCGACTACGTCTATTTTATGTCCGAGGGTGTGGTGGTCGCCGAGGGCGCGCCGGAGCAGATCCGCGCGTCGCAGGAGGCCTACGTGCGCCAGTTCGTGCACGGCCAGATGGACGGACCGGTCCCGTTCCGCTATCCCGGTGCGCCCTATGCCAGCGACCTGGGGCTGGGGGCGCCGGGTGGATAACGTGCTGGTGCGGGCACTGCGGCACGTCGGCCACCTCGTCATCGATGGCATCTGGCGTCTGGGATACGCCAGCCGGTTCTTTGCGCTGGTGCTGCTCCGTTCGTCTGTGAGCTTCCGGCGTGTCGCGCTCACCATCCGCGAGATCTACTTCGCGGGCGTGCTCTCGCTCATCATCATTCTGGTGTCCGGCTTGTTCGTCGGCATGGTGCTGGGTTTGCAGGGCTTCGACACGCTGCAGCGCTACGGCTCGGCGGAAGCGGTGGGGACCCTGGTGGCGCTGTCGTTGGTGCGCGAGCTGGGGCCGGTGGTTGCGGCCCTGCTGTTCGCCAGCCGGGCGGGGTCGGCCATGACTGCCGAGATCGGCCTGATGAAGGCCACCGAGCAGATCACTGCGCTGGAGATGATGGCGGTGGACCCCATCGCCCGTATCGTCGGCCCGCGCTTCTGGGCCGGCGTGGTCTCCATGCCGCTGCTCGCGGCGCTGTTCAGCGCCATGGGGATCTTCGGCGGCTATCTGATCGCTGTGGTCCTGCTGGGCGTGGACTCCGGCGCTTTCTGGTCGCAGATGCAGGCCTCGGTCGATCTGCGGGAGGACGTGCTGAACGGCGTCATCAAGAGTATTGTGTTCGGCGTGGCGGTGACCGCCATTGCCCTGTTCGAAGGCTATGACGCCCCGCCCACGGCCGAGGGCGTCTCCGGAGCGACCACGCGTACCGTGGTCACGTCTTCCCTTGCGGTGCTGGCGCTGGACTTCGTGCTCACCGCGTTCATGTTCAGAGGTGTGTAGCGATGGAGCGGGCGGTCCTCGACCTGTGGGTCGGCATCTTCGTGGCGGCGGGCCTCGCGGCCCTGCTGGTCCTGGCGCTGCAGGTGAGCAACGCCAGCACCTTCAACACCGCCGACAGCTACTGGATCACGGCGGAGTTCGACAACATCGGCGGGCTGAAGGTGCGCGCGCCGGTAAAGAGCGCCGGCGTGCTGGTCGGACGCGTCGATAGCATCGAGTTCGACAACACCAAGTTCGTCGCGCGTGTGACCTTGCGCCTGGACAAGCGCTATGAGTTCCCGACCGACACCATCGCCTCGATCCTGACCTCCGGGCTGCTCGGCGAGCAGTACGTCGGGCTCGACGGCGGCGGCGACATGGAGATGGTGAAAGACGGCGGCAACTTCAAGCTCACCCAGTCAGCGGTGGTGCTGGAGAAGCTGATCGGGCAATTCCTCTACAGCCGCGCCGCCGAGGGGCCCAGCAAGTGACCCCGGCACCGGTTCTAGTACACGCGAGGTGATCATGTTCCGACCCCATCCCGCCCGGCGCACCCTGCTGCGAGCTGTGCTCGTCCTGGTCGGCGTGCTGCCCCCGGTCGCGCAGGCGCTGGCCGCTGAGGAGGCGCCTGACGCGCTCGTGCAGAGCGTGGCCGCCGACGTGCTGAAGATCATCCAGCAGGACCGCGAGCTGCGTGCTGGCAGCCAGTCCAAGATGGCTGAGCTCATCGAGGCGAAGATCGTGCCCCACTTCGACTTCCAGCGCATGACGCGGCTGGCGGTGGGGCGCAACTGGCGGCAGGCCACGCCAGCGCAGCAGAAGCAGCTGGTGGACGAGTTCCGGACCCTGCTGGTGCGCTCGTACAGCACGGCCTACAGCGCCTACCGGGACATCGAAGTGGAGGTCAAGCCAGTGCGGCTGCAGCCTTCGGACGAGGACGTGCAGGTGCGCACGTTGATCAAGCTGCCCAGCGGCGCCCCGCCCGTAAGCGTGGACTACAGCATGTTCAAGGCTTCCAGCAGCTGGAAGGTGTACGACGTCACGGTGGACGGTGTCAGCCTGGTCACCACCTACCGCAGCACGTTTGCCGACCAGGTCAGCAAGGGTGGAATCGACGGCCTGGTCAAGTCGCTGGTCGAGATGAACGCCGCGAAGAGTGCGCCGCCTCCCGCGGGTGTGAACAAGCAGTGATCCGCCGCGAGGGGGACGCCTTCCTGGTCGAAGGCCCGGTCACCGTGGCCAACGTCGAGGCTGTTCTCGCCCAGGGCGAGAGCCTGTTCGACGGGCCCGAGGTGCACGTCGATCTGGCGCACATGACCGAAGTCGATTCTTCCGCGGTAAGCCTGCTGCTCGAGTGGTCCCGCCAGGCGGCGCGCAAGGGCCAGAGGCTGATCTTTCTCAATCCCCCCGCTAATCTCAGGAGCCTGGCAGCCCTTTACGGGGTCAGCAACCTCGTCCCCGTTGCCTGAAGGCGGTTCCACACCATTGGCGGCGCTACCCGCGAACACCTGCCGCCAGCACCTTCCGATCATGCCCGCCATCGAAGTCCGGCAAGCCAGCAAGCGCTACGGACCGGTCCGTGCCCTGGACGGTGTGAGCCTGACCATCGAATCGGGCGAGTTTTTCGGCCTGCTCGGACCCAATGGCGCCGGCAAGACCACGCTGATCAGCCTCCTGGCGGGACTGGCGCGGGCCGACGGGGGCAGCCTTTGCGTAATGGGCTACGACGTCGTGCGCGACTACCGCTGTGCCCGTCGCGCACTGGGCGTGGTGCCCCAGGAGCTCGTGTTCGACCCCTTCTTCACGGTGCGCGAGACGTTGCGCATCCAGTCCGGCTATTTCGGCATGCGCAACAACCATGCGTGGATCGACGAGATCATCGAGCGCCTGGACCTGACGGAAAAGGCCGATGCCAACATGCGCTCGTTGTCCGGTGGCATGAAGCGGCGGGTGCTGGTCGCGCAGGCATTGGTGCACCGGCCACCCGTGATCATTCTGGACGAGCCCACTGCGGGGGTAGACGTAGAGCTGCGCCAGGGGTTGTGGAAGTTCATCCGAGAGCTCAACGGCGCCGGGCACACCATCGTGCTCACTACCCACTACCTCGAGGAGGCCGAGGCGCTATGCGGGCGCATTGCCATGCTCAAGCACGGCCGCATCGTGGCGCTGGACGAGACCGCCAACCTGCTGAAAGGCTTTTCGGGCGTGCGCATACGGGTGCGTCTGGAGCCGGACGACCTCCCGGCGCAGCTCGTCCACTACCATGCTGGAGACGAGGGGGCGCTGCGGTTGCTGCAGGTTCAGGACTACGCGCAGGTCGAGGAAGTGCTGGCGGCGATCCGGCAGGCCGGCGTCCGGGTTCTGGAGCTCGAGATTCTGCAGGCCGATCTCGAAGACGTGTTCGTGCAGGTGATGCGCGCACAGTGATGGGCGGCTTCTACACGCTGCTGTACAAGGAGCTGCTGCGGTTCTGGAAGGTGAGCTTCCAGACCATCGCGGCCCCGATCCTGACCGCGCTGCTGTACCTGCTGATCTTCTCGCACGCGCTCGAATCCCGCGCGGAGATCTATCCCGGCGTGAGCTACCAGGCGTTCCTGGTGCCCGGGCTGGCGATGATGTCGCTGCTGCAGAATGCCTTCGCCAACAGCTCCTCCAGCCTGATCCAGTCGAAGATCACCGGGAACCTCGTGTTCGTGCTGCTCACGCCGTTGTCGCCGCTCGAGATGTTCCTGGCCTACAGTCTGGCGGCGGTCGTGCGCGGATTGACGGTCGGCCTGGGCGTGCTGCTGGTGACCATGCTGCTGACGGATGTACCGGTGCAGCACCCGGTCTGGGCGGTTGCTTTCGCTGTGCTCGGCGGTGGGATCCTGGGGGCCATGGGCGTCATCGCCGGAATCTGGGCCGACAAGTTCGATCAGCTCGCGGCCTTCCAGAACTTCGTGATCATCCCGCTAACGTTCCTGGCCGGGGTGTTCTACTCGGTCCATTCGCTGCCCGAGCTCTGGCAGCGGGCATCCCATCTCAATCCCTTCTTCTACATGGTGGACGGGTTCCGCTACGGCTTCTTCGGGGCAGGCGACGTGCCGCCCTGGGTCAGTCTGGGTGTGGTCGCCGGCTGCATGTTGGGGCTCACCGCCCTTAGCCTCAGACTGCTCGCGACCGGCTACAAGCTGCGGCACTGAGCTGCCGACGGCCGTTACGTCCTTGAACCCTTGAACCACGGAGGACACGGTGGACACGGAGGAAAGGCGAGTTCGGGGCGAAGGCTCCGCGCATCGTCGAGGTCAGAGATCGGCCCATGCGGGTCGTACTCTGCGCGGTCTGGCGACCTGCCTAGGCTAGAAGGCTCCTCTTTCAGCTGTTCCTCCGTGTCCACCGTGTCCTCCGTGGCTCAATCACGGGGTGAGGTAGAATTTTGCGGTCCAGACCGAAGTTGCGCGCAACAGCGCGCTTTCCCGCCTAGCCTTGGAGGCAAACCCGTGGTCCTGCCCGAAGACGTCAAGCGCTACATTCAGGAAGGCCTGCAGTGCCAGCACGTGGAGGTCGTGGGTGACGGCCATCACTTCGAGGCCGTCATCGTCAGCGAAGCCTTCCGGGGCAAGCCGCGTGTGCAGCAGCACCAGCTCGTCTACAAGGCGCTGGGCGAGCGCATGCGCGAGGAGATCCACGCGCTGTCCATGCAGACGTATACCCCCGAGGACTGGCCGAAAGCGGGCCGCTGATGGACCGTCTCCTTATCCGGGGCGGCGTGCCGCTGCGCGGAGAGATCCGCATCTCCGGGGCGAAGAACGCGGCGCTGCCGATGCTGTGCGCCGCGATCCTGACGCCCGACACCCTGCGGGTGAGCAACGTGCCGCACCTGCGCGATGTGACCACCACGCTTTCCCTGCTCGCCCAGATGGGCGTGGAGGTGTCACTGGACGAGACGCTGGGCGTCGAGCTCTCCGCCACGAACCTGCATAAGCGCGTCGCGTCCTACGACCTGGTCAAGACCATGCGCGCGTCGGTGCTGGTGCTGGGGCCGCTCGTCGCTCGGTTCGGCGAGGCGCGCGTGTCCCTCCCCGGGGGGTGCGCCATCGGCCTGCGTCCCGTGGACCAGCACATCAAGGGTCTGCAGGCCATGGGTGCGCAGATCGACATCGAGCACGGCTACATGCTGGCGCGCGCCGACCGCCTGAAGGGTGCGCGCATAGTCATGGACCTGGTGACCGTAACCGGGACGGAGAACATCATGATGGCGGCGACCCTGGCCGAGGGTACGACCATCATCGAGAATGCGGCGCGTGAGCCCGAAGTGGTGGACCTCGCCAACTGCCTGAATGCCATGGGTGCCCGCGTGTCAGGACACGGCACCGACGTGGTCACCATCGACGGCGTCGACCGCCTGCATGGCTGCACCTACTCCGTCATGCCCGACCGCATCGAGACCGGCACCTTCTTGGTGGCAGCGGCTGCGACGGGAGGGGAGGTTCGCCTCAAACACACTCGTCCCGATGTGCTGGACGCAGTCCTGGCCAAGCTCACCGACTGCGGTGTCCACATCGAGCAGGGCGAGGACTGGCTGGCGGTCAAGAGCAACGGGGGCTTGAAGTCCGTGAGCGTACGCACCGCTCCCTACCCGGCGTTCCCGACCGACATGCAGGCGCAGTTCATGGCGCTGAATACGGTGGCACACGGCACGTCGGTGATTACGGAGACGGTGTTCGAGAACCGCTTCATGCACGTGCAGGAGCTGCGCCGGTTGGGCGCGGACGTCGAGGTCGAGGGCAACACGGCGGTCGTGCAGGGCGTGCCCAGGCTGACCGGCGCTCCGG
>DAIQQA010000108.1:0-17604 GCA_036787045.1 Burkholderiales bacterium | reverse complement strand
GCAGTTCGTCTCTCGATTGAGTCCAGGCGTTACCCGCGTGCGGTCCAGCGGCCGGCTTCCACCTGGTGGAAGAAGCTCTCCAGCAGCTGATTGAACAGAGCCGGCTCTTCCAGGTTCATCAGGTGGCCGGTCTTCGGCAGCACGGCAAGCGCCGCGCTGGCGACCGTCCGCTTGATCAGCAGCGACGGCTCGAGCGTGGGCTCGTCTTCGTCGCCGGTAATCACCAGCAGCGGCGCGTCGATGTGCGCCATCTCGTCGGTCAGATCGTACAGGGACGGCCGGCGGGCCATGTAACCGAGCATGGTGTTGGCCGACCCGCGCGGCGAGTGCTCCGCGAAATGGTTGAGGAACTCGGCGAACCCGCGGGGATCCTTGTCGCGAAGCTGCACGCGCACTTCGCTGTGACCGTAGGTCGCTGCGGCGTAGGCCATACCGTGCTCGAGGATGGTGGCTGCGAGCTTGCGAGAGTTCTCCTGGAACTGCGCACGCTGTGCCGGTTGCGCGCCGTGACCGCAGCCTGCCACCACAAGGGACATGGCGCGCGCGCCGTAGGCCATCCCGAAGTGCAACGTGGCGAAAGCACCCATGGACAGGCCGACTATGTGTGCACGCTGGATCCCGAGGGCATCCATCACGCACCGGATGTCCTCTCGTGCCCGCTCCTGGGAGTAGCGGTCAACCTCTACCGGCACGTCGGACGGCGGGTACCCGCGCGCGTCATAGACGATGCAGCGGTAGCGCCGCGAGAAATGCCGGACCTGCGGTTCCCAGCTGCGGTGGTCGCCGGCGAACTCGTGGGCGAAGACGATCGGCAGCCCTGCACCGCTCTCCTCGTAGTAGAGCTTGACACCGTCGTCTGTCTGCAGGGCGGCCACCGCCGGTCCTCCTCCCGCTGGGGGAAAGGGACAAGACTACCGAAAAAACGTTGCGCGCGTCGATGGTGGCCTCGGGGACGCGCATACCGCGGGGGCGCATCCAGGTGGTCAGCGCTTCACGCGTCACGAAAGCATCGAACAGCTTTTCGCGCGGGGCGCAGATGAAGATCGCCAGAGCTTTGTCCGGCCACCTGCTCAGGAGCGCAAAGAATCGGACAAGGAAAAGCTGTTCGCCGCTACCCCTTCGCTCCGACCGCGACTTTCGCGCGAGCGATATAGGGATCGGCAAACGCCGCACGTGAACGGATCATCGCGCGCGCCTCGTTAGCCGCCTCTTCCAGGTGCAGATGCACGGCGTGTACGCCCTGCATCGCCATCATCTTGAAGTACTTCACTCCCGGGTCGGTGCTGGCGAACTTCATCGCGCCGGGATAGGAGGTGAAATCCTGGATGCCGCGGAACAGCCGTTCGTAGGTCACCTCCTGGAGGTCGCGCATTTCCTGTTCGGACCCAGGCACTCCGTACTTGAGGCGGTCGGTGAAGGTGTACGTCTGCAGCGTCAGCTCCCCGACAAACCACTCGATAACGCGCCGCTGCAGCTGCCCGCCCTCGCTCTGGAAATGCACGGCGACCTCGTCGGCCTCTTCCGCGCTCAGAGTCTGCGCGATGAGCTGCGACCACGCCTCCCGCACCCATGCCCCATTGGCGACCTTGCGCTCGATCAGCTCGTCCACGCCTTGCATCAGCTCGCGCTCCGCGCCTTGCCACTGAGCCGCGTTGCGGTTCCACGCTTCCTTGCTCAGGCCGGCGGCGTGGCCGCGCTCGGCGAGCAGGTCGCGCGCGGCATTGAGCGCCGCCTGCTTGACGTAGACGCGGCCGATCCCCACGGACAACGCCGGGTCATGACTGTCCGCCACTCTGGACACGGCGTCGCGCTTGAGCGCCTCATCGCTATCCTGGGCGAGCGCTTGTACGGAAAGAACCGCCGCCGCGGCAAGCGCAGCGAAAGCCATCGACCTCTTCAGCACCTGACCTCCAGAAGAAAGCTCGCCCTCATCCTTGAATCAAGACAATGTCCCATACCACCAGTTTCGCATCGGGCTCCTCGTTCGCCGTGGGCGGCAGTACCTGCGCGATCAGGCTGTCCTTCGCCCAGGAGTTCTGCAGCAGCGGGTCCTTGTCGTTCAGCGGTTCACCGGGGAAGTACATCTGGGTAATGAGCCGGTTGTACCTGCCGGTGATGTCGTAATGGATATGGGGTGGCCGTGAGTAGTTTGCAACCACCGGATACGCACCCGGCTTCACGGTCTTGTAGCGGTACCGTCCTTCCGCGTCTGTGACCACGGTCGCATAACCATCGAAGTTCGGGTCGCGCGGCGCCGGGTTGCGATCATGCGGATGGGTGTAGCGGCCCGCCGCGTTGGCCTGCCAGATCTCCAGCCGAACGCCCGGACAGGGTTCACCACCCAGATTCAGCACGCGCCCCAGCACATAGATGACCTGCCCCTGTGCCCGGCCCGCACGGCCGTCGAGCCGGGTGAGGTCGGTTCCGCCGTCGACAGGCTTCTGCACCGGATAGAAGGGGCCGAGAATCTGGTCCGGCGTGGGCATGGGCCCGCTCGGATCGAAGCCGGTGTCCTGCGCAGGGGCTTGCAGCGGAGCGGCGAGCGACACGACGCCCAGGGCCAGCGACATCTTCAGGATCCGGCGGCGCGAGAAGCGCTCCTCGTGGAAGGTGGGCAGACGCCCCATGGGGGACGTCAACACCAGTCTGCGTGTTTCGGTTGTCATTACGTCTCTCCTCCTTGTGTGCGCGATCGTGCCCGGGGAATCCTGCGGGCACGGCCGTCGATCATACCTCGGCGAGAGGACAGCCTGGTTCGCAGGATCTCTGCATCTTGCACCACCCTGCTAGAATCACAGGTCAATGCGATGCGTCGCCGGATGTCGCCGTTGGCAGGCTGTTGGAAAAGCCTGCGAGAGCCCCGGCGGACCTTTCGCGGGACGCACACGCGCCCGACGGCTTGATCGAGCGTACCCAGACATTGCTATAGCGGCCGACTCGAAGTACGAACCTGCGCTTGCCAGCCGCTTGTGAGGGGACCGTTTCCATGGCTGTATCGAGCAACTGGGCCTTTCCCGACACTCTCCAGCCGAGCAGTGAAGACGTGCGCTTCGACCTGGAGGCGGCGCTCTCCTCGGTGGTCATGCTGCGCACCGAGGTCCCCGAGGATGCCTTCACAGCCTCGATCCTCGGGACCGAGCGGATCGGCAATGGAGTGGTAATCGGCGACAACGGTCTGGTGCTGACCATCGGCTACCTGATCACCGAAGCCGAAACGATCTGGCTCAGCGCCAACGACGGCACGCTCATCGCCGGCTACCCGCTCGCCTACGACTTCGCTACCGGCTTCGGCCTGGTCCAGCCGCTCGGCCGGCTGACAATTCCGCCGCTGCCACGTGGGTCGGCTCGCTCCTGCGCTATCGGCGACGACGTGATCGTAATCGGCAACGGCGGCCGCGCGCACGCGCTCAAGGCCAAGGTCATCGACAAGCGGGAGTTCGCCGGCTACTGGGAGTACGTGCTGGACGAAGCGATCTTTACCGCGCCGGCACATCCGGAGTGGGGCGGATCGGCCCTGGTGAGCGCCGAAGGGCGTTTGCTCGGGATCGGCTCGCTGCTCGTGCAGGAAGCGGTCGAAGGCCAGCAGGTCCAGGGCAACATGTTCGTGCCGATCGACCTGCTCGAGCCGATCCTGCAGGACATGCTCACGATGGCGCAGGCCAACCGGCCGCCGCGGCCCTGGCTCGGCATGTACACCACCGAGACGGAAGGGCGACTCGTCGTGGCGGGTCTGGCGAAGGGTGCGCCGGCCGATAGCGCAGGCGTGCGGCCCGGCGACGTGGTGGTCGAGGTCGCGGGCGAGCGTACTTCCGGGCTCGCGGACCTGTTCCGCAGGGTGTGGCGCCTGGGTTCGGCGGGCGTCGAGGTGCCCCTCACCCTGGCGCGCGACGGCAATCTGCTGCGAGCACGCATCCGCTCGGCGGACCGCGGCGAGTACCTGAAGAAGCCGCGCATGCACTAGTGCTGCGACACATTAATTCCACCTCTCACCACGAAGACACGAGGGCACGAAGAAAACCGCAACGACCGGGCGACGCTCGCATGGGAGCACCAGGATACCGCTCGTCTCATCTTCTGCCGATTTTGAACAGCTCCCGCAGCGTCTCGTCCATGGCCTGATCGAGGGGTGTGTAGGGCGGCTCGCCGATGAGCTTGCCCATCCGCTCCCCGCTCAGGCGATGCGGGACGTACCAGAGATAGCGCATCTCCGCCAGCTCGCGGAACATTGGCACCAGCAAGCCTGCGACCCGGAGAAAAGCCCACGGCATGCCGCTGCGACGCAACCGGGTCGTCTCGCCAAGCAGCCCCACCCGTCGTGCCGAGCGCTCCATGCTGTCGAGCAGCTCCTTGCCGGTGGGCGAATGCCCCGGAAAGTGCAGCGTCTCGAACACCGACAGATCTGCGCGCCGCTCCGCCGTCAGCACGAACGCGCGCGCCAGGTCGGGCAGATAGGCCCAGGCGTGGACGATGTTCATCCTCCCGGGGTAGACGACCTTGCCTTGCCGCAGCGACTTCGCGACCACGAGATCGAACCATGACCCGCGGCCCGGCCCCCCGAAGAAGTCTCCCGCGCGGATGATCACCACGCGCAATCCCGATCGTGCCGCGTCGCGCATGGCGTCTTCGATCTCGACGCGGATGCGGCCCTTGCGGGCAGTCGGCTCCTGAGGGGTGCTTTCTTCCAGCGTTTCGGGCATGCGTGCGCCGAAGTTGTAGACGTTGCCGGGGAACATCAGCACAGCGTTCAGCCGGCGTGCCGTGTCCATAGCCTTGCGGGCCAGCGGCATGGCATCCGTTTTCCAGCGCGTATAGGGCGGGTTGGCCGCGTGCACGACCACATCGGCTGCGCGCGCCGCCTCGGCAAGCCCCGCGGGATCGTCGATGGGGATCTGCAGCCACTGCAGGCCGGGCTCCGCAGCGCGGCTCGGCTGGCGGCGCACCTGCGCCAATACGCGCCATCCACCGCTCAGGAAGGCGCTCGTCAGCACCTGCCCCAGCCGGCCATTGGCGCCTATGATCAAGGCTACCTTGCTCATGCGTCGTCGCTTTCGGTGTAGAAGCGCGTCCCGGCGTCGAAGCGATTCGGCTTCGTGAACATCGCCAGGAAGACCGCACCGTCCGGCGCCCTGGCGACGTGCCTGCTGCCCTCGGGCCGCCAGACAAAGCCGCCCGACGTCGCGGCGCCTTCCTCGTCCACCAGCGCCCCGGACAGCACGTAGGTCTGCTCGACTCCCATGTGCTCGTGCCGCGGCACCTCGGCGCCGGGCGCCATCTTGAACAGGATGGTCGACATGCCGGAGGCGGGATCCGAGTAGAGGATCTTCATCTCGATGCCGGGGAACTGCGTGGGCTGCCACGGCATTGCGGGGACATCGATGTAGTGGGACTTCATGGCAACAGGGTTTCCACTCGCTTTCGCATCGAGATCCGGCATGCTGCGCTCCTCTCAAGGGAAGGTCGCCGCGAGGGTCGAGCCAGCCCCTCGCATCAGGCGCACAATCGCTTATTCTGGCAGCGTCGGGTGCGCAGCGCTTCCGCGTGGGTACCGGCGCGACCGGGGAACGAAGCAGCTTGACGCAGGTCAACCGGAGACTCGGGCCGGGAGCTAGACTGCGCGGGCCGCGTGCGTGGTGCCTCCGCCCAGGCCGCGGACGCGCCGAGCGATTTCTCATCAACGGCCTTCGGACACCTTTCGACCATGGACCTCGCCGAAATCGTCGACCGCGCTGTCCGCCGTCAAGCCAACGACGGTACCCGGCTGCTTGCCATCCTGCGCGATGTGCAGCAGGAGGCCGGAAGCCTCCCTCCGGAGGCCATCGACGGCATCGCCGCCGCCGTCGGTCAGCCCCGCGTCCGGGTCGAGTCGACCGCCACCTTCTACCACCTCCTGCACAACACCTCCCACGGCGCCTACGAGGTGCTGTTCTCCGACAACATCGTCGACCGGATGGCAGGCAAGGAGGAGCTCATGCGCTACTTCTGCGATGAGCTGCTGGTGCATCCCGACAAGGTCTCGCACGACGGGCTGGTCTATGTCGGCAGCACGTCGGACATCGGCATGGGCGACCACGCGCCGGCCGCCCTGGTCAACGGGTTTGCGCTCCCGGCACTGGACAAGAACCGCCTCGGCCTCATCGCCAACCTGATCCGGGCGCAGCTGCCGGTCGCAGAGTGGCCCCGTGCGCTGCTGGACGTGAGCGATAACGTGCGCAAGACGGGCCCTTTACTCGGCGAGCCGTTCTCGCCAGGAGCGGGAGTCGCCCGGGCACAGTCCATGGGTCCTGATGGCATCCTTGCGCAGCTGGAGGCTGCCGGCCTGCGCGGGCGCGGCGGAGCGGGTTACAAGACGGCAGCGAAGTGGGCGTCGTGCCGCAGAGCGGTGGGCAAGGCGCACTACGTGATCTGCAATGCCGACGAGGGCGAGCCCGGTACTTTCAAGGATCGCGTGCTGCTGCAGAGTTACGCCGATCTGGTGTTCGAGGGGATGACCATCGCGGCGCTGGCCATCGGTGCGGGCAGGGGGTTCGTGTACCTGCGCGGCGAATACCTGTATCTGCTGCGGCACCTGCAGGACGTGCTGGCGCGTCGCCGGGCGGCTGGACTGCTCGGCGCCGGCATACTCGGCCGTGCGGGCCTCGACTTCGACATCGAGATCGCAATGGGCGCGGGCGCCTACATCTGCGGCGAGGAATCTGCGCTGATCGAGTCCCTCGAAGGCAAGCCGGGGCGGCCTCGCAACCGCCCACCCTACCCCGACACGCACGGCTATCTCGACCAGCCCACCGTGGTGAACAACGTCGAGACCTTCGCGTGCGCGGCGCGCATCGCCGAACGCGGCAGCGCGTGGTTCGCCGGCATCGGCACAGCGCAATCGACGGGCACCAAGCTGATCTCGGTTTCCGGCGACTGCAAGTACCCCGGCACTTACGAGTATCCCTTCGGCGTGACCATCCGGCAGATCCTCGCCGAGGCCGGTGCGTCGCAGGCGCAGGCGGTGCAGGTCGGCGGGCCGTCCGGCACCTGCGTGCCCTGGCGCGAGTTCGACCGCAAGATCGCCTTCGAGGATGTGCCCAGCGCCGGCGCCCTCATGGTGTTCTCGCGCAGCCAGGACATGTTCGAAGTCGCGCGCAACTTCAGCCACTTCTTCGCGCATGAGAGCTGCGGCTTTTGCACGCCGTGCCGCGTCGGCACCTCGCTGCTGCGCGACACCATGGACAAGCTCGCAGCCGGCAAAGGCAGCGCCTATGATATGCAGTCCATGCAGACCCTCATGCGCATTCTGCTCACGATGAGCCATTGCGGTCTCGGGCATACCGCCGCGAAGCCGGTGGTGGAGACCATGCGCGCCTTCCCGGAAGCCTACGAGCACCGCCTGCGCAAGCTGGACTTCGAACCGGCCTTCGATCTCGATGCCGCGCTGGGGACGGCGCGCCACATCACCGGCCGTGACGACGAGTGGGCGCATATCGTGGAAGACGAGCGATGAGCACGTTTACGCTCGACGGCAAGGCGGTCGCGCTCGAGGAGGGCGAGACCATCCTCGAGGCCGCACTGGTCGCCGGGGCCTATATCCCGTATCTGTGTCACCGGCCGGGCTACGCGCCACACGGCAGCTGCAAGGTATGCACGGTGAGCGTGGACGGCCGCAATGCCGCTTCGTGCACCATGCGAGCCCGCGAGGGGATGGTGGTGGAGACGCAGACCCCGGAGCTTTCCGACATGCGGCGGGCGCTGGTGGAGATGCTCTTCGTCGAGGGCAACCACACGTGTCCGGCCTGCGAGCAGACCGGACAGTGCGAGCTGCAGGCGGTGGCTTATCACGTCGGCATGCTGGCCACCCGCTTCGATCTGATGTTCCCGGCGCGCGACCTGGACGCCTCGCACCCGGATATCCTTCTGGACCGCAACCGCTGCATCCTGTGCGGGCTGTGCGTGCGCGCGAGCCGGGAGGTGGACGGCAAGAACGTGTTCGGCATCGGTGGTCGGGGCATCGACTCGCGCCTGATCGTGAACGCCGCGTCGGGAAGGCTGGGGGATACCGACCTGTCGGCGCAGGACGAGGCGGTGGATGTCTGTCCGGTGGGCGCGATTCTGCGCAAGCGGCAGGCCTATCAGGTGCCATACGGCAAACGCAAGTACGATCTGCGCCCGATCAGCGAAGTGGCGGTGGAACAAGCCCGGCGCCGGAAGGAGAAGGCGCGTGGCTGAGAGAAAATTGAAGGTCGCGACGTGCTCCCTCGCCGGCTGCTTCGGCTGCCACATGTCGCTGCTGGACATCGACGAGCTCCTGCTGGAGCTGGTGCAGAAGGTCCAGTTCGATCGCAGCCCGCTGACCGACATCAAGGAGATCGGGCCCTGCGACGTGGGGCTGATCGAAGGCGGTGTCTGCAACGCGGAGAATCTGCACGTCCTGAAGGCATTCCGCCGCAACTGCAAGACGCTGGTGGCGGTCGGCGCGTGCGCTATCACGGGTGGCGTGCCGGCCATGCGCAACAACGTCGACCTGTGGGACTGCTTCCGCGAGGTGTACCAGTACGAGCCCGGCACCGAGGGGCGCGTCATCCCCAACGACCGCGAGCTGCCACTGCCGTTCGACAAGGTGCGCCCGGTTCAGGAGATCGTGCGCATCGACTACTTCCTGCCCGGCTGCCCACCCGCGGCCGAAGTGTTCTGGCGCTTCTTCAGCGACGTGCTCGCCGGCCGCGAGCCGAAGGTCGAGCGCGGGATGATTCACTACGACTGAGGCGTGAGGCGCAGTTGGACGGACGGTTGCCGGCATGAGTTCCCTTGAGAACGCAACGAACCCAGAAACCTTAAGGCGGGTGGTCATCGAGCCGGTCACGCGGGTCGAGGGCCACGGCAAAGTCACGCTGCTGCTGGACGAAGACGACCACGTGCAGCAGGCGCGCTTCCACATCGTGGAGTTCCGCGGCTTCGAGAAGTTCGTGCAGGGCCGCCCCTACTGGGAAGTCCCGGTGATGGTGCAACGCCTGTGCGGGATCTGCCCGGTGAGCCATCACCTGGCGGGCGGCAAGGCGGTGGACATGCTGGCCGGTGCGACCGAGCTCACACCAACCGCAGACAAGATGCGACGCCTGCTGCATTTCGGCCAAGTGCTGCAATCGCATGCTCTGCACTTCTTTCACCTGTCCTCGCCGGATCTGCTGTTCGGCTTCGACGCAGAGGTCGCCAAGCGCAACATCTTTGCGGTGATCGAAGCGTTCCCCGACGTCGCCAGGAAGGGGGTGCTGCTGCGCAAGTACGGGCAGGAGGTGATCCGCGTCACGGCCGGCAAGCGCGTGCACGGGACGCTGGTGGTGCCCGGCGGTGTCAACAAGCACCTCTGCACCGAAGAGCGCGACTATCTGCTGCAGGACATCGAGCAGACCGTTGCCTGGAGCCGGGAAGCGGTCGATCTTGCGTGCCGCCTCTACTTGGCGGGCGGCGCGCGCCACCGCGAATTCGGGTCGTTCTGCTCGCCGGTCCTGTCGCTGGTGCGCCAGGACGGGGCAATGGAGCTCTATCACGGCCGGCTGCGCGCCAAGGACGAGGACGGCGCCGCCATCTTCGACCAGGTGGACTACGCGCGCTATTGGGACTATCTGCGGGAAGTGGTCAAGCCCTGGTCGTACATGAAGTTCCCGTTCATCCGTTCGCGCGGCACCGAGCACGGCTGGTACCGTGTCGGCCCCCTGGCACGCCTGGCCAACTGCGACTTCATCCCCACGCCGCTCGCGGAAGCGCAACGCCAGGCATTCCTGGCCCACGACGGCGGCTCAGCTCGCCATTCCACACTGGCCGGTCACTGGGCCCGTATGATCGAGCTGTTGCATGCCGCCGAAGCCATCCGCGAGCTGCTTGCCGATCCCGACCTGCTCGCCGGCGAACTGGTGGTGAAGGGCGAGCGGCAGTACCGCGGCGTCGGCGTCATCGAAGCGCCGCGCGGCACGCTGATCCACCACTACCGCATCAACGACGACGATCAGGTCGTGCGCTGCAACCTCATCGTCTCGACCACCCACAACAACCAGGCGATGAACGAGGCGGTCCGGCAGGTCGCGCGCCAGCATCTGGACGGCCGCAAGATCACAGAGCCGTTGCTCAACTACATCGAGGTCGCCATCCGCGCCTTCGACCCCTGCCTGTCCTGCGCTACGCACGCGCTCGGTAAGATGCCGCTGGAAGTGGAGCTGTTGGATGCCGCCGGCGACCACGTCGATCGACTGGTGCGCGATTCCGACGGCGCGGTGCGGGCCACGTGAGCCGCGTGCTGGTCCTGGGCTGGGGAAACCCCAGCCGCGGCGACGACGCGCTGGGCCCCGAGCTGGTGCGGCGGCTCGAAGCGCTCGCGACGGACCGCCCCGGCTGGCGCGGGCACGGGTTCCTCACCGACTTCCAGCTGCAACCCGAGCACGCGCTGGACCTCGAGGAACGCGACCTGTTGCTGTTCGCCGATGCGGCTGTCTCGGCAAGCGTCCCGTACTCCTTCTCTCGCCTGCAGGCGGAGCGCGACGGCACCTTCACCAGCCACGCGATGAGCCCGTCAGCGGTGCTGGCCGTCTACCGCCAGGTGTTCGGGCGGGAGCCGCCGGACGCCTATCTCCTTGCGATCCGTGGTGAGGCTTTCGAGCTGGGCGCGCCGATGAGCGCGGCTGCCAAGCGACGCCTGGAGGCAGCGCTGGCGCTCGCCGTCGAATTGCTCGACGCGCCCGACGTCGTCCATCGGCTTGTAGGACCGACTCGGGTTGCCTAGCTTCTCCGTGGCACGCGTTGCATCGGGTAAGTGGCGGCCAACGTCACGAGTCTACAATCACTCACCAGCGTGGAGCGATAGGCCCGCGCGCACGGAGGCTGCACGTCCTGTCCTGGGGTGTCGCGCATGTGAGAACGCTGAAGATCGGTCTGGCACTACTCGGACTCATCTGGCCTTTGGCTCCCCGCGCCGAAGTCGACCCGCTGGTCGACATCCTCGCGACACCGGGCAGCGCGGGCCTGGGCGCGCTGTTCCGGATGTACCCGTCGCCCTACAAGGGCGCGGATCCGCAGCTGGACGTGCTCCCCTTGTATCTGTACGAGGGCGAGCGGTTGTTCCTGCATGCAAGCCGTGTCGGCATCAAGCTGTTCAACCGGCCGGAGGATCGCCTCGACCTGATCCTCGATTACCGCTTCGAGGGTTTCCCGACGGACGAGGTGCCCCAGAGCCTCACCGGCATGCAGACCAGGCAGGGCAGCGCGGACATCGGGCTCGCCTATCGGCGCGAAACCCCGCTGGGGCAGCTGCGCGTCGAACTGGTGCACGATGCCTTCAACATCAACCAGGGCAGCGAGGTGCGATTGGGTTACAGCTACGACTGGACCAGGGGCCGACTCAGGTTGCGTCCCGTGGCCACCGTGTTCCTGCGCAGCGCCGAGCTGAACGACTACTACTACGGCGTGCGGCCCGAGGAGGCGCGCCCGGATCGCCCCGCCTACCAGGCCAACGCAGGCCTGCAGGGCTGGCTCGGCCTGTACGGTTACTATCGGCTCACTCACGGATGGCGGCTGCTCGGCGGCGCCGGGGTCCAGTTCCTGGGCGAGGATGCCCGGAACAGCCCGATCGTGGAACGCGACGTTCAGCCCACTGCCTATCTGGGCGCAGCCTACGACTTCGGCAGCCACCAGGAGTTCGCGCAAGAGCGCGGTCCGCTGTACGTCAAAGCGCTGTATGGACAGTCGACCGACTGTATTCTCGCAAAGATCGTCACGCTGCGGTGCGTATCGACGCACGGCCGGGACGACACTGACATCGTTGGCATCGAACTGGGCAAGCCCTTTGTCGAGCGGGTGAATGGCTGGCCGCTGGATTTCGTCGGCTACCTGAGCGTGATTCGGCACCTCGAGAAGGACCTGCAGGACGACTCCTGGCAGGCCAACGCGTACGTGAAGGCGTTCTTCTACGGCTTTCCCTGGAGTCACCGGGTGAAGACGCGCATCGGTTTGGGCTTCGGCCTGTCGGTGGCCGAAAGCATACCGTTCAGCGAGGCAGACGAGGCGCAGGAGGAGGGGCGCAGCACCTCCAATCTGCTCACCTACATCGACCCGACCATCGATGTCTCGGTGGGCGACATCGTCGGGTCGAAGAGGCTCGCCGACACCTTCTTCGGCTTCGGCGTCTCACACCGCTCGGGGATCTTCGGCAGCTCGCAGCTGTTGGGAAACGTCTATGGCGGCTCCAACTATATTTATGTCTACGTCGAGAGCAAGCTCTGATGCGCCGCCGCGCGCCTGGTTGCGCAACCAGCACCTGAGGCATCCCCCGCACCCGCGCCGGCTGGCGTTCGACCTTGCACGCTTGCGCGCGCCGGTGCTGTAGGCGAGTCACCGCGACGATGCCCTGCAGCCGGGCTCCGCCTGTCACACCCATGTGGGGGAGCAGGTAGACTAACGGCTATCCACTTCAAACCGGTGAACGACATGGATGCAGCGCGACAAACCGAACTCCTCGCCCTAGCGGGCAAGTACCTGGCCGGCGGCGGCACGGGACTCTTCGTGCTGCCTGCCGAGCTCAACCTGGTTGTCGCCCGGGGGGAGGGCAGCCGCGTATGGGACGTTGCGGGACGCGAGTACATCGACTACCACTTGAGCTCCGGCCCGGCATTGCTGGGGCATGCGCATCCGGCGATCACGGAGGCGGTGGCGGCGCAGCTGCCCAAGGGCACGACCTACTTTTTCCTGAACGAGCCGGAGATTCGGCTCGGTAAGCGGCTGGTCGATGCGATCCCCTGCGGCGAAGTCGTGCACTACACCGGCTCGGGGACCGAGGCGACGTTCTATGCCCTGCGGATCGCCCGGGCCTTCACGAAGCGCAACAAGGTCCTCAAGTTCGAGGGGGCGTGGCATGGCATGCACGACTACGGCCTGTGGGGAACGGTGCCCAGTCGTGCGTCGGAGTATCCGCATGCCGCGCCGGATTCCGTGGGCGTCCCGCACGAGACCGGTGAGACGGTACTGGTGACGCCGTTCAACGAGACCGCGCGCGCGGTCGAGCTGATCGAGCGGCACGCCAAGGAGCTGGCTGCCGTAATGGTCGAGCCGTTGCAGCGCGTGCTGCTGCCGGAGCCCGGTTTTCTGCAGGCGGTCCGGGAAGTGACGAAGAAGCACGGCATCGTGCTGATCTTCGACGAGATCGTGACCGGGTTCCGCATCGCCTGGGGCGGCGCGCAGGAGCGATACGGTGTGATCCCCGACCTGGCCTGCTACGGCAAGGCCATCAGCGGGGGCTTCCCGATGGCCGCCATCGTGGGCAACGGCGAGATCATGTCCGTGCTCGATGCCCGCAGCCGGCCCAAGGCGGAAGTGGTATGGGCGACCAACACGCTCAACGGCAACCCGGTGTGTGCGGCAGCGGGACTCGCCGCATTGGACGTGCTGTCGCAACCCGGGACATACGATCACCTGCATCGCATCGGGTCGCGGCTGCGGACCGGGATGGTCGAGGCCGGCCAGCGCCATGGCTTCGCCGTGCAGGCGCCCGGCGAGGACGCCGTCTGGGGCATCCGCTTCACCGAGTGCAAACCGCTGCGCACCTGGATGGACCTCACGACCCACGACAAAGACCTCGGCTGGCGTTGGGCGATCGAGCTGATGAAGCGCGGGCTGCTGGTGAACCCGAACGAGAAGTTCTACATTTCGATCGCGCACACCGATGTGGATGTGGATCGCACGCTGGGCATCGTGGACGACGCGTTCGGTGCGCTGAAGAGACAACGCTAGACAGGCCAGGCTGGGGACGAACGCATGCAAGCCGAGAACCCAGCAACGCGGGCCGTCGACAGTACGCCGTGGCAGCCCAGCCAGCGCTACCCGGATCCCGCCGTCGAAGTTCTGGACCAGAGCTTCGCCAGGTACCGTCTCAACCTCGCCGCTGTCGAGCGGATCGCTCACGGCTTCCGCTGGTGCGAGGGACCGGTGTGGTTCGGAGACGGGCGCTTTCTGCTGTGGAGCGACATCCCGAATAACCGGATCATGAAGTGGGAGGAGGAAAGCGGCGCAGTGAGCGTGTTCCGCAGGCCCTCCGACTTCGCCAACGGCAACACGCGCGACCGGCAGGGACGCCTGGTCACTTGCGAGCACGGCGCGCGACGCGTTACGCGCACCGAGTACGACGGCACCATTTCGGTGATCGCCGATCGCCACAACGGCAAGCGGCTCAACTCGCCGAACGACGTGGTGGTGAAGTCGGACGGCTCCATCTGGTTCAGCGACCCGCCGTTCGGCCTGCTCGGCTACTACGAAGGCTATCGCGCCGACCAGGAACTGCCGATGAACGTTTATCGGGTCGACGGGTCGAGCGGGGAGATGACCGTCGTCGAGAGCGAAGTCAATCGTCCCAACGGACTGTGCTTCTCGCCCGACGAATCGATCTTGTACCTGGTGGAGTCGGGCACCACGCCGCGCAATGTGTACGCCTATGACGTCGTGGACGGCGGGAGGCGCCTGACCAACCGCCGCAAGCTCATCGACGTGGGTCCCGGCACGCCGGACGGGATGCGTTGCGACGTGGACGGCAACCTCTGGATGGGTTGGGGAATGGGCAGTGCCGCGCTGGACGGCGTGGCGATCTTCAATCCCGACGGCCGGCTCATCGGCCGCGTCAACCTGCCCGAGCGCTGTGCCAACCTATGCTTCGGCGGGACCTACCGCAACCGGTTGTTCATGGCGGCGAGCAAGAGCGTCTATTCGCTCTACGTGAACACGCAGGGGGCACGCGGCGGCTGAGCCGACCGGAGTGCCCGTGGCACGGGCGGCGGAGCTGCCGTGTTGCGCAGCGCAGCATCGCTTCCCGCGCCCGGATTGACTTATCATTGCGAGCCCTGCGCATCAATTCAGAAGAACGAGACCTTCAGGCGCCATGAACGCCCCTCTTCGGCCAGCGCAAGCCGCCGACACGTTTCCCAAGCTCCTGCTCGACCACGCCCGCGTGCGTCCGTATGAGACGTGCATGCGCGAGAAGGATCTGGGTATCTGGCAGGCCTGGACCTGGGCGCAGGTGGCCGACGAGGTCCGCGCTTTCGCGCTGGGCCTGACCACGCTGGGATTCGCGCGCGGCGAAAACCTCGCAATCATCGGCGACAACCGCCCGCAGCTGTACTGGGCGATGGCGTCAGCGCAATGCCTCGGTGGCGTGCCGGTGCCGCTGTATCAGGACGCCGTGGCCGAGGAGATGATCTACATCCTCGCCGACGCCGACGTGCGCGTCGCCGTGGTTGAGGACCAGGAGCAGGTGGACAAGCTGCTCGAGATCAAGGGCCGGCTGCCCCGGCTCGAGTACATCATCTACGAAGACCCGCGCGGAATGCGGCATTACAAGCAGAACTTCCTGCACCGCTACGGCGAGTTGCAGGAGCGCGGTCGCAGCCTGCATCGGGACTTTCCCGCCATGTTCGACGCGGAGGTGGCGCAGGGCCAGGACAGCGATGTGGCCATCATGCTCTACACCTCGGGCACCACCGGGAAACCCAAGGGCGTGTGTCACACGCATCGGGCGCTGATCGTCGCGGCGCGCGGCGGCTGCGAGTTCGACAGGCTGGGTCCCAGCGACGAGATCCTGTCCTACCTGCCGATGGCGTGGGTGGGAGACAACCTCTTTTCCTATGCCGAGGCGCTGGTGGCCGGCTTCACCATCAACTGCCCCGAGTCGGGCGACACGGTGATGACGGACATGCGCGAGATCGGGCCGACCTTCTACTTCGCGCCGCCTCGCGTGTTCGAGAACCTGCTGACACAGCTCACCATCCGCATGGAGGACGCCTCGCGCATCAAGCGCTGGCTGTTCAAGTACTTTCTCGCTGTGGCCCGGCGCTGCGGGGCCGAGATCCTGGACCGCAGACCCGGCGTGCGGACCAAGGACCGGCTGCTGTATGCGCTCGGCCATCTCCTCGTGTACGCGCCCCTTCGCAACGTGCTCGGCATGAGCCGCATCCGGGTGGCGTACACGGCCGGCGCGGCAATCGGGCCCGACCTGTTCCGGTTCTATCGCTCCATCGGCATCAACCTCAAACAGCTCTATGGGTCCACAGAGACCTGCGCGTATGTCTGCCTGCAGCCCGACGGCCAGATCAAGCTCGACTCGGTGGGGCTGCCCGCGCCGGGCGTGGAGGTGAAGATCGGGGAGAACGGCGAGGTGCTGGTCAAAAGCCTTGCGATGCTGCGGGAGTACTACAAGCGGCCCGATGCGACCGCCGAGGTGTTCGACGAGCATGGCTACTTCCGCACCGGCGACGCCGGCTTCTTCGATCCCGACGGCCACCTCAAGATCATCGACCGCGCAAAGGATGTGGGCCGGCTTGTGAGCGGCGCGGTGTTCGCACCCAACTACATCGAGAACAAGCTCAAGTTTTTTCCTTACGTCAAGGAAGCCGTGGCCTTCGGCCACGACCGCGACATGGTGTGCGCCTTTATCAATATCGACCTGGGCGCAGTGGGCAACTGGGCCGAGCGGCGCGGGATCGCCTATTCCGGCTACACGGATCTCGCTGCGAAGCCAGAGGTGTATCAGCTCATCCAGGAGTGCGTCGAGCAGATCAACGCCGAGCTGGCCGCCGACCCGATGGTGGCGGACTCGCAGGTGCACCGCTTCCTGGTGCTGCACAAGGAACTGGATCCCGACGACGACGAGCTGACGCGCACGCGCAAGGTGCGGCGCGGCTTCATCGCCGAGAAGTATGCCGTGCTGGTGGACGCGCTCTACGGCGGCAAAGAAAGCTGCTTCATCGAGACCGAGGTCAAGTTCGAGGACGGACGCAAGGGCAACATCAGGGCCGACGTCAAAATCCGCGATGCCAAGGTCTTCCCTGCGCCGCACCCGAAAAGCGCGACGCAGCAAATGCGCAAGGAAGCGGCGCACGCATGAGCCTGCCGGCCGCCTCGCCTCGCATCGGGGAGACCATGCTGAGCGTCGAGAGCATCTCGCTCGCCTTCGGCGGCGTGAAGGCGCTCACGGAAGTAACCTTCGACGTGCGCGAAGGCGAGATCCGGGCCATCATCGGACCCAACGGCGCGGGCAAGTCCTCGATGCTCAACGTCATCAACGGCGTGTATCACCCGCAGCAGGGCACCGTCCGGTTCAAGGGCGAGGCACGGCGCAAGGTCGATCCGCACCAGGCCGCTGCCCAGGGCATCGCTCGAACTTTCCAGAACATCGCGCTGTTCAAGGGCATGACGGTGCTCGACAACATCATGACCGGGCGCAGCCTGAAGATGCGCGCCACCCTGCTGGAGCAGGCGATCTATCTCGGGCGCAACCGGCGCGAGGAGCTCGAGCACCGCGCGAAGGTCGAGGAGATCATCGACTTCCTGCAGATCGAACACGTGCGGAAAACCCCCGTGGGGAGGCTCCCCTATGGGTTGCAGAAGCGCGTAGAGCTGGCTCGGGCTCTGGCCGCCGAGCCGGTCCTGCTGCTTCTGGATGAGCCCATGGCTGGAATGAACGTCGAGGAGAAACAGGATATGTGCCGCTTCATCCTCGACGTGAACGACGAGTTCGGCACTACCATCGTGCTGATCGAGCACGACATGGGTGTGGTAATGGACATCTCCGACCGCATTGTGGTGCTCGATTACGGG
>DAIQQA010000107.1:1936-17634 GCA_036787045.1 Burkholderiales bacterium | reverse complement strand
GACAACACCTATCACTACGACGAAGCAAACATCCTCAACTTCAGCGTCCTGCTCGACCGCGGCGACAGGACCGACACTTACGCCCAGCCCCGCTCGAACGACTACCTGCTTCGCACCGGCGCATTGAGACAAGACCGCCCGGCTGCGTCTGACTGCTGCGGTCTGTTCCTCGACGAATGATCTGCTGCTCAAGCATTTGACCATGGCTGGAGGTGCGACG
Source organism: Burkholderiales bacterium (assembly GCA_036787045.1). Classification (GTDB taxonomy): domain Bacteria; phylum Pseudomonadota; class Gammaproteobacteria; order Burkholderiales; family SHXO01; genus SHXO01. Next base: position 17,414 of record DAIQQA010000107.1, on the reverse strand, counting down.
TCGACCAAGTGCTGGCCGCACTCGCACGCAGGGTTCGAATCCACTTGACCGCTTTCCAGCAGCAAGTTGGGCCGCGGTTCATTCGGACCTACGTCCGTTTAGAGATAACCAAGGAGTTCTGACGTGTGGCCCCGGGAAGGTCAGAATGATGGGACCCTCAAGCCGGCTGCGCAGAGTAGCGGGCAGAAGCATCCTCCCTGATCGCCTGACCATGGCTCAATGCCGTCTCTACGCGCACTAGGGCGGGGTCGGCGTCCCTGACGAGCGAGAGGCCGAGCTTGGCAGCCAGCCCGAGCATCGCCTGGTTATCCGCAAGCACGAACCCGGCAAGCGAAACGAGCTGGCGGCTTCGGGCATGTTCCATCAGCAGCCGGAGCAGGCTGGTGCCGACACCGCGCCGCTGCCAGTCTTCGCCAACGACAACTGCGAACTCCGCCGCGCCCTCGCCCGTGGCAGCGCACTGCCCCATGCCGATGATCTCGCCCAAGCAATCGAGCGCGAGCAGGCTCAGGTCGTCCGCAGTTGCGGTCGAGGTCAGGCGTTCGAGTTGTTCCGGAGAGAGCTCGTGGATCGGCGCGAAGAAGCGCTTGTGCCGGGTTTCGCGGGACAGTCCGCGCACGAACCTCTGGACGCTCGCTGCATCGGACGGCTGCGCCGTCCGGATCACGATCTCGTCGCTCCATCGCGTACCGGCAACCGAGCCGCGCGCCAGATAGTCCACGACCGCGCCCTCCAGTGGTCCACTCGACCGCATGCTCATCGTCCTCAGGCTGAGCGTTCCTCTGCGCGACAAATGCCGCACGTTGAGCGAGTGCATGGTAGCTTCGGTCTGTATCTCGCGGATGTCCATGTGCACGCCATTTTGTTCCCGCTTTGTTTCAGGGGGTCACGCCCGCCTCGGAACGCGCCCCGATGTCGCGCAGAAGTGAGCCTACGGGGCGCTCAGGAAGTGACTTCTGCGACACCCTGTTAGGATGCCTGCCGCTAGTGAACGGAGGACGACATGCGGATAGACTCGTTGGGCTACGTGGGGGTCTTCGCGGCTGATCTCGACGCATGGCGGGAGTTCGCCGGCGTCCTCGGGATGCAGGCCCAGAGCGTGCCGACGGGGTTATCCCTGAGGATCGACGCCAAAGTGCACCGGCTCCTGCTGCATCCCGGCGAGGGCTCCCCCTACTTCGGCTGGGAGGTCGAGGACGGCGCTGCGCTCGCTGCGGTCGCGTCACGCCTCGAGTCGAGCGGGGTCGCCGTGCACCGGCCGGCGCCAGACGAGACAACGGACCGTGGCGTGGCGGACATGCTGTGGTGCGTCGATCCCCTCGGCAATCGCATCGAGCTTTTCCACGGGCTGCGCAACGCCGACCGGCCCTTCACGCCGCCGCGCCCGATGAGGGGTTTCCGCACCGGTACCCTCGGGCTAGGTCACGCCGTGCTCAGAACGCCGGACGTCGATCGCGTGCTGCCGTTCTATCGCGACGTGCTCGGCTTCCGTCTGAGCGACTACACCAACCGGCCGTTCCGGGCGGTCTTTTTCCATGTCAATGCGCGCCACCACAGCCTCGCGCTTCTGGAGGCGGGGCAGCCGGGCCTGCATCACCTGATGGTGGAGGTCCTCTCCATCGACGATCTGGGGCGGGCCTACGATGCCGCGCTCGAGCGGCAGGTCGTCAGCGTGACCCTCGGGCGCCACACCAACGACCACATGCTGTCGTTCTATGCGCGCTCGCCCTCGGGCTTCCTGTTCGAGTGCGGTTGGGGCGGCCGCAGCATCGAGGACGCGACCTGGTCGGTCCAGGAGATGGTGCACGGCCCCAGTCTCTGGGGCCACGAGCGCTCGTGGCTGAGTGAGGAGGGACGGGCGGAGGCGAAGCAGTTGCAGCGGCTGGCAGCAGCCGAAGGGGTGCACGCGCCAGTGCACGCCGTGGCGGGTGAGTACGACGAGGCGCCGCCCGGTTGAAGCGCCCGAATTCCCCTACGGATGGGTTGGTACGGGCTCACTTCGTCTGGCCCGGCCCGCGTGGGCGTGCTCTATGCTTGCCGAATGCTATCCCGGGCGCTGCGGCTCCCCCAGCACGTCCGCGAGTCTTCGCGGTCCTTTCGATCGATGCGCGGCGATCGGCTTGTGGCCGGCAACCTCCCGCGCACAGTTGGAAAGGAGCTTCCCATGCAGCCCGATCCTTCCTGCCGTGTGGAACTGTTCACGCTTGCCGCCATGCTCTCCTTGGGGCTCATGCTCGCCGCACCCGCCGGCGCGCAAGCCGGAGGGCTGATGGATGCGCTGTCGCCGCAGGCCCGACGCAGCATCTATGAACTTGTGAGCTATGCCGTCGCATACGACTACTGCCGAGGCGACTACCAGATGGCTGACGACGAGGCGGACTCTATCGTAGTGCTGCTGTCCGAGGCCATTCAGGAGCTACCTCAGTACGCGGAGCTCGAACCCGATGGCCGGAGAGTGTTGCTGCTCAACCTGCTGGTGGAGATGCAACAGGAAGCAGCGGCAGCACCTGTGCCGGATTGCTCGGTGGCGCGTGTGGGCGGAAAGCGCGTTTCCTTGGAGCAATCTGCGCCGCGCAGTTGAATGAACGAGTTACGCCCGGGCGTTGGCGTGTCCAGGCTAACCACCCCGGAGCCCTCGGCGCCACGCCGAGTGCGCGATCATGGCGACGGCGTTCGCAAGTCCCGATGAGGCTACAGCCCTGTCGCGCGGTGCATCGTTCGCATCGGCGGTGCCCGAGGCGCTTCTCCAGCCAGCACTCTGCCTGCCTGATCTCGTCGAAGAACCACAAAATCGTTCAGAGAACTAGAACGCCTTGACTCGGCATGGCGGGCCGACGCACGAAGGTCAGGTGAGCAGAATCGCTGGCTGTATGCATCACCAGCGTCTCTATGCAGAGACGTCGTCTGTTCATACAGTCGTTATTTCCACAACATCTCCGCGTCCGCTAACCCCGTGGACTTCCTCACGAAAATCCTCGTTGCCCGAATCTTGCTTAGCACGGCCCCACGGCACAAACGGTTGCTGCTGGGTTGAGTCCCTCAGGACCTGAGTAGAGGGGGCCGACTGGTGCTTGGAGGTTTCGATGGGAGGCAGAAGGCTCTTGCTCTTGGAGCCGAGCGGGAGTGACCAACGGCTGGCGGGAATGATCACCTCATGGGGCTGGGATATTCAGCCCGTTTCAATCCCCGCCCAGGCCCGCGACCTTGCGAGCAAGGGCAAGCATCTCGTAGGGCTTGTCGTCATGGACCCGCCAGAGGCCTTCGAGTTGTCTGAACTCGAGCGGCTCACCGCCAAGCCCGGGATGGAATGGATCGGCGTGCTGCCGCCGACGGCGCTGCTGCAACCCGGTCGCGCCAAGCTGATCCTCGAGAACTTCCACGACTACCACACGCTGCCGGTAGACCCGAATCGGTTATCCGTGATCCTCGGACACGCATTCGGAAAAGCCGAGCTCATGCACAACCTCGACCGCCGGCGTGACTGGCGGGGCCGGTACGATATGATCGGTGCGAGCCCGGCGATGCTTCAGCTTTACAGAAGGATGGACCGTGTCGTTGGAGTCGACTCTCCCGTGCTGATCGCCGGAGAGAGCGGAACGGGTAAGGAGTTGGTCGCACGAGCGATTCACAAGCATTCCGCGCGCGCCAAGGGGCCATTCGTTGCAGTGAACTGCGGCGAGCTCCCGGAGCACCTGATCCAGGCAGCCCTGTTCGGCCACGAGCGCGGCGCGTTCACCGGCGCCCATCAACGGCGCATCGGGAGCATCGAGGCAGCGGCGGGCGGTGTCATCTTCCTTGATGAGATCGGCGACCTGCAGCTGGACCTCCAGGCGAACCTGCTGCGCTTTCTGCAGGAAAAAACCATAGTGCGTCTGGGCTCGACGCAGCTTATTCGGGTGGACGTGCGGGTGATTGCGGCAACCAACGTCGATCTCCGGAGGGCAGTGGAGCTAGGTCGCTTCCGGGAGGATCTCTACTACCGCCTCAGCGTGCTCAATCTCCACGTGCCTCCGCTGTCTGCCCGGGAGGGCGACCTCGACCTGTTCCCAGAGCTCTTGCTCAAGCAGTTTGAAGGTATCAAGAACCCCAGAGTCCGGGGCTTCAGTCAGGACGCACTGCGTGCGATGCGCGCATATTCGTGGCCAGGCAACGTTCGTGAACTGATCAACCGTGTGCAGCATGCCCTGGTGATGAGCGAAAACCGGCTGATCACGCCGGGCGATCTCGAGCTTCCGCCACCGGCCTCAGAGACGAACGTGGCGAGTCTTTCCTCGGCGCGGGCGGCTGCTTCGCGCGATGTCATCCAGGCGGTGCTGAGAAGAACGGAGAACAATGTGTCCGAAGCGGCACGCAAGCTCGGGATATCGCGCATCACCCTGTACCGGCTGATGGAGAAGCTGGCTATCAATCGGAGCGAATGACGCGTCTGCGGCGCGAGGAAGGTGTGAAGCGATGGGAAACAAATTCAAGTCCAAACGCTCGAACGGCTCCGCTGTTGCTGTGTTGCTCCTCGCCACCGCGATTCCTGTTGCTGCGCAGCAGGGGAGTGCGGACAGCGATGTCGAAACCCTGACCCGCCGACTCGAGGCCGAGACACGCAGGCTGGAGGCGCTGCGCAGGTCCCTGGATCAAGAGCAAAAAGCCCTGCAGGATCAGAAGCGCAGACTGGAGGAACTGCGGCGCGACGTCGAGCGCGCGGCCGCGAAGCCGCCGGCCCGGTTGTCCAATCAGGCGCAGGACCAGTTGCGCGGCGGCCAGGCCGCCCAGGGCCAGAGCCAGAGCCAGAGCCAGAGCCAGAGCCAGGCGCAACCGCAGGCGGAAACGCCACCGGAAGCGCCGCCGGCGACCGTCGGGCAGGCGCCAGAGCCGACTCAGCGCCCGCCGGAGGTTGCGCCACTCGGCAAGCAGGCAGGGGTGCTTACGCCCAAAGGGGCGCTGATCGTCGAGCCTTCGCTTCAATACAGCTATTCGAGCAACAACCGCGTGGCTGTCATCGGCTTCTCGATTATCCCGGCTTTGGTGGTCGGCCTGATCGATGTGCGCACCGTTAATCGCAGCGCCTGGGTTGCCTCCCTTACCGGCCGCTATGGCGTAACCAATCGCTTGGAGTTCGAGGCAAGAGTTCCCTACGTCTACCGGAGCGATTCGACCGTAGCCCGACCTTTCAATCAAGCTGCCGCGACCGACTCTGTATTCAACGCGGACGGGAATGGGATCGGCGACGTCGAGTTCACTGCGCGGTATCAGTTCAACGAAGGCGGGATGGAGAAGCCGTACTTTATCGGTACGTTGCGTTTCAAGACCCGAACCGGGACGGATCCGTTCGAAGTCGAGCGGATATCAGTGTTTGCGGGGCAAGATCAGCTCGAAGCCGAGCTGCCGACGGGATCAGGCTTCTATGCGATCCAGCCGGGGCTCACGGTCCTGTATCCGACCGATCCGGCGGTGTTCTTCGGCAGCCTGCTGTACCTCCACAACTTCGAGCGCGACGTGGGAAACAAGTTCGGCAAGGTCGACCCCGGCGATATCTTCGAGTTCAACTTCGGCATGGGGTTGGCGCTGAACGAGCGCGCTTCGTTCAGCCTGGGCTACGACCATTCCATCATTCAGAAGCCAAAGCAGAACGGCGTGGTTCCCCCAAATGCGCTGACCACGCAGATTGGGCAGCTGGCGTTCGGCTATTCCTACAGGTTGTCGGCGCGGACTACGGTGAACACTTCGCTTGCGATTGGCGTAACCGAAGACGCACCGGACGTGCAGCTGACTTTGCGGCTCCCGATGCGAGCGTTTTGATTGGAAGGGCTGGGGAGAGGCTTGGATCCTCTCCCGGCTAATCAGCGGCCGAACCCCTTCAGGGTGAGGTGCAGGTTCGAGAACACATCGTTGCGGATCAGAGACCCGAGGCCGGAGACCTGCGCGTTGATGATGGTCAGCCCCTGAATGGTCTGATTGTTGAGCGTGTTCTGCACGACGGTGAGCACACCGGGCCCGAGATTCCTAAGGACCTCCGGCGTCACGACGTTGCCCGGACCATTCTGTATCACACTGGCCACGGTTACCGCACCCGGTGATAATGAGGCGCCCGCCGCGCTCGGTACGCTGGCCTGGGCGGGGCTCGTCGGTACCGTGGAGGCGGCGACCTGCGCTGCGCCCGCCCCGGCTGAGCCAGCGCCCGCCTGCTGCCCCGGGGTGCTCGGTGTGCTGCTCGGGTTGACGCTGCTCACTTGCGGTGGATTCGCCATTCCACTGACTCCACTGACCGGCTGGCCGCTTACCGGCTGCGGGCTGGCCCGCGCCGGGGCCACTTGGACGTTGATCGGTGGCACGTTGACCTTCACCGGGTCGACCGTCACCGCGATGGGGCCAGGTCCCTGAACGCTCACCGCCCCGGCCGAACCCTTTAACGGGAGGGACGTCAAGTCGGGAAAGGTGAGCGTCAGGGATTGCACGAGCTGGTCATTCACCCAGACCATGCGCTCCAGCCCGAACGAGATCTTGATGCCGCTGAGGTCGACGAAGCCACCGCGGTACTGATCGAGCAGGTCCCGGCTGAGCGGGTCCCAGACGACGAACACCGAAACCTGACGGGTCGGTCGAGCGTCTTGATCTGCATGAGCAGTTCGCGGCGCCACCGCCGTCAGACAGCCGAGAAGACAGCCAAGGAGGCAGATGGTGCGAAGCCGGTGCATCGCGGTTGTCATGTCAGAAATCGTTGGGGCCGGGCCGCAGGAATGTCAGCGCTGCCAGGTTGTCATGGGTCACGAACCTGCCGAGCGCCACGTGCGGCACGACGTGCCAATCGTCGGGCACGTTGAAGCGGGCGAGGTCCTGGTGGCTGTGGATCACGAAAGCGATGCGCCCGTCCCAGATCTGCTCGAAGTCCCGGCGCGGCATGACGCGGCCGCCCTTGGCCGAATCGCCCATCAGGACATGGCTGCCGGTTGCGCCCTTGATCACCACGAAGTGGTTGTAACCTCCGTCCTTGATCAGCGCGAGGAACGGCACGTTCTCCGCGAGCAGTTGATCGAACTGACCCGCGTCGATCTCGAAGCCGTCTGCGCTATAGCCATGCCCCTCGAGATAGAGCTTCATGTCCAGCAGAGAGAAGCCCTCCTTAAGGATCTTGGCCTGATCGCCGCGCGCGTACATCTCGGTAATGACTTCCCGCTCGGACACCGGCCGGCCGTAGTGGAAGGTGAGCAGCGTCGCGACCGCCGCGGCGCCGCAGCTATAGTCGAACTGTTGCGGGATCGTGGTCCGAAAGCGCATTTCCAAGAGCACCTGCTTCATGCTCTTCACTCCGACCACAAACCTGCCGCCAGCTACGTCGCTGGGCAGATCGAGCCCAGCAGCCTGAATACTCGCCGCGCCCGCCAGGCCGAACAGCCCGCCCAGCAGGCCGATAGCAATCGTCAATCCGCGCCTACGGCTGCAGTTGCACATTGACGATCGTTGCGTTCTGGATCAGGACGTTGTTCCCAGTGTTCTGAATGACCATGGGTACACCGGTGGCACCGGCGAACGATGCGCTGATCGTATTGCTTCCAGTTACGACGTTGGTCGCGGAGTTGTTCTCGACAGTTCCGCGCACGTCGTTGAGATTGGTGACGGTCTTGAACTCAGCGCCGCCGCGTTTGTCGGCCAAGGTCTTGGCCGGTACAGGCTTGCGGAGGACGCCCCGCGTCTCCTCAGCCAACGAAGGCGCGGTGGACAGGCTGATGCACGCGAAGAGCACCATGCCCGACGCTGCAAAGATAAGGTTGGGTGCGTTCCTTTTCACGGCCTGCCTCCAGGGTGATTAGGCCCGCGGGACGCGGTTGGCGTCCCGCGGGTTCCTGTGCACGCGGGACCTAGCCTTAGCGCACCTGGAGGTTGCTTTGGATGGTCACGCTCTGCTGCAGCATCGAGGAGAGCCCGCTGTTCTGGGCGTTCTTCAAGATGCCGGCCGTGGTGTTGAAGCTGTCGCCGATGGTGTTGGCCATGCTGAAACTCCCGGCGGTCACGGTGACATTGCCGCCGTTTCCACCCGTGCCGCCCTGGCCGCCGACCGCTCCGTTACCCTGGCCGCCCTGACCGCCGGTAGCGGTGTTGGTGCCGCCATCGCCGCCCGCGCCGCCGGCGTTGCCGCCACCGGAGCTACCGCCATCGCCACCGTTGCCTGCCGTAGCATTGCCATTACTGGCGTTGCCATTGCTGGCGTCGCCATTAGTGGCGCTGCCGCCGGCTCCGCCGTGCCCGGCGGTGTTGGTAGCGCTGCCACCGTTACCACCGGTGCTCGAGCCACCGGCCGCCGCACCGCCTGTGCTGCCAGCCGTCGCTCCGGTGCCGCCCGCTGCAGTATTGCCACCCGCGGTGCCACCTGTAGCGTTGGCCGTACCGCCAGTGGCGCTGGCTCCGCCGCCGTTACCCGCATTGGCCGTGGCCGTGCCGCCGTTGCCGCCGGCGCCGGCAGTACCGCCCGTCGCCGTGCCGCCAATGCCGCCGCCGCCACCCGTTGCCGTTGAGCCACCACCGTTGCCGCCATTGCCACCTTGGTTGGTGTCGCTGTTGGCATTGCCGCCGTCGCCCGCCTCGAGACCGTCACCGCCTATGCTGCCCGCGTTCAGGCTGCCGTGCCCACCGTCGGCGCTGCTGCCGGCTCGACCACCGCCACCACCGTCGCCGGCACCAGCTTTGCCACCGCTGCCGTCGTTGTAGGTCCTGCCGCCTCTGGCTCCGGCGTTGCCGCCGTCGGCCGTGGTAGAACCGCCATTAGCCTTGGCCCTGGCATCGCCACCATTCCCACTCCGGTTTCTGGCATCCCCGCCATCACCGCCCGCGGCCTTGGCGTCGCCTGCGCCACCGCTCTTCGTGCGAGCGTTGCCGCCATTGCCGCCGGTTGCGTTCCTGGCGTTGCCGCCGTCGCCGCCCCGGCCCGCCTCAGCGCTGCCATTGCTGGCGCTGCCGTTCTCGGCGCTGCCGTTGCTCGCGGTGCCACCGATCGCGCCGACCGCACCGTTTCCGCTGGTGGCTTCGCCGCCGGAGGCGCCGGTCCCATTAGAGGTCGCCGAGCCGCCCTCCCCGCCGATGCCTTTGCCGCCTTTGCCAGCCCTGCCGCCGTCGCCGCCGTTGGCCTTGTTGACGCCGCCGTCGTTGATGACGTTGCCGATACCCTGGATCGTGTTATCCGTAACGGCCCCGCTCAACTTGCTGGCGGCAACGACGTTGAACGACCCCCTCAGACCTTTGTACACATTCGTCAGGTCGTTGTTGCGGAAGTTGCCGTTGCCGTTAGCGTTGTTGGTGATGTTCTTGGTCTTGTTCTTAGTGATGTTCGTGGTCTTGGTCTTGTTGGTGGTCTTGGTCACCTCCGTCGTGCGTTGGCTGTTGTCGTTGCCGACCGTATCCAGGGTATTTGAGTTCTCAGCGGTCGAACCCTCGTTCGCCTGGGCGCCGCTGTTGCTCTTCTGCTTCGATATGGCGGTAGCCGTCTGGCTGATGTCTCCGCCTCCTGTGGTCCCGTTCGCCGGTTGCGTGACGCCGGTGTCTCCGCTGTTGGTGTTGGTGGGGTTTGCCCACAACCCAGCGGGAGCACTGAACGCCAACGCAATTGCGGTTGCTAGTAACGTTCTGTTCATATCAGTAGTCTCCGATTCGTGGTGTCGGCCACGGGGCGCTGTTGCCACGCAGCCCGATCAGCAAAGCGTTCCTCGCGCTCCACTCATTGCACCGTCAGATTGCTCTGGATGCTCATGCTCTGCTGGATCAGCGAGGACATTCCACTGTTCTGCGCGTTCACCACGATGCCCGCCGTGTTGTTGAAGCTGCCGGTGATCGTGTTCGACATGTCGAAGGTCCCGGCGCTTACCGTGATGGTGCCGCCGTTTCCGCCGGTCCCACCGACGCCGCCGATCGCTCCGTTGCCCTGGCCGCCTTGCCCGCCGGTGGCGGTGTTGTTGCCGCCATGGCCGCCGGCGCCGCCGGAATTGCCGCCGCCCGAGCTGCCGCCGTTGCCACCGTTGCCAGCGGTCGCACTGCCGTTGGTGGCGCTACCGTTGGTGGCGCTGCCATTGGTAGCGGTACCGCCGGTGCCGCCGTTCCCGCCGGTATTAGAGGCATTGCCGCCAGTGCCGCCAGCGCTGGTGCCGCCGGTGGAGTTGCCGCCGGTGCTGGTCGCGGCTGCGCCGCCTGCTGCGGTGGCGATATTGCCGCCCGCTGCACCACCCGTGGCGGTCGATGGGCCACCGTTCGCGTTCGCCGTGCCGCCGGCGCCTGCGGTCGCTGAGCCACCGCCGCCGGCCCCGCCGTTGCCGCCCGCACCGCCGTTCGATGCGCCACCCGCACCGCCGGTACCGCCATTGGCCGCCGACGAAGCCCCGCCCGCACCACCATTGCCGCCGGTATTGCCGCTGCTGCTGGCATCACCGCCGGTCCCGCCGGCGCCGCCCGTGCTATTGGCGTTCAGGTTGCCGGATCCGCCGTCGGCACTGCTCCAGCCCTTGCCGCCCTTGCCGCCGTCACCGCTCCAGGCTTTGCCGCCATCGCCATCATTGCTCGAGGTACCGCCTTTGCCCCTGGCGTCGCCGCCCACAGCGTAGGCCGAGCCACCGTTCGCCTTGGCCGTCCCGGCACCGGCATCGCCACTCTTGTTCTTGGCGCTGCCGCCGTCGCCACCCCAAGCCTTGGCGTCACCGCCGGCGCCGCTCTTGGTTCTCGCGTTGCCGCCGTCGCCGCCGGTTGCACGCCTGGCGTTGCCGCCGTCTCCGCCATTACCGGCCGCCGCGCCGCCGTTGCTGGCGCCGCCGTTGGTGGCGCTGCCGTTAGTGGCGTCGCCGCCTTCCGCACCTACTGCACCGTCTCCACTCGTGCCGATCGCGCCACTGGCGCCTTGGCCGTTCGCGGTGGCACTGCCGCCGTTCCCGCCGACACCCGTCCCGCCCTTGCCGCCTTTGCCGCCATCACCACCGTTGGCCTTGTTGATGCCGCCATTCTGGATGACGTTGCCGACGTTGCTGATGCTGTTGCCACTCACGCTTCCACTCAGCTTGCTGATCGCGGCCACGTTGAACGACTTCGAGATGTCTTTGTAGATGCCGTTCAGGGTGTTGTTGCGAAAGTCGCCGTTGTCGTTAGCGGTATTGGACTCCGTGGTGTTCTTGGTCTTGTTGATGGTCTTGCTGTCGTTCTTGGTGAACGATTTGTTTATCGTCTTGTTCCTGACACTGTTGTCGTTGTCGACGTTTGTCAGGCTGTTGGTGTTGGTGGCGGTCGAACCTTCGTTCGCTTGCGCGCCCTTGTTGCTTTTCTGAACAGAGTCCGCGGTCGCGTTCTGGGTGATCGACCCGCCCGCGCTGGAGTCCGTACCGGCGCCGGTATTGCCTTCGTTGGTGTTAGTCGGGTTCGCCCACAACGCGCCTGGCGCACCAAACGCCAACGCCACTGCGGTCGCGATTAGGGTTCTCTTCATGACGGTCCCTCCGGATGAATGAGGAAGACACGGCACCATGCCGCCCTCCCTGAAGAAACCCTCATCGCAACAGTCGGGCCAGTGCGACAGAAGTCGGTTACGTCTCTGATTGCACGACGTATTCTCTGTGCTCCATCGGCAGTCTGCGGCCCGTTCACTAGGGTTCTGCTTCATTTCTGAAACGCCCTGCAGAGAGGAGTCGGGACATGTCGTTTCAGGGATACGTCGATTCAAGCAGTTGGATCGAAGTGCGAGTGTTACTCGTGTGAAACATGTGGTGGCGGCGTCCGGTGGTTGGTGCCCGAGGGCCCGTCGCACGCTCCGCGGGCTGCATCTTGTCGTGAAGCACAATCTCCTGTATTCATTCATTCGATTGCAGAACACAGGGCAGCCTGGTCACCGGAGGAGGTCACAATGACGCATCGCACGCTGGGATCCTTCTTATGTATTGGTACGTTTATTGGTACGTTTTCAGTTCTGCTGATGTCATGCGCAACCTCCAGCGAGCCCCCCGCGAGCACGGGGGCGTCGACCTCGCAGGCAGCGTTGGTCGAGGCGAGGGACCAACTCGTTGCCGACGTCCGCAAGTGCAGCGACCAGCACGGCTACGATCCCAAGCAGGTCAGCGGCATCGGCGAAAACCAGCTGGCCCCAGGCGAGCTGCAGTGGCGGCAGTGTGCCTATGATGCAGCGCGGCGCTACGTCGCTCAGAACCCGCAAATGCGTGGGCTGTACGAGCAGTTGATCGCCGAAGATATCCAGCTGACTTCCGCGCTACAGCAAGGGACCGTGACGCGGACCCAGCGCCGAGCCCGGGTTGAGGCACTTCTCGCGCAGATTCACACCGCCGAAGAAGCCCAGATGAAGAGCCATGCAGTCGAGTCGGAGCGTCAGACGGAGCAAGTGCGAGCCGTTGTCGACGGGATGCGCGGCCTCGGCCGCTGAAAGCCTAGATCGAAGGCGTTCAGGCCTGGACTTGCCTGATCTCGTCCAGAACGGGGAGGATATACCGGCGAAACTGCGCGGGATTCTCGCTCATCGGGAAGTGACCGACTTCCCGCATCACCGTCACCTTTGCACCGGGAATGCCGCTTGCCGTCCGCAGGGTGTCCTCCGGTGTGCAGGAGAAATCGTACTCCCCGGTGAGCAGATACAGCGGGCAGCGCGAGGTGTCGATGCCGCCCAGCTTACCGCGCAAGTCGGCGTCGACGCGGTAGAAGTAGAGGTCTCCCTTGAACACCCCGGGGCCGCCTTGCATGTATTGCCACAGCGTCTCATGCCGGGATTCGGGGGGGCTTTGCGGCGCGATGAGGCCGGACACGAGGGCGGCACAGACTTCGCCGCCGTGCACGTCGCCGCGATGCAGCCAGCTCGTGTCGTACCACGGCTGCTGATGGTCGGCTGCCTCCAGGCCGATGAGGGCGCGGAACTCGGCGCCGTGCGCATGTGCAAGCTGCAGGACGATGCGTCCGCCGATCGAGCAGCCCAGGGCTACCGGGCGATCGAGGTCGAGCGCCTTGCAGAAGGCCCGGATCGTCGCGACATATCGTTCCGTAGTCAGGCGGTACTCGTACTCCTGCCAGCCTGCCGGCGGGTAGGATTTGCCGTGCCACGGCAAATCGAATGCGATGACGCGGTACTCCCGCGTCACCGCTGCGTCGCACATCAGGTGGCGGAACTGCCGCGAGTCGGCTCCGGCGGTATGCAGACACAGCAGCGGGATGCCCTGTCCCGCCTCTTCGAAGTAGATCCTGCACTGCTCGCCCATCACGGGCACGCCGGTGTAACGGCCGACAATGGGCTCGAGTCCGGCCTGTGTCATCGCGTGCCTCGCTTGCGGGGAAGGGTGAGGACATCCTTGAAATACTGCAGATGCGCCAGGAACGGCTGAAGGTCGCCTTCGAAGGACATCTCGCCACGCTTGAAGAGCGCAAAGATGTCATGCCAACCCGGCGGCGGTGGGTCCTGCCAGAGGGCGGCCCACGCTTCGACCGAGCCGCGCACGGCGAGATCCCAGGAGCACAGCAAAGGCAGCTCGGTCCGGCATTCCCGGATGCTGCCGGCGTCGATGCGCAGCAGGAACGCCGTCGATCCGATCTGGATCAGGCAGTCGGCGTTAAGCGTTCTGCCGCGCCACACCAGGTGTCGGTCGGCGTTGACCGAGTGCGGGATGAACCGTTGGAACCGGTCGGAGAGCTCCCGCTCCGATTCCGATGAGAGAGAAGTATGTGTTGGCATTGTCCCTTGCCCTGCGCCGACATTCCGGGAAGACAGCCTGGTCAGGCTGCGCCCGGGGCTCACGAGAGTGGGGGCTGGCACAGCTTTCCGCGGCAACAGCCTTCCGAACTGCCTCCGCGCGCGGTAGTCTATCTGGCATGAGCCCATCCGACACGATACGCATCAACGCCGAGCACGTGGCGGCTGCGGTGCTGGTGGGCATCCTTTGCTGGCCTGCGCACGCGGCCGTGTACCACTGCACCAGCGCGACCGGCGAGACGCTGTTCACCGACACCGGCTGCCCCCCCGGCTTCACGACCACGCTCGTTGTGCCCGACGCCCCAGCGCCTACCATGCCCGCCGAGCAGCCTCACCCGGCTGAGGCAGCCGGCGGCAGCGAGCAAAGCAGGGACCAGGCTGCCGACGCCGAGCTCGAGCGGTTGAAAGTGGAAGCGGAGAATGCTCGCCTGCGCTCGGAGCTGGACCAGGAGCGGCTGCGCGCAATCGACCGCAAGCTCGATGCGCTGCTGGACGCAGCGCCCGTGTACGGTGCCGTTGGTGTCCTGCCTTTTGGCGTGGTGCCCAAGCCCTTCCCCGTTTGCAGGGGTCGGAAAGGACAGACGCCTTGGGTCAACTGCCGCCCTGATCCAGGTGATCTCAAGCCGAAGGTCGTTCCCGAAGACGGCCCGTCCTGCGGCATCGTCGGGTGCACGCCGAGCATCACTCGCAGAGTGGATGGGGCCGATGTGCCACGGCGGACGCGGTAGGACAGGTGCTTCCGTGTGATGCCCGCGCCGGAGGGGATACTTGGATAACCTGGGTTCCCGCTTCCGCGGGAACGACAAGGCACACTTCGATCAGGGTTTCCCCAGCCTCCTAGGGAGCCCCTCGGCGCTGCCGGGGTGTCCACTCACGTTGCGATACTTCAGCGCTGTCGGCCCGCTCTTGCCCCGGTCCGCTGCAGCGGCTCCTCGCCCGACCGCGTCAGCGCAACCGGCCAGTCTTCCCGTGCGAACGCCGCCTGCAGGTGCTCGATCAGCGCGTTGACCTTGGCCGGCACCAGCTTCGGGGAAGGGAAGACCGCGTGGATCTCCTTACAAAGAAGACTTCCAGGCCGTCGACATCGAGTCGATCGCCAAGCCCGTCACCAAGTGGGCCGTCACGGTGCGCGAGCCGGCACTGGTGCCGCGGGTGTTCCAGCAGGCCTTCCATCTGATGCGGTCTGGCCGCCCGGGGCCGGTCTTGATCGATCTGCCCGTCGACATGCAGATGGCGGAGATCGAGTTCGACCCCGACACCTACGAGCCGCTGCCGGTCTACAAGCCGCGCGCCAGCCGCGCCCAGGTCGAGAAGGCGATGGCGATGCTGAGCGAATCCGAGCGTCCGCTGATCGTGGCAGGCGGCGGGGTCATCAATGCCGACGCTGCCGATCTGCTGGTGGAGTTCGCCGAGATTGCCGGCGTGCCCGTCATTCCCACATTGATGGCTTGGGACGCCATCCCCGACGACCATCCGCTCATGGCGGGAATGGTCGGGCTGCAGACCAGCCACCGCTACGGCAATGCGACGCTGCTCGCCTCCGACTTCGTGCTGGGTATCGGCAATCGCTGGGCGAATCGGCACACCGGGTCGGTCGACGTGTACACGCGCGGCCGCAAGTTCGTTCACGTGGATATCGAGCCGACCCAGATCGGCCGCGTCTTCATGCCCGACTATGGGATCGTATCGGACGCAAAAGCGGCGCTCGAGCTGTTCGTCGAAATCGCCCGCGAATGGCAGGCAGCCGGACGCCTGAAGGATCGGCGCGCCTGGTCG
>DAIQQA010000107.1:0-1836 GCA_036787045.1 Burkholderiales bacterium | reverse complement strand
CGCAGGCGAGGGCGTGGATGAAGGAGTTCCGCGTACCGGTGGTGGTCGAGGTCATGCTCGAGCGCGTCACCAACATCGCCATGGGCACGGAGATCGACAACGTCACCGAGTTCGAGCCGCTGGCCGAAACCCTGGAGGACGCGCCGACGTCCGTAGTCACAGCCTGAGTAGTGCGACGAGAGCTGGCCGATGCAGACCAAGGGGATGGACGTCGCCCCGCGCCGGATAGCCCTTTCCGATCCCGAAGTCGAGAATCTCGTCCAAATGCGGCCGTGCGAAGGGCATCGACCGCACCGCCAGCCGGTACAGCGTCGGGTCAGGCTTCCGGCCTGGGTCGATGCACGGTGCTGTACTGCGGCTGCGTGAGCACCTCCGGCCGCAGGATCTGGTCGAGCTGCTCTCGCGTCATCCAACCGCGCTCCAGCACCAGATCGTAGACGCGCCTACCCGTGGCCAGTGCCTCGCGCGCGATTTCGCTGGCGCGCGCATAGCCCAGAAAAGGATTCAGCGCCGTGACGATGCCGATGGAGCTGTCCACCATCTGGGTCAGGTGCTCGCGATTCGCCGTGATGCCTGCCACGCAGCGGTCGGACAGCGTGCGGCACGCGCTCGCCAGGTGGTCGATGCTCTTGAACAGACTGTGGGCAATGATAGGCTCGAAGGCGTTGAGCTGCAGCTGACCCCCCTCGGCCGCGAAGCTCACGGTCACGTCGTTGCCGATGACCTCGAAGGCGACCTGGTTCACCACCTCGGGGATCACCGGATTGACCTTGCCCGGCATGATGCTGGATCCTGCCTGCACGGCCGGCAGGTTGATCTCGTTCAGCCCGGCGCGCGGGCCCGAGGACAGCAGGCGCAGGTCGTTGCAGGTCTTCGACAGCTTCACAGCGATGCGCTTGAGCACGCCGGAGAGCTGCACGAAGGCGCCGGCGTCCTGCGTCGCCTCGACCAGGTTGGGTGCGGTGATGAACACCAGGCCGGTGATGTCGGCCAGCTTGCGGCAGGCCAGCGCGGCGTAGTCCGGATGGGCGTTGATGCCGGTGCCGATGGCGGTTGCGCCAAGATTGATCTCGCGCGTGAGCTGGACCGCTTCCTCCAGCCGCGCCTCGTCCTCCCCCAGCATCACGGCGAAGGCGCTGAACTCCTGGCCCAGCGTCATCGGCACCGCGTCCTGGAGCTGGGTGCGCCCGACCTTCAGCACGTCGACGAACTCGGCCGCCTTGGCCTCGAAGGCCGCGCGCAGGTAGCGCATGCTGGCGAGCAGCCGCTGGATCGCGAAGTTGAGCGCCAGGTTCACCGCAGTGGGGTAGACGTCGTTGGTGCTCTGGCTCATGTTGACGTCGTCGAGGGGATGCAGGAAGCGGTAGTCTCCCTTCGCCTTGCCCAGATGCTCCAGCGCGCGGTTCGCGATCACCTCGTTGGCGTTCATGTTGGTGGAGGTGCCGGCGCCGCCCTGGATCACGTCCACGACGAACTGGTCGAGCAGCTGTCCGCCCCGGATCTCCTCGCACGCGCGCACGATTGCGCTGGCCTTCTCCTCGCTCAGCAGCCCGAGCGCGTGGTTGGTCAGCGCGGCGGCCTGCTTGACGCAGGCGAGGGCCCGGATGATCTCCGGGTAGATCGCGATCGCGACGCCGGTGATCGGGAAGTTCTCCAGCGCCCGCAGGGTGTGGATGCCGTAGTAGGTCTCCGCTGGCACCTCGCGGTCGCCCAGGAGGTCGTGTTCGATACGGGTAGGCTGCGCCATGGCAGGCTCCAGGTTGTCGGGCCTGGCGCAGATTCTAGCCCTGCGCGGTGCAGGGGGTCGGTGCGGCGCTCGCGGTGCGGACGCGGCAG
>DAIQQA010000255.1:0-5241 GCA_036787045.1 Burkholderiales bacterium | reverse complement strand
CTGCAAGCGAGTCGCCCGGAAGTGGCCGCCTACGCGCTTGTGCACCTGGCGGCCGGTATGCGCGTTCTTGTACCGCTGGCCTGGCCAGCGGGCTACGGCTGGGCGATAGCCGCTTCGAGTGCCTTGTGGTCCGCGGCATTTGTGCTGTATCTGTTGGTCTACGTGCCGATCCTGTCCAGGCCTAGACTGGACGGCAAGCCGGGCTAGCGTCGACGCCGCTGACAAAGCGGCGAGCCATAGCGGAGGGCAGACCCCGCAACCGGACCGAAGGAGGAGACCATGTCGTCGAGACTTTTCTGCGCCCTGACCGGTGCGGCCATGGCGTGCGTTGCGCTGCCTGGCGCGGCGCAACCGAACGAGCAGTTCATTCCCGCGGCGTTCTACTGGGTGGGACCGTATGCGGCCGGCGGTTCCGGCATCTCGGCAGGCATGCTGGACTATCTGACCATGCTGAACAACCGCGACAACGGCGTCGGTGGCGTCAAGTTCACGTGGGAGAAGTGCGAGACGGAATACAACAACACGCGCGGTGTGGAATGCTACGAGCGCTTGAAAGGCCGTCATCCAGCGCTGTTCCAGCCGCTCTCGACCGGGATCACCTACTCGCTCATCGACCGCGTCGCAGCCGATCACATCCCGCTGGTGACCATCGGCTATGGTCGCACCGACGCCTCCGACGGCCGGGTGTTTCCCTACGTCTTTCCGCTCATCACCAACTACTGGTCGCAGAACACGGCCAAAATCAGGTTCATAGGCCAGCGAGAAGGCGGGATGGACAAGCTCAAGGGCAAGAAGATCGTGAATCTCTATCACGACTCGGCGTACGGCAAGGAAACCATACCGGTACTGGATCTCCAGGCCCAGAAATACGGCTTCAGCGTGACGCACATCCCGGTGGCCCATCCAGGCAACGAGCAGCAGTCCCAGTGGTTGCAGATCCGCCAGATCAAGCCCGACTGGGTCATCCTGCGCGGCTGGGGCGTGATGAACCCCACGGCGCTGCGCACGGCGGCGAAGCTGGGCTATCCGCGAGAGCGGATCGTCGGCGTCTGGTGGTCCGGCGCCGAGGAGGATGTGCTGCCCGCCGGTGATGCCGCCACGGGCTACATCGCCGCGGGCTTCAATCTTCCCGGAAGCGACTTTCCGGTGATTCATGAGATCCAGAAGCATGTGTACGCGAAGGGGCAGGGCGAGATGGGCGATCCGGCCCGGATCGGCTCGGTGTACTACAACCGCGGCGTCGTGCACGGGATCGTCACTGCCGAGGCGATCCGTACGGCTCAGGCGAGATTCGGCCGCAAGGTGCTCTCCGGCGAAGAGGTGCGCTGGGGTCTGGAGAACCTCGAGCTGGATGCCAAGCGTCTCGAGCAGCTCGGCGCATCCAGCCTCATGCAGCCGCTGAAAGTCAGCTGCCGGGATCATGAGGGCGGGGGCGCGGTGCGCTTCCAGCAATGGGACGGGAGCCACTGGAAGGTGATCTCGGACTGGATCGCGTCGGACCAGTCGATCGTGCGGCCGATGATCGAGCAGTCCGCCGCCCAGTACGCGAAGGAGAACCACATTACACCGCGCGACTGCGCCGCGGAGCGCTGAGGCGGCTGCGGCCGCAGTGGTCAAATCCCGCACGTTTGCCCAGCCGATGCGGCTGGGCGCTCGGCGGCGCTGCAAGTGCGGGTTATGGCAGTAGACGCAGCGCCAGGGGCATCCCTGCACGAACACCACGCAGGCCAGCCGGCCCGGATAGTCGGTCGTGGTGAGCGGCGAAAGGCCGCCCACCTTGAGCGTGACGTTCACGCCCCCCGCGTTCCCAGCACCAGATGGAATACGGAGGAATCCACCGGCACCAGCGCACGCAGCTTCTCATGCACGACGACCGAGACGCGATCGCCGTGGCGCGCGAGGCGCGCCAGCAACCGCTGCAGGTGCGCGACGTGCTGCGCCTGCAGCTCCTCGATGCGCAGGGTGAGCGTGGACTGCGTGTGCCGCAGCAGCTTTTCCAGCCGTGGCGCGGTGCGCGAGAAGAAGCGCGCGTCCAGCCTGCCGGTCAGCGACAGGGCCAGGTGCAGCCGCCCGGGTCCCCAGGCGAACCCCACCTTGCCCGCGTCCAGGTAGCACGCCACCACGCGGCGCAGGGCGCTCACCTGCCGGTCCACTGCGGACTCCGCGTCGGGATCGCGCGCGAAGCGGCGCTGCACGTAGGTGCGCATGGACAGGCCGGTGATCCAGTCCGAGATCACCATCGGCAGCTTGCCCGGAGCTGACCAGGGCAGGGTGCCGAGGAACGCAGCCCAGCGTCCAGGACCACCGGGCAGGATGCCCTTCACCAGCAGGCGCATGACGATGCGGACCCGATCGACCGCCGCGTACTCCCCCCGGTACACGGGCGCGCGCATCCAGCGCAGCTTGTTGCAGATGCGCTGGGCAATGCCCCGATCGGTCAGCAGCTGCTCGTACAGGCGCTGGTAGGCCGCCACCATCGCATCGTAGCTCATGCGCTTCGGGACGAAGTTGGTACCCAGCCGGGTGTTGTCGGTGTCGTCGGCGCGCTCGATCAGCCGGCCCTCCTGTTTCAGGCGCTCGTACAGCGGCGTGCGCGGCAGCGCCGTGAGCAGCCCGACCATCGCCGCCTGGATGCCGGAGTCCAGGATGAAGCGGCGCTGCCGCTCGAAGGTCTCCAGCGTGTCGGTGTCGAAGCCGACGATGAAGCCAGCCAGCACGTCGATGCCGTGGCGGTAGATGCGGCGCAACGCGCCGAGCATGTCGGTGCCCATGTTCTGCGTCTTGCGGGTGAGCTTGAGGGTCTCCTCGTCGGGCGTCTCGATGCCGATGAAGACCCAGGCGAAGTTGGCCTCGTGCATTAGCGCCATCAGCTCTTCGTCCTGGGCCAGGTTGAGCGAGGCCTCGGTGCCGAAGCCGAACCGGTAGTTGTGCTGTTTCTGGTAGTTCGCCAGGAACCGCAGCAGCGCCTTGGCCTGAGCGCGGTTGCCGATCAGGTTATCGTCTACGAAGAACACCTGGCGTGCGCCCTGCGCCCGCAGCGCATCCAGCTCGCGCCCGATCTGCTCCACACTCTTCATGCGCGGGCGCCGCCCGAACATGACGATGATGTCGCAGAAGTCGCACATGTACGGGCAGCCGCGGGAGAACTGAAGGCTGGCGGTGTTGTAGAGATGCAGCTTGAGCAGGTCGAAGCGCGGCGTGGGGGAGTCGGTGAGCGCGACCGTGCCGGTCTCCCGGTACAGCGGCTTCGGTGCGCCCGCCTCGAAGTCACGGCAGAAGGCGGGCCAGATGTACTCCGCCTCGCCGGCGACCGTGGTATCGGCGAGTTGCGCGTACTTCTCCGGGCACAGCGAGGCGTAGCTGCCTCCCGCTACCACGTAGTGACCGCGGCCCCGATAATAGGTCAGCAGCTCGCTCTGGCGCGGGAACTGCACCCCCATGCCGCACACGCCAACAATGTCCGCCTTGGGCTCGAGCGGGATCGGTTCGACGTTCTCGTCGACGATCGTCACCTGCCAGTGCGGCGGGCACAGCGCGGCCAAGGTGGCGAGCCCCAGCGGCGGGTTGAGCGTGCGCTTGCCGGGCACGATCTCGGTCATGGCGAAGCGGAAGCTCCAGAAGCTCTCGGTGAAGCGCGGGTTGATCAGCAGCAGTCGCATGGAAGCAGTGGTCCGGTGTATGCAGAGCGCGCATCAGCGCAGGTGCTACGGGTGACGTGCCCCGGACGATGCGGCCTGGCGGGGAGGGAAATCGGCCTGCGGCCTGCTCGGTAACTCTCCCGCAGCTATCGGACCGTGGCAAGGCCCTGGCAGGGCGGCATGCGGTTTTCTGAACCTGGATCAAGAAAGTCGGCGGTGTGGCTTCCTTCCAGCGAATGCTATGCTGTTGCGCCTGTCACTCACTTGAAGGAGCACGTGACCATGGTCAAGCGCGCGCCGGTGCTCATCGCCATTGCTCTGTTCACATGGTTCGCCGGCTCTGCCTTGGCCGAGCGTGCGTTTTTGGTCACCGGTCTGGACGAAAAGGTGACGTTCGACGTCGCTGGCAGACCAGTGTTCCTGGCACCGGGTCGCGATTTCGTCAGCGTCATCGACATCGGCACCGACCCGGCGATGCCGCGCATCGCGGCGAGCCTGCCGTTGATGAACTCCATTTTCGGTCCGCCCGTGAACCTGCAGGTCACGCCGGACCAGTCGCTCGCACTGGTGGCCAACGCCATGCAGTGGGTGAAGGAGCGCGACGGCTGGAAGCCTGCCCCGGGCAACGAGCTCTATGTCATCGACCTGCGCAGCGATCCGCCCAGGTTGCTGGACACGCTGCGGATCGGCGCACAGCCCTCCGGGTTGTCCATCAATCGACGCGGTGATCTGGCCCTGGTTGCCAACCGCGCGGACAAGTCGGTGAGCGTGCTCGCCATCGCCGGCACCGCGGTGCGCCTGGTCGGGTCGGTGCCGATGGACGACGAAGTGGCTGCGGTCGCGATCACGCCGGATGGGCGCCGCGCTCTTGCCCTGAAGAACGCGGCGAACAAGGTCGCGGTGCTCGACATCGACGGGCAGCGCGTGACCTACGACAAGAGCAGCGACATGCCGGTGGGGCAGTTCCCCTACAACATCGACATCACCCCCGACGGTAGGCTCGCGCTGGTGGCCCACACCGGCAACGGCGGACGGCCGGATGGCCACGCCGATGCGGTCGCGGTGATCGATCTCACTCAATCAACGCCGCGGGTGGTGGATTACGTCGGGGTCGGGGACGCGCCCGAGGCGTTCGCCATCAGCCCGACCGGGGAGTTCGCCGTCGCCGTGCTGCTCGGCGGCTCGATCCTACCCAGAGACCACTGGGCCTACCGCCGCACCGGCAGTCTGGTGATCCTCAGGATCGACGGGATGCGGGTGACCAAGGTGCAGGAGATCGAAGTGGGCGCGCTCCCCGAGGGTGTGGCCTTCACCGCCGACGGCAGGTACATGTACACGACCGATCTGCTGGACCGGACGCTGCGCGTGTTTCGCGTCGAGGGCACCACGTTCACCGATCTGGGTGTGCGCCTCCCGCTTCCCGGGCAGCCGGGGTCGTTGCGCGCCAGCCCGAACTGATGCTGGCAGCACTCATCTTCTGGCTCACCTACTGGCTCGCCTTGAGATACTCGATGATCTTGCGCCGGACCTCCTTGTCCGGCTGCTTGTAGAACATGTACACGCCGGGTACCCAGGCCTGTGCATTGGTGATCCAGACGTCCAA
>DAIQQA010000254.1:0-5284 GCA_036787045.1 Burkholderiales bacterium | reverse complement strand
CTTGAAGGGGGAGGGAAGCTAGTGGTTCGTGTGTGGCGGATCGTTTCGCTGCGGCATCACTGTCAGGTTAACGCGGATGCCTTGGAAGGGGAGGGGATGAGCTCAGCACACGTCGTCAGAGGTAGCGCTCCGCCTTCGCGACGAGATCCTCCTTCGGGGGCAGCTCGCTGCGGGGGCAGCGCACGACGGCGATCGCAGCGTGCAGGTTCTCGCCGACGGACAGCTCGGTCAGGGTCAGCTCGTTGACCGGACCCGTGGCGGCGGCGTCCGCCTTGAAACCCATGCGGGTCAAACGCAGGGGCGTGTGGGTGAGCGTCAGGTGCTGTTCGGGATGGGAGAACACGTCGTCGATCTGTTTGATGTAGCCGTCGAGTGTGGCGAGACTCGCCTTGGTTTCGATGTAGTCGTCGACGGCTTCCTTCAGTTCGCGCTCGACCGCCTTGATCTGCTCGCTGATAGTAGCCGGGTCGCTGACGATGCCTTCCATGCCGTCGCGGGCGAGATTCAGCAGGCGCAGGCGCGCGCTGAGATAGGCCTTGTGCTGCTGCAGCTCGGTCGCCTTGTTGTCCAGCGCAATGATCCGGGACAGTGCCACCTGCCCAAAGCGCTGGATGATGCGCCGTCCGACCTCCAGGCGGCTGGCGGCTTGCGTGGCCGTCGGCGCAACCAGCCGGTGTCCGGAGAAGCTCACCGCCAACTGAGGGACATCCTGCTTGAGCGCATCGCCTTCGAACTGCGCGGCGAACACCGTGCGCTCCTCTTTCTTCATGCCGAGCAGCGCGTAGGCCTCTTGCACGTCCGCGTTGGACGGATCTTCGAAGAACGCGCGCAGCTCCTGGCTGCGCCCGAGGCACGCGGGCACGTCGTCCGCCGTGGCGAAGAAGGCGTTCAGACGCGGGTCATCGTGCCATGCGGCGCGTGCCATCAGCACCGGCTCCATCGGCTCGCGCGCAATGGCGCGCAGGTGCGCGATGGTCTTGCGCACGCACCCCTCGAGCTTGTCAGCATAGTGGGGGCGATATCGCACCCGCGGCTCGACCGTGTCGACGACCGCCTCGATCGCATCGGCGATCAGCTGGCGTTCGGCCGCATCGTCAATGGAGGGCTGTCCCCCGCCGAACAGGGAGGCAACCAGGCGATTCAACAACGAGGGCTGGGCCATTCTCGGTGCGCGCCGGTGGCTACCAGTCCATCGTCGGGACCCAGGCGCGCAGCTCGCGGCCCTGGTACATCCGCCCGGCGATACGCTTGGCCAGCGCCTCGGCGTTGGCGCGCGTCATCTCCATCTCGATGAGTGCGGAGGGTGTTCCGCTCTCCTTGAGCAGCTTGATCTTGTCCACAGGCGCAAACGGGCTGAGCGCCTCGCGAATTCCCTCCTCGGAGACGTCGTCGGGAAGGTTGCCGATTACGATGCGCATCTTTCAATTCTCCACGCAATGAAGTTCTTGATCACCCGACGCACGGTCTCCCTCCCTTGCGTCTGCGGGACGTGTTAATCCTGTGAACTCGCTCGACGGGGTAGTCCTTTGAATTGCCTGCGGCGGATCAATACCGCTCCTCGATGAACTTGAACGGATAGTCCGGTTCCTTGTAGCCGCCGGGCTTCTGGCGTGGCGGCAGCTTCACCTTGGCCCGCGGTGCCGCTTTGTACGGAACCTTGCTCAGGAGATGCGTGATGATATTGAGCCGGGCGCGCTTCTTGTCGTCCGATCTCGCGACGTGCCACGGCGCAAACTCGGTGTCGGTCGCTGCAAACATCGCGTCGCGTGCCCGCGAATAGTCGTACCAGCGGCTGTAGGACTTGAGGTCCATCGGCGAGAGCTTCCAGATCTTGCGCCCGTCGTCGATGCGGGCCTCGAGCCGCCGCGTCTGCTCCTCGGGGCTCACTTCGAGCCAGTACTTGAGCAGGATGATCCCGGATTCGATCATCAGCTTCTCGAACAGCGGCACCATATGCAGGAACCTCTCCGTCTGTTCCTCAGTGCAAAAGCCCATCACCCGCTCCACGCCCGCGCGGTTGTACCAGCTGCGGTCGAAGATCACTACTTCGCCGGCCGCCGGCAGGTGCGGGAGGTAGCGCTGCGCGTACATCTGGGTTTTCTCGCGGTCGCTCGGCGCGGGCAGGGCCACGACGCGGAACACGCGCGGGCTCACGCGCTCGGTGATCGCCTTGATCGTGCCGCCCTTGCCCGCGCCGTCACGGCCTTCGAACACGACACACACCTTGAGCCCAGCGTGCACCACCCATTCCTGCAGCTCGACGAGTTCGACGTGCAACCGGGCGAGCTGCTTGTCATAGTCCTTTCGCTTCAACTTGTCCTTCGGCGTTGAATTGGCCGCCTGCTTCGCCTTGGCGCCTGCGGCTGCCTTGTCTGCCTTCGATTTCATGCTTCCTTCTCCGTGTTCCGACCCGAAATCGTCACCTGGTCCGGGTTCTGTGCCTCGGGCGGGACCACGACCGTGATCACGTTGCCCGGCGGGCCCTCAATTGAGACTGTCCGTTTTTCGTAGTCTACCGCGCGCACCGTCACCACGCCTTCCACCGCCTGCGCAGCAACCGCGCCTGGTTTGCGCTGCCGAGCGCTCGCCGCCGGGGCCAGCGTCATTGCTGCGCGGCAGGTCAGGTTCAGATTCACGCTAACTCTCCTCAAAAACCGTCAAGCGTACTGCCCCGTCGGGCGTTCGGCTTGACAATTCTCGACAGGGGCCGGCATTGTTCTGGATTCGGATCTAGGATAGGTTCCCATGCAGCAGGCGGCAGTGGAGGAGCGCTCGCAAACAGGCGACACCTGGAGGCAGCGGGTCGGCGGAATGGTGGAGATACCTGGGCTGCTGCGCCAGTTCGGAGCCACCCCGACGGAGGTCCTGAGCCAAGCGGGGCTGCCTGCCGCGGCGCTCGACCATGTCGAGAACTGGATTCCCTTCGCGGCAGCGGACCGGCTGCTGGGGGAGTGTGTGAAGGCGACCGGCTGCGCACACTTCGGACTGCTGGTCGGGGGCGGCTGGGGGCTGTCCTATTTCGGTGCGCTGGGCCAGCTCATGCAGCACTCGCGGACGGTGGGCGAAGCGCTGGGGAACATGGCCGTATACCAGCGCCTGAACAGCGACGCCGGAGCCGCATTTCTTCACGAGCACGAGGGCACGGTCTCGTTCGGGTACGCGATCTATCGCAAGGGCGTGCGGCACCCCGACCAGATCTACGACGTGGCCGTGGCCGTCGCCTGCAATCTGGTGCGCGAGCTGTGCGGGCCGCGCTGGGCGGCCTCCGAGGTGGCCTTCTCCCGCGCCGAGCCGGTCGATCAAACCCCCTACCGGCGCCACTTCCGTGCGCCGCTGCGTTTTGATCAAGACCGTTCCGCCGTGCGGTTCCCGGCGGATTGGCAGGAGCGAGCCATACCCGGGGCGGACCCCGAGCGCCGGCGCGCCCTGGCTGCGGCGCTCGAGGCGGCGGAAAGTGACAGTCTCGTCTCGCATCTTCATCGCGCCCTTCGTCTGCTGCTGCTCGCGGGCAAGAGTTCCGGTGACGAACTGGCACAAACCCTTTCGCTGCATCGCCGCACACTGAACCGCCGGCTGCAGGCGCAAGGCACGACGTTCCAGAAAGTCCTGGACGAAGTGCGCCTCGAGGTTGCGCGCCACCTGCTCGAGCACACCCGAGTTCCGATCAACGAGATCGCTGCCACGCTCTGCTACGCGGAAGTGAGCGCCTTCATGCACGCCTTCCGGCGCTGGACCGGTACCACGCCCGCCCAGTGGCGGAAGACGGCCGGCCAGCGATGAACCGGCAGGCTATCGGTTCAGCGGCCTATGCAGAGCGCGATGCCGATTTCCTCAACACCCTGCTAGGTCTCGCCGCCTCGCCACAAAACCGTGCACTTCGTTCTCAATACCGGCCTGACGCTGTTGGTCGTGTTCGTGATGACGGTGGTCGGCCTCGAGCTGACGGCCGCAGACTTCGCCAACGTGCGCCGTTACCCCAAGGCAATGGCGCTGGTCCTGGCCGGGTAATGGATCGTGCTGCCGCTGGCAGCCGTGCTCATCGTCAGGGGGTTGGCGCTGCCGCCGGCGCTGGCCGGCGGCGTGATCATCATCGCCGCCGCACCGATCGCCGCCCTCTCGAACTACTACGCGCTGCTCGCTCGTGCCGACCTGGCGCTTGCCGTCGCGCTGACCGCGGTGTCGAGCCTGGCGGCGACGGTGACCATGCCCCTGATCGTGGCGCTGGGCTTCAAGCTGCTCCGGCTCGATGCGGCGGGCTTCGAGCCGCCGATCGGGACGACCGGCACGGCAGGCGCGCACTGCTGTTCGGATTTCTGGCACGGAACGTGGCGATCGCGAGGCTGATCGCGGTCGCGACCCTGGGGCGGACCGGCGTCGCGGCGTTCGCCGCAGTGTTCTTTCTCGTGCAGGCCACGCTGCTCATTCCCCGGGCCTTGTCGATGCCTGCGGCGACCAAGTCTTGGCGCGCCTGAGTTTCTCCTCGCGCCCTCACGCGCGGACTCCTGTCCAGAATTATCAAGCCCGCGTGACCACTGCACGGGCAGTATGCTCCAGTCTGATCTAGCTCAAACCTCCTTGGCGGGTTATGCATGATATTGCGTGCCTGACTGCCAAAGCCCCGGGCACGGGTGCAGGCGCCCGGCCGGAAAATCATTCATAAAGAAATGGGGAGAGAAGGACATGCGTGCATCGGCATTATTCCTCGCGCTGTGCCTGGCATCGACCGCTGCGTTCGCCGATAAGGCCGAGCAGCAGCGCAAGGAGATCCAGAAGATCGAGAAGGACACCCTGGCCAAGCTCTACAGCGTACAGCCCAGCGCCAAGCGCGCGATCGACGGCGCGGCGGGTTACGCCGTGTTCAGCAACTTCGGCATGAAGATTCTGGTTGCGGGGGGCGGCAGCGGCAAGGGCGTCGCGGTGGACCGCAAGAGCGGCCAGCGAGCCTACATGCGGATGGGCGAGGTCCAGGCCGGCGTGGGCATGGGGGTGAAGAAATTCCAGGTGGTGTTCGTGTTCGAAACCGCTGATAAGCTCGATGCGTTCATCAGCCAGGGCTGGGAGGTCGGCGGCCAGACGACGGCGGCGGCCACTACCGGCGATCAGGGTGCGGCACTGCAGGGGGCGCTGTCGGTTTCTCCCGGGGTGTGGATGTACCAGCTCACCGACAAAGGGCTCGCCCTGGAGGCGACGGTGAAGGGCACCAAGTACTGGAAGGATTCGGACCTGAAAAAGGGGTGACCCGGTCCACACCGTGGCTTGCACCTCGCCTCACGCGGGGTACTGG
>DAIQQA010000106.1:0-17793 GCA_036787045.1 Burkholderiales bacterium | reverse complement strand
CCCGACGTCCAGACTGCACGCTACGGTAATCGGCCCACGATTGGCTGCTGCTGCGGATCTCCGAGCCAACTGGGGGTGGTCTGGTGAAATATCCGGGCTAGATCAGGGCTAGATCCTCAGAAGCTTCTCCCGATAGTACTTCAGCTCCTCGATCGACTCGTAGATGTCGGCGAGCGCTTCGTGCTTGGCCTGCTTGGTGAAGCCCGCCGCCAGATCCGGCTTCCAGCGGCGCGCCAACTCTTTGAGCGTGCTGACATCCAGGTTGCGATAGTGGAAATAGGCCTCCAGGCGCGGCATGCAGCGAGCGAGAAAGCGGCGGTCCTGGCAGATGGAGTTGCCGCACATGGGCGATACGCCCTGCGGCACGTGCTGGCCGAGGAATGCGAGCATCTCGTCCTCCACCTGTGCCTCGCCCAGCGTGGAGGTGCGCACGCGGTCCGTGAGCCCCGAGCGCGCATGGGTGGACTTGTTCCAGTTGTCCATGCCGTCCAGCACCGCGTCGCTCTGATGCACGACACGCACCGGGCCCTCTGCGACCAGCTCCAGGTTCTGGGTCGTGACGACCAAGGCGACCTCCAGGATCGTGTCGGTCTCGGGGCTCAACCCGCTCATCTCCATGTCGATCCAGATCAGGTGTGTGCTGTCTTGTGCCATAATTTTCCTGAATTTCTCAGGCGACATTCTGTCATATCGGACACCCGCGGGTCACGCTGAACCCCGCATATGAGATCCCTGACCATGAACACCTTTGCCGTCGTTTTCCTGCTTGCATTGGCGATATCCGTCGCTGTGAGGCTGTGGCTCGCCCGCCGTCACGTGGCCCACATCCGCGCGCATCGCGCAGCGGTGCCCCCGGAGTTCGCCGCGGAGATCAGCCTGGAGGCGCATCAGAAGGCCGCCGACTACAGCACGGCGCGCACCGGCTTCCACGCGATCCACTCGGTGGTTGATGCCGGGATTCTGCTCGTGCTGACCTACGGCGGCCTGCTCCAGTTCCTGGGAGACCTGGGCGCGGGCTGGTTCTCCAACCCGCTTCTGCAGGGCGCCGCGCTCATTGCGCTGTACGCGGTGGTCACCTCCGCCATCGACCTGCCGTTCAGCTACTACCGCACGTTCGGTATCGAAGCGCGCTTCGGCTTCAACAAGATGACCCGCGGCATGTGGTTGGCCGACCTCGTCAAGCACGCGGCCGTGGCCACTGCGCTGGGCCTGCCGTTGGTGCTCGCCGTGCTCTGGCTGATGCAGGCCATGGGCGAGTACTGGTGGCTGTACGTGTGGCTGGTATGGATAGGCTTCAGCCTGCTGGTGATGGCCGTCTATCCGGCGTTCATCGCGCCGCTGTTCAACAAGTTCTCCCCGATGCAGGAAGGCTCGCTTAAGGCGCGCATCGAGCAGCTCCTGATCAAGTGCGGCTTCCGTTCGAGCGGGCTGTTCGTGATGGACGGCTCGCGCCGCAGCAGCCACGGCAACGCCTACTTCACCGGCTTCGGCAAGACCAAGCGCATCGTGTTCTTCGACACCCTCATCTCGCGCCTGAACGAGGATGAAGTAGAGGCGGTGCTAGCCCACGAGCTGGGGCACTTCAAGCTGCACCACGTGATCCGGCGCATGGCGTGGACCTTCGTGGTGAGCCTGGGCTTCCTCGCCCTGCTCGGCTACCTCAAGGACAAGGCCTGGTTTTACGAAGGACTGGGCGTGAGCTATCCCGCGAGCGACGCGATGGCGCTGATCCTGTTCATGCTGGCAGTGCCGGTGTTCACCTTCCTGCTGCACCCGCTGATCGCCATGTACTCGCGCAAGCACGAGTTCGAGGCCGACGAATACGCGGCGCGCTACAGCTCTGCCCGCGAGCTGGTCAAGGCGCTGGTGAAGCTATACAAGGACAACGCCTCGACGCTGACTCCCGACCCGGTGCACTCGGCGTTCTACGATTCGCACCCGCCGGCGCGCATCCGCATCGAGAAGCTGCAGAGCTACGCCTCGTAGGGGGTACCCCATTCACCGCGCGTTTGCGGTTTGTCGAGGAAACAACTATGACCGACGTCGTCCAAGAACTGCGCCGCTCCAAGTGCACGCCCTGCGAGGGAGGCGTGGCCCCGCTCACCGAAGCCCAGGTCCAGCCGATGCTCAAGGGCCTGCAGGGCTGGGCGCTGGAGGGCGGTATGATCGCCAAGACCTACCGCTTCAAGAACTACTACGAGACCATGGCGTTCGTGAACGCCACGGCGTGGATATCGCACCGGGAGGACCACCACCCCGACCTCCTGGTCGGCTACAACCAGTGCAAGGTCTCCTACATCACCCACGCCATCAAGGGCGTGTCCACCAACGACTTCATCTGCGCGGCCAAGCTCGACGCGCTGTTCGACCTGTGAGGCGCGCCGTCGGGCTCGCGGCCCTGCTTCTGATCGCCTGCGCGGGTGCGCGCGCACCCGACAACCCGGACGCGCGCGCCTGTCTGCCGCCCGGGAACGAGGCCATGCGCTCCAACGACTACACCATGCGCCTGTCGGGCTACACGCAGCGTGCCGACGCCTTCGCCGTGTGCATGACCCAACGCGGCTACGTGCTGGACGAGGACGAGCTGGACGCGCGCCTGCTCCATTTCGAGCAGGTGATCAACGCCGACAGGCTGAGCGGGGACCCCGTCTGGGCCAAGCGCATCCAGCGGGAGAAGCTGAGGGTCGATCCCGAGTTATGGCACCGCAGGTCCTGACCTGCACTTTGCTTCCGCCCTCTCGGGAGTGACGCATCGCGTGCATGCGTCACGACTCGGGCCCGTGTCCCGGCAGATGAGCTTGAGGTGATACGTCGCGTGCCTGCCCGAATGACGGCGGCCTTCGCTGCGGTCTCCTGAAGGCTCCCTCTCTCCTTCATCAAAGGAGAGGGAGCTTTCCTTTGTGTAGCCGCAAGGAGACGCGCGTTGATCGCCAGCACGACCCACGCGACGAGAATCACACCGCGCTAGCCCGCCACCCCCTGTAAGACCCTAAAGTTCCCTGCGATCCAGCTGATAATGCTGATTGCAGAGGGCGGTTTTCAGCCTCGGTCGACGGGGCCGCGAACCGCCGGCCGGCCAGCCTGCAGGGGCGGGGCCGGCAACAGGCAGCTGCAAAGGGCAAACCCACCGAAAGGTGGGGACGCAAAGTCACCGGTCTACCGAGCCATGGGCTCCACGACAGCGGGACCGCCGGGTGCCAGCAGGGGATCTCCCAGATCCCGCCCCTGCTTCACCTCGTAGGCTCATCCCCGCTTCTCCGTGCCCCCTCGCGTCGCCCGCCGGTGACGGTCGTCGCCCTCGTGCCGGGACCACAGGCAGGAGACTCGAACGAGAGGTCTGGTATGAGCAACAACGCCACATCCAACGTCATTGCCATGCGCGAATTCGACCGTCCCGTGCCGTCCCAGCACGCGGCCCAGTTCGAGCACCTTCTCAAGGAATGCCAGGACCTCGCCGTCGACCGGTTGTCGCGGTCGGTGGCGGCGATGCTGGACAAGGTGGAGGACACCCTCTGGGGGTTGGCCAACCAGACAATGGACCGCGAGCTGCGCGATCTCTACGTGCATGTCAAAGACCTCGCGCTGTCGCAGCGCAAGCGCATCGAGTCCGAGTTCCGTGCCGACTACCTCGCCGAGTTCGAGAGCCGCACTCGGCGCGACAAGAAGCCCAAGGAGGCGTTCAGCCAGTTCGAGCTGGGTTCCCTGGAGCTGGGCCTCGTCAACGACGACGATCTCGAGGAGACGCTCAAGATCAACGACATGGCAACCAAGCTGCGGCGCTACTGCGACGAGGAGCTGGCCGCGCTGGACCAGCGCATCGGCGTGTTGGTGGGTGATGCCAACCTGCAGGGCGAGGCCAACCCCCTCAGCCCGCAGGCCATCTGCAGCGCATTCAAGCAGACCTGCCGCAGCCTCGAGCCGAATCTGAAAGCGCGCATGATCCTGCACAAGCTGTTCGATGACAATGTGCTGGACGACATCCGCCCCATCTTCAAGGATCTGAACACGCTGCTGGTGGATCGCTCGATCCTGCCCAAGATCCGCTATGGCGTCGCACGCCGGCCCGGCGGCGGGCTGATCGGTCCGCGCCCGCCGGGCGTGCCGCTGCCCGCCGCGGCGGCGGCGTTAGCCGACATGGCTCTGCCGGGCGCGTATAGCGCAGACGC
Organism: Burkholderiales bacterium; assembly: GCA_036787045.1. GTDB lineage: Bacteria > Pseudomonadota > Gammaproteobacteria > Burkholderiales > SHXO01 > SHXO01. Next base: position 13,627 of record DAIQQA010000106.1, on the reverse strand, counting down.
AGGTGAGCAGGACATGTTCGCGATGCTGCAAAACCTGGTGGCGATGAACCTCGGCGGAGCCGCAGGCCCAGTGGGCGGCATGCCAGGCGCCATGGCAGGCGTGCGCATCGCGGGTGCCGTACCCGTTGCCCCGGGTGTCGCGGGCGCCCCCGGTGCCGGCGCAGGAACGTCCGGCATCACGCAGGTCCCCGGCTTCCCACCAATCATGACCGGCGGTGCAGGAGCGGCCGTGGCAGGCGTGAGCGTGGCCGGACCGATCCGCATCCTGCAGGGCGCCGAGCTGCTCGGATCGCTCACTCGCATCCAGCACGGCGATGTGAGCGTTGTGGCGGGCGGGAACCTGCCGCTCGCGGCGACGCTGGTCGAGCCTGGCACCACCAACGTCCTGCGTGAGCTGAAAGGTACCAGCCTCGCCAGCGGCATGGCGCAGATGGACAGCATGACGCTGGACATCGTCGCCATGCTCTTCGACCAGATCTTCGGCGACGAGAACATCCCCGTGACCATGAAGGGACTCATCGGGCGCCTGCAGATCCCGATGCTGAAGGTCGCCATCCTCGACAAGAACTTCTTCTCGAAGAAAACGCACCCCGCCCGCCGGCTGCTGGATGTGCTCGGCGAAATCGCCGTCGGGCTGAACGCGGAGTTCGACCAGAACAGCCCGCTCTACAAGCAGATCGACAGCGTGGTCCAGAAGCTGGTGGACGGCTTCCAGGACGGCATGGACATCTTCGACCCGTTGCGCGAGGAGCTCGAGGCGTTCATCGCCGAGGAGAGCCGGCGCGCGGAAGAAGAGGCGAAGATCACTGCCCGCCGCATCGAGCACCGCGAAAAGCTCGAGATCGCGAAGGGCGTCGCACAGCAGGAAATCCTGCAGCGTGCCAAGTCCGGCACCATCCCGCGCGCGGTGCTCAAGTTCCTCGCGGAGCAGTGGGTCAAGCTGATGCTGGTTTCACATGCCAAGCACGGCGCCGACAGCGACGCCTGGAAGAGTGCCGTGGAAACGATGGATCTGCTGATCTGGAGCGTCAACGCCAAGCGCACGTTGGAGGAGCGCCGACGCCTCGCCGGGACGCTGCCCGGCCTGCTGAAGCGGCTCAACACCGGCATGCAGATGGTCGGCGCCGACGACGACACGCGTAAGCGCTTCTTCGCCAAGCTCATGCGCTGTCACACCAAGGTGATGAACAGCGCAGCGGCCGCGAGCAACGCAGCGTCTGCAGCGCCTCGCCAGTCGGCCGCCCCCAGTACGACGCCTGTCACCGAAGCGCAGCTTCCCGTGCTCACTGAGGCCGTCGAACCGCGAGCCCCATCGCTCGACTTCAACCGCCTGCCCTCCCCCGCGCCTGGGGTCACCGCGCCCGGGGCGATTGCACCCGATTCCAACTTCGCCGTCCCGGTCCTTGTCGACGAGGACACGGAGCCGGCCGCCGCCCCGCCCGAGTTCACCGCCTTCACCATCCAGAACCCGTTCGGCGAGGGCGAGATCGAGGTCGAGGAGATCAGCATGTCCGACCTGCCGCCCGACGGCACTAGCGAACCGGCGGGCAGCGGTGACGAGCACAGCCGGCTCGTCACGGAGCTCAAGGAAGGGGCGTGGGTCGAATTCCGCGATGAGGACGACAACCGCCGCCCGGCCCGGCTGTCCTACATCAGCCCGCTGAAGGGCACCTACCTCTTCGTCAACCGCCAGGGCAAGAAGGTCGGCGAGTACTCTGTCTACCAGCTCGCCCGCGAGTTCCGCACGGGCAGCGCCAGCGTGCTGGACGCCGTTCCCCTGTTCGATCGCGCCATGGGTAGCCTCGTGGGGGCGTTGCGCGCCAGCACGACGCCGCAATGAGCGGGCAACGGTAGAGCGGCCCACCGGACCGCTCGCAGTCCAGGCGTAACTCGTTGCTGCGTAGGCCGGCCTGCATGCAGCGCAGGCCAAGCCGTGCAGCCGAAGGTAACCTCTCCCGGCAAACCGGCCCGCCATTCCAGCGCGATCTGGATCCGGATTGCGCAGCTCCCGCGTTCACCTCTCGCACCCCCGGTCGCTTTACAACATCGGCGTCAACCAGAGCGCCGGACAGCGCTGCCGTTCGATTTGAATCGCGCTTCGCGCACTGGCGCGCGGTCAATGCGAACGCCAGGTCGTCGGAGATCTTTCCGCTCCACTAACCAATGTGGCGAAGAAAGGGGCTTAAGTCGCTGTCACAAACGAACAATTTTTTTGCATTGCTATCCTCAATCGGGTGGAAGATATACCTTGCTTCGTCTTCCAGATGATCATCCACGGAAATCAAATGCGTCCAAATCGTTTCTCGATCGCTGCGTTTTTGTTAACTGTCTTCGCTTATCACGCTGGCGCGCAGGCCACACCTTTGATCAACAACACCGGCCTTGTGAGTCCGGTACAGACACTGACGTTTAGCGAGGTATCGCTTCCATCAGAAGCGCCTGTCACGGATGAATACGCTATTTTTGGCGTTACCTTCTCACCGGGACTTTTCTACAATACGCAGCCGGATTTTTTCCCAACCGCAAGCCTCGCGAATTTCGATTCGAGCGCGGCAGTTAACAATCCCGTTTCCATCCTGTTTTCCCAGGATCTAACTGAGGTTGCGTTTGCTTTGCAGACGAACCTAGGGATGACAACGTTCACGGCGCTGTTGGACAACATTGTTGTCGAGTCGTTTATGGCAAACACGACCCTGAGTATGCTTCCGGATACGTCTGAAGCGAGCAACTTCTACGGTTTCACGAACATCACGTTCGATGAAATCCGGATCTCGCCCGGCACGCCTTTTTTTTTCCAGCTGGATAACCTTCAGGTTTCCGCTTCGAGTGTCCCGGAACCAGGTACGCTCTCTCTTCTGGGTCTTGCCTTCGCAGGCATGTTCTTCTCACGGCGTCGCGCCAGAGCGTAATAAGCAATTGCATCAACGCCGAAAACCCACAAGCGGGGCTTCACCCCGCTGGCCGTTTGCGCGCTATGCTCAGCGTTCGGCATCGGATGCATCACGCCGCCAGCCAGTTTGCGCTGGTCGCACAGGAAGCGTCGGTGGAAGGGGACCTGCCGCATGCACTGAAGGGCCTGTCCGAGATCACCGAGCATGCATCGTCTGTCATGCTACTGTTCGGCCGATAACAGGCTCGGCTCAGCTCGGCGCTGTTGCAGAACCCAAGACCTAACGAGGTCGTCCAGTGCTGCTCGTGCGCGTTCTGGTCCAGAGGAGCCCTATCCATGGGCTCGGAGTGTTTGCGCTGGAGCCCATCCCCGAAGGCACCCAGGTGTGGCGCTTCACGCCGGGGTTCGACCTGGATGTCGATCCTGCTCTCGTTCACGCTCAGCCGGAGCCCCTTCGCGAGCGCTTGCTGCACTATGGCTACATCGATCCGCGGCTCGGCCGGTACATTCTCTGCTGCGATGACGCAAGGTTCGTAAACCACAGCGACGCACCGAACCTGCGCTCGGACTTCACGCTCGACCGCTACGGGGTCGACACAGCGGCACGCGACATTGCGCCCGGAGAGGAACTGTCGGTCGACTACGAGCTGGTCGAGGGTGCCCGGCCCGGGCAGGCGTGGTTGCCACTGGTTGGCTGACCGGGCATGGAGCGTCAGTCTCGAGTACGAAAATTCGATAGTCCTGGTCAGGACCAGGGGCGCGGGGATCCTCCCCTGCATCTGATCAGCAGGATCAGAACGTGCCTGAGGCACCTGGCGGTATGGCCGCTAGCCGCGTAAGATTACGCGCGCCAGAATGGCTCCGTGTCGCCGCCGTTTGCATGCACCATCAACATCCTCGAGCACAACCGCAGCGCCTGGAGCAACTCTGCGGAGCAACAGATGGACAAAGAATCGTTGGAAGGCGGCTGCCAGTGCGGGGCGATTCGTTATCGGATAACGGGCGACCCTGTTGTGGTGGCGGTGTGCCATTGCAGGATGTGTCGGCGCGCGAATGCTGCACCCGCCGTGGCCTGGGCCATGTTCGCTGAATCGCAGGTGGCGCTCATGCGTGGTGCGCCGGCCACTTATGAGTCCTCGCCCGAAGCCAGGCGCGGATTCTGTCGGGGATGCGGCACACAGATCAGCTTCACGGCGAGCTACATCCCGGGGCTGATCGACATCACGGTGGGCAGTCTGGACCACCCTGAAGCCGTGCAGCCCGTGCTGCATTACTGGGATTCCGAGCGTCTGCCCTGGGTCCGATTTGCGGACGACCTGCCCAGGCACGCGCAGTTCCCGCCGTTCGAGTGAGGTCTGGCCACCACGTGAGAACGCTTCCGCACCTCTTCGAAAGCAACCGGGCATGGGCCGAGCGGATCCGCCGCCAGGACCCGGAGTTCTTTCTCAAGCTCTCGCGCCAGCAGACGCCCAGCTACCTGTGGATCGGCTGCTCCGACAGCCGGGTGCCGGCGAACGAGATCGTCGGGCTGCTGCCGGGCGAGCTGTTCGTTCACCGTAACGTCGCCAACGTGGTCGTCCATACCGACCTCAACTGCCTGTCGGTGATGCAGTTCGCCGTGGATGTGCTGAAGGTGCGTCACATCATCGTGTGCGGGCATTACGGTTGCAGCGGTGTCCGCGCCGCGTTGCACGGGGAGCGCCTGGGCCTGATCGACAACTGGCTGCGCCACGTCCAGGACGTCCGCTACAAGCACGAGACCCGTCTGCTGTCGCTCGCCGATGCCGCGGATCAGGGCGACCGGTTGTGCGAGTTGAATGTGATCGAGCAGGTCGGCAACGTCTGCCAGACCTCCATCGTCCGCGAGGCGTGGGAGCGCGGACAGGAGGTAGCCGTTCACGGCTGGATCTACGGGTTGCAGGACGGGCTGCTGCGCGACCTGCACGCCACCGTGACCAACCAGGATGAGGTGTCCGGTGCCTATCGCACCGCCCTCGCCGCGCTGCAGGCGCAGCAGCGCGCGCGGTGACGCTTTCCGTTGAAGCGCATGGCAATTCGACTGAACCGGCCTCGCACGACGGCAGAGTGGCGGGACGCCAGGCGCCTGATCGAAGCCTATGCGGCCTGGCTGGACCTGGACCTCTCCTTCCAGGACTTCGCCCATGAGCTGGAACACCTCCCGCAGGAGTACGGGCCGCCTGCTGGCGCGTTCCTTCTTGCGAGGGACGGTGTCGTGCCGATCGGCTGCGTCGGTCTGCGCCGCTTCTCGGAGCGCGCGGCCGAGGTGAAGCGTCTCTACGTGGTTCCCCATGCCCGCGGTTGCGGCGTCGGGCGTGCTCTGGCCGAGCGCATCGTTGCAACAGCCCGGCAGCTCGGCTACGCTCGCCTGCTTCTCGATACCTTGCGGTCGATGTCGGAGGCGCAGGCGCTGTACCTGTCTCTCGGATTCCAGCCGACCGCGCCCTATCGGTACAACCCCGCCCCGGACACCGTGTTCCTGGAGCTGACCATCCGATGAGCACATCGTCCCTGCGCGAGATCACCGGCCTTTCGGCCGCAGGCGGATGTCGATTCGCGCGGTGCGACCGGCTTCGGGGAGCATCCGAGCGTGTCTGACCCGGAAGTCGTCACCCCCCGCCTCCTCCTGCGCACGATGTCCGCGTCGTTCCTCGACGCGAGCCTCGCCGACGACCTCACCGCAGCGCAGGCGCTTATCGGCCTGCGGGTGCCTGCGGCCTGGTTCGGCGAGAAGGCCTTGATGGAGCTTCGGCTGGAGGACCTGGAGAACGATCCGGCCTACCAGGACTGGTCGTTACGCGCGATCGGCCTGCGGTCCACCCGCGAAATGGTGGGATACCTCGGCTTCCATTCGCGGCCGAACCCGGCTTACCTGCAACTGTTGGTAGCCGACGCCATCGAGCTCGGGTACACGGTCTTTCCGCCGTATCGGGGGCGCGGCTTCGCGACGGAGGCGGTGATCGGCCTGATCGGATGGGCGCACCGGGCAGCGAACATCGGCAACTTCGTCGTCTCCATCTCTCCGGACAACCAGCCGTCCCGCGCGATCGCAGCGCGCCTCGGGTTCCGGCGGATCGGCGAGCATATCGACGAGGACGACGTGGTCGAGGAGATCTTCCTTCTCGACGGTGCGGCTGCCGAGGCGACCTTCGCGCTGGCTGCCGGCCCGACCGCGCCCGCGGATCTGCCGGGAAGCTGATCGTCGTCGTCGCACTGCGCTCGCACGCCGGGATGCGGGCTTTGGCACAATGCGCGGGGTGCGAGCGTGACGCGGCCACCCGCCGCGTTGACCTGCAGTCCCCGGACTTGGAGCGACGAACCCCTCGATGGATCGCACAGCATTGCACGAGGCCGCCGCGGTAGACCTCGACGCGTATCTGGAGCGCATCGGCTATGCCGGCGACCTGCAGCCCGACTATGCCACGTTGGCGGCTCTGCATCTGGCGCATGCGTCGCACATCCCCTTCGAGAACCTCGACGTGCTCCTGGGACGGCCGATCCGCCTGGACCTGCCGAGCCTGCAGGCGAAGCTGGTCGCCGGCGGCCGCGGCGGCTACTGCTTCGAGCAGAATCTGCTGTTCGCGGCGGTGCTCCGCGAGCTGGGCTTCGCGGTTACCGCGCTCGCCGCGCGGGTACGGTATCGCAGCACACTGCTCCTGCCGCGCACTCACATGCTGCTGCTGGTGCACGCCGATGGTGCCGACTGGATCGCCGACGTCGGCTTCGGCGGTGAAGGCCTGCTGCTGCCGGTGCCCTTCGGGTCGGGCCAGCCGGCCGCTCAGTTCGCGTGGACATATCGTGCGGTCGAGGAAGCCGGCGTGTGGGTGCTGCAGTCCCTGCACGACGGCGCATGGCAGGATCTGTACGCGTTCACGCTCGAGCAGCAGGAGCAGGTGGACTACGAGCTCGCCAGCTACTACATGTCGACGCACCCGAACTCGCGCTTCGTGCAGACGTTGACGGCCCAGTTGCCGACCCGTGAGGTGCGACACGTGCTGAGGGATCGCGAGCTGACGCAGGACCGCGGCGCAACGGTCACGACCCGGACGATCGCGAGCGACGAGGAGCTGCTGGACGTTCTGGCGCAGACCTTCGGCCTGGACCTGGAGCCGGGCACGCGGCTTTTCCCGCGCAGGCACGAGACGCCCTGACTATGGAACCCTCCAAGGTAGTGTTCGATTCTCTCGAGTGGCAAGCTGCGCTGCCGGGTGCCCGGTTCAAGGTGCACCGGCAGGGGACGAAGCAGATGCGGCTGCTCGAGTTCACCGCCGAGTTCGTCGAGCCGCACTGGTGCGAAAAGGGCCACATCGGCCTGGTGCTCGACGGCGAGCTGGAGATCGACTTCCGTGGCCGCCTCGAGCGCTATCCGACCGGGTCTGGGATCCTAATCCCCGCCGGCCTGCAGAACGCGCACAAGGCGCGGGCCGTGACCGCGAGCGTGCTGCTGTTTCTGGTAGAAGACGCTTGAGGTAACGCTCTCGACCCCGACGCCCCTGAGCGGGCGGGTTCCGGCATACTCCCGCCGATGAGCAGCAATCCGGTCAGGAGGTCGGCATGAGCGGGGTCTCACGCATCTGGTATCAGAGCTTCGTCGATTTGGCGGCCCAGCGCCCGTACATCTCGCGCCTGCAGGCGCTGCTCGACGAGTACGCCGCGCCCGGCATCCGGTTCGAGGTGCATGGCATCGACCCGCCCGACCGCTTCCTCGGCCCCCTCACCGAGTTCCGCTGCGCAGGCCAGGCCATCCGCAACGCCATCGAGGCCCAGTGCAGCGGGTGCGCGGCCTTCGTGTTCGGGCACTTCCAGGAGCCCGGGCTTATCGAGGCCCGCACGGCCGTGGACATCCCGGTCCTGGGGCTCGGCGAGAGCACGATGCTTTACGCCTTGACGCTCGGGCGCACCTTCGGACTGGTCACCATCAACCCGGTGTTCATTCCCTGGCTGCGCGATCAGATCATTCGTCTCGGCCTGACGAAACAGTCGGTCGGCGTCCGCGCGCTCGATACGCAGGTGGAGACCTACATGCGCGCCTACGAGGATCCGAACGCCTTCCGGGAGGTCAAGGACGCGTTTTCGCGCGAAGCCATGGCGCTGGTCGACGCCGGCGCTGAGGTAATCGTACCCGCCGGCGGACTGCCCATGCTGCTGTTCGCGCGCGAGAGGAGCTTCGAGGTGGGCGGGGCGATGGTGCTCAACGGCCTTGCCGTGGTGGTTGCAATGGCCGAAGCGGCAGTGAAACTGCATCGCATCACCGGCGCGCCGGTCAGCCGTCGTGGCACCTATGCCAAGGCGCCAGCGGAGGCGGTGCGAGAGTTTCTCGACAGCCGGAGGTAGGCCGGAAGCCTCGACCTGCTGCCTATACTACTCAGCGAAAACAGACCTACATTCACCACGCGGTTCGGATCTCACTGCCTGAGACACGCAAAGTGCAACCGGCACGCCGGGTACAATGCGAGCGTCGCACCCAACCGCCCCACCTTTGCCGAACAGCCCGCAACCCCTGCTTCGAGGCCAGGTCGTCGCCGTCCACGGCCGCCACTACGTGGTCGAGCTGTCCGACGGGGAGATGCTCGCCTGCTTCCCGCGCGGGAAGAAGAGCCTGGTGGCCTGCGGCGACCGCGTGGCAGTGCTGAGAAGCGCGCGGGACCAGGGCGTGATCGAGGCGGTGGATCCGCGCCGTTCCCTGCTCTACCGCTCGGACCGATATCGCCAGAAGCTGATCGCGGCGAACGTCACGCAGATGGTGATCGTGCTTGCGGCCGTGCCGTCCTTCTACGAGGACTTGCTCAACCGCTGCCTGATCGCAGCCGAGCATCAGAGCATCGCGGCTCTGATCGTGCTGAACAAGTTCGACCTGGTGGAGCCCAGCGCACGCGCGATGGATGCGCTGAAGCTCTACGCCGACCTCGGCTATCCGCTGCTGCCGCTGGCGGCCAAGCGCGACGTGGCGCCGCTGCGCAGCCACCTCGCGGGTCATACCAGCGTGCTGGTCGGACAGTCCGGCATGGGCAAGTCCACCATCATTAATGCGCTGCTCCCCGATGCCGGGGCTGCGGTGAGCGATATCTCGCTCGCGCTGGACTCCGGCCGGCACACTACGACCCACGCGCGGCTGTACCGCATGGGCTCCGATACTGCGCTGATCGATTCGCCAGGCATGCAGGAGTTCGGGCTGATGCATCTGACGGCCTCGGAGCTCCAGCACGCGTTCGTGGAGTTCCGCGCGCACCTGGGCCACTGCCGCTTCAACGACTGCCGGCATCGTAGTGAACCGGGGTGTGCGATCGATGCCGCGGTCGCGCAGGGCCACATCAGCCAGACGCGGCTGGACTGCTACCGCAAGCTCCGTGAAGAGCTGGACAGCAGGAAACGCTTCTGACTGCCGGCGCTCATCGCACTGGGGCCTCGAGCCGACCCGGCGAATTCCTCGGCCTCAGGATCCGACCCAGCGCGCCAGTGTGATCAGCAGCAGCACGGCCAGCCACACTACCAACGCCCGCCACAGCAGGTAGGTCGCGCTCTGCAGGTGCTCGGCGTCGGCGGGATCGCCCTCACCGAGATCCGGGCGCAAATCCACGCCGCCCTCGCGCGGCAGCGCGCCGCCGAGCTGCACGTTCATCGCACCGGCGCCGCTCGCCAGCACGATGCCCAGTTCGGGCTCCGGCCAGGCAGGGGCCTGGCTTCGCCAGGAGGAGATCGCATCCTCGAAGTTGCCGGCGATGGCAAAGGCGATAGCCGCGAGCCGGGCGGGAGCCCAGTCGAGCGCAAGGAACGCCCGCCGCGCGAAGCGGCCGAAGGGTCCGAACGCCTCCTCGCGACGCTGACCCCAGCGGCTCTCCAGCTCGGCTGCCAGCCGGTAGAGCACCGGACCTGACGGCCCGGGGAGAATCACGAACCAGAACACGACGCCGAACAGCTCGCGCTGTGCCCGTGCCAGCGCCGTCTCCACCGCCGCCTTGGCGATCTCGGTTTCGCCGTACTCGGAGGCCGACTCGCCGCGCCACGCGGCAAGCAGCTCGCGCGCGCGATCCAGGTCGCCTGCCTGCAGCGCTGCATAGATGTCCTTGAGAGCCTGGGTCAGATTGCGGAACCCCAGGCACAGGTACAGGACGGCAAGGCTCCACAGCCAGCCGAGCACCGGGTTGAGGTAGTACAGGATGTAGAAGACGACCAGGACAAGCAGCACCCACGGACACACTGCAGCGAGCCAGCCAACCGTGCCGTGCACCGGCTTGCCCGCGTTGAGGTCATGCGCGAGCCGGTCGGCAAAGCGGCGGAACCATCCAAGCGGGGCGCTGGTGTCGGGAAGCGGACGCGCGCGGTCCAGCAACAGGGCGATGAGAAGTGTGACGAAGGTCATGCCAAGGCAGCTCGACGCGCGGGCACCGCCCGCGCCGGTGCGTATATTCTAAAGGATTGATTCGGCTAAAGCCCAAGGCTGGAACCACGGTGGACACGGAGGACGCAATAACATGTCCCTCTTTGCCGGAAGCGAAGGTTGCGTCGACACCCCGCTGCTTCGTCCCCTCAGGCAGGCTCCCACCACCCCGTCACGCTGCGCGTGCCACCCCTCCACGGGCAGGAGGGGAGAGTCTCTCAATCCTGCGCCTTCAGGGCGTACCCGGCGGCGACACGCTCGTTCCTCCGTGTCCGCCGTGTCCTCCGTGGTTCAGCTGTTCCTCAGTTTCAGGTAGTCAGCCGGAGGTAGAGCGAGGGCAGTTTCTCGGGCAACCGCTTGAGCTGGTCCAGCACCAGATAGTTGCGCCCGCCGAAAATACGCGCGACGTACTCGTCGGCGCCGCGATCGAGGGTCATGCAGAACGTGGGGATGCCAAAACGGCGCAGGTCTTCCACCGCGCGCTTGCAGTCGAACATCAGGTACTGCTTATCGTGCACGTCGATGTCGTGCGGCTCGCCGTCGGTGAGCAGCAGGATCAGCTTGTGCGCGACGCGCCGGTTGTGCAGGAAATGCCCGGCATGGCGCAGCGCCGTGCCCATGCGGGTGGAGAGCTGGCCCTTCATCCCCGCCAGGCGCGCCTTGGCCTCGTCACCGTACGGGGACTCGAAGTCCTTGAAGCGGTAGTACTCCACGTCGTGCCGGCCGTTGGAGTCGAAGCCGTGGATGGCGAAATCGTCGCCGAGCTTCTCCATTGCATGCGCCACCAGTGCGGTCGCCTCGCGGGCGAGATTGAGCACGGTGGTGCCGGCGGTCGGGACCCAATCGTTGGTGGACTGCGACAGGTCCAGCAGCACCAGCACGGCGAGGTCACGGCTGTTGCGCCCCAGACGCTGATGCACGCGCGGGTCGGGCGCCCGGCTCGAACGCAGGTCGACCGTAGCTGCGATGGAGGCGTCGATGTCGAGCCGGTCGCCCTCGAGCTGCTTTTTCAGCCGCTGCGGGCGCTGGATCTGCACGGCCTTGATGAGGCTGGTGAGGCGGTTGACCGTCTCCTCGTTGCGGCGCAGGACCTCGTCGATGGTGCGCGGGTCGCCCGTCGGCGCCGCCTTCTCCAGCAGTGTGCACCAGGCCGGACGATCCATGCCGATGATGTAGTCCCACTCGTCGTAGTGATAGGGCTGGGCGAGCGCTTCCTCTATCGCAGCCTGCTCTTCGGGAGCAGGCGCCTCCAGCTGTACGCTTTCGCTGTGCTCCGACTCGCCGCCGCCCTCCTCCAACTCCAGGTCGGTCTTCTCGCCGCCTTCCTCCTGGGCGAGGTTGACGGCCTGGTACATCACCTCCTGATCGTCGCTCTGCTGCTGGCCGGAGTCGCCCATGTCCCAGAGGAACAGGTTGTCGTCGCGGTACAGCGGCTCGATCAGCCAGGTCTTGAAGTTGAACTGCACGCGCATCTGTCCGAGATCGTTGCCGAGCAGATTGCCCATCTCCCTGCTCAGCGACGGGTCGCCCCAGCGGTGTGCGTTCTCGGCAAACAGGGTGCGAGCCTTGACGACGAACGGGTTCTCGTCCCGGTAATCCTCATCGATCAGCGCTCGCGACAGGCGTGCCATCAGCGACACAGCCGTCACCGTGAAGCTCGGCAGGGCCACATGGAAGCGCTGCCACAGCCGCCGCAAGCCCGGCATCTCACGCATGGCGAGGTGCTCCACGCGCGCGTCCTCGATGAGACCGACCAGTGCCACCTGGATCGGCCGCAACGCGCGCAGCGGGAACTTGTGCGTCGAGTGCACCAGGTGCGCGGCCGCGTGCGCGGCGCCGGCCCGGTACAGCGCAACGGGGTCCTGCCCGGGAAACACCTCGAAAGCCTGAGGCATGCGGATCGCGCCATCCACGATGGACACGCGCCTGCCCTTCTTGCCTTCCTGCGCCGTGCTGGCCGGCCGCAGGTCCGGCTGACGGGCCCATAGCGCGCGCAGGTAGAAGCCGAGCCGCCGCTCGACGTCGGTGAACAGCGTGCCCTCGCCCGCCGCCTTCAGGATGGCGCGCGCGTCCCGGCTTTCCAACCGGAACCAGGCTTGTTGCGCGGCGAGGTCCTCGGTATGGCCCTGAACGCCCAGCAACGCCCAGCGGCGCAGGCCGTCGAGACTCAGCTGATCGAGGAGCTGGCCGAGCCGCTCGAACATCGCCGTGATGCCGTGCGGCGCGAGCGCGGCCAGCTCGTCGACCAGGTCGAGATAGCCGTGCAGCGCGGCACCGTCCTTCAGCCTGCGCACGGCCGGCGGCAGCGAATCCAGGAAAGCGTCGAGTGCGCGCGCATCGGCATGCCTGAGCACGGACAGGCATACGCCGACGATCTGCGGCAGCAGCGCCTCATCCGCTTCGCGCACGGCCACATGCACGCTGCGCAAATAGGTGACCACCGGCCCAAGGCCCGAACCAGCGTCGAGCAGCAGCTTCATGCCCTCTACCCAGCCCTTCAGGCCGTCGGCGCTGAGCACCCGGGTCGCCTCCGGCAGCGCGGCCGCGACGAGCTGCTGCGCCTCCGCTGGGAGCGTGCCGATCAGTGGGTCAAGGTCGGAGGCGCTGGTATGCATGTGACTGCTTGAACCACGGTGGACACGGCGGACACGAAGGAAAACCTGGGATTGCGCGCTCGCATGCAGGGCAATGTCGGCCAACGCCGCGGACCACGTGCATACGCTTCATGTCACGCACGGACCAGCGCCGCTCGCCTCACTCGGCCGCTATTGGAGCCGAGACCTGCGAGATCCATCTGGTCTCTACTTGGCCTTCTTGTCCTCCTCCGTGTCCACCGTGTCCTCCGTGGTTCAAAAGAAAGTTCTCACGGCAGCGTCGAGGGCATCGCGAATATCCACATCGTCGGTAACCGGTCGCACCAAAGCCACGCTGCAAGCCGACACGGGCTCCACGCCGCGCGCGATGAGCTGCCCAGCGTAGATCAGCATGCGGGTGGACAAGCCTTCCTCCAGGCCGTGGCCCTTGAGGTTGCGCGACTTCTCGCCGATCGACACCAGCTTCGCCGCGATCTCCGGTGACACGCCGGACTCGTGCGCGACGATCTCGATCTCGACGTCGCGCGTCGGCCAGCCGAAGTCCATCGCCCCGAAGCGCTGCCGGGTGGACTGCTTCAGGTCCTTCATGATGTTCTGGTAGCCGGGGTTGTACGAGATCACGATCTGGAAGTCCGGGTGCGCATGGACCAGCTCGCCCTTCTTCTCCAGCGGCAGCACGCGGCGCGCGTCGGTGAGCGGGTGGATCACCACGGTGGTGTCCTGGCGCGCCTCGACGATCTCGTCGAG
>DAIQQA010000253.1:0-5290 GCA_036787045.1 Burkholderiales bacterium | reverse complement strand
TTCGGAAAGCACCCGCACTGCGTCGTGAACGGTGAGAATCTGTATGGTCACGACAGCATTCGTAGATTCTACGAGAGCTTCTTCCAGGCCTTCCCCGACCTCAAAGTCACTGTCGACCAACGGCATGTGAGCGCGGAGGCCATCACTCTGGAGGTCACGCTTACCGGCACGCATCTAGGCACGTTCGGCGGGGTCCCCGCCTCAGGTCGTCGGATCGCGATCCCACTCTGCGCGATATTCAAGTTCGACGAAGACGAGCGCATCCTGGGCGAATGGGTGTATTTCGACAATGCGCTGGTGATGGAGCAGCTGAGGCAGCGCTCCGGACAGAGTCCCCAGCGGTGAGAGAACCGGATGGCAAAAGGCTTCCACTCGTCCGGCTTCGGCTAAACCGCGAGCTGTCATGCGGCGTTCAGTATCGGGATCTCTGATACGCACCGATCGAGTGGACAAGCCCTCGCAGGGGGAGGCACCATGACAGGTGAGTGGATGACATGCCCCTTGTTTCGTCCTGGGACGGATGATCTACGCCGCATCGCTGCCGACGTTGCAGAGGTGAGCACTATTCAACATCAACTTCGCGACCGCCATTCCGGACTCAAGTGCCTTGACCGAGCGGCCCATGAGTACCAGGTCGCTGGTAGCAACGTATTGCTGCGCGTCGCTGACAGACTACCGGACGGATTCTCTGGCGTGGGGCTGTTCGTCCCCGGTACCGAGCACATCGGCGTCGGCCGGATCTCCACTAGCTTGGGCACGCCTCATGTCGAAAGCATTCCGGACTTTCTTGGTCTGCGCGCCTCGTTTCTGACCGCACTCGGCCAACCGGTGGATTTCCTCGGGGTTAGCAGCCCCGTGTTGCCTGTAGATAATCGCCTGGACGGGATGCGTTTTCTGCGCGCCACCGCAGATGCGGCGGGCGCGAGATCTGTCGGCTCGGCCCCACTGGCGGTTGATCACGCGCTCATGAGAGCGAGCTTGACCAGGAGCATGGGCGCCGGCAAAGCCGAAAAGACGCTCGCGCTCATCGCCCAGCTATCTGCGCGCACGGCGCTGCCGGGTACCGCATATCAGTCCTACTGGACCGGTGTCGTGGAGGTGAGCGGCACGCTGGGCAGGTTCACGCTGACGCCACTTCCCTCCTCGAATTCAGTTCATTCTTGGGGATCCAGGGAGCACTATCTGACAATCGACTGGGCGGAACGTCAGGCGTCCGGAGATGTCGTTTTCGAGATCTATTGGATTCGCTATCTGGATGAGATTCGCACTTCGCTCGAACACTTTACCCAGCCGTGGTCGGAAGGTCACAAAAGCATTGTGGGGCATCTGGTCTTTCCTCAAACGGCCCCGAGGACTGCAGAGGCCGGGTTATGGGCGGCCCTGGCCGCGGAGATGGCAGCCAATCCGGGCAACTGGGTTTGTGACGCGGCAGACTCGGTGCGCGAGCCTTCCACCGAATTCGGGCTGACCCGCAAGCTGGCCTACGAGCGCAGCGCGCGCGGACGCGATGCGCTTTCACTCGACGCCTACAGGGCGGCGCTCCAGGCGGGGCGGATCGACGATCGACTCGCGGCAGAACTCGAGAGACGAACGGAGCGAAAGCGCCGCCTCGGCCATATCGACCGGGCGACCGGGTGTTTCTTCGCCGGGTCCTGACCTCGTCGCCCGCCTCTTCAGTCCAGAGCACGCGCCCGGTCCTCAAGAGATTTCGTCCAGCAACGCCTTGGCTTCTATGAGATCTCTCGTAGCGAAGCCCTCCGTGAACCAGCCGTGAACGGATGTGAGAAGCTCGCGGGCCTCCTGTCTCTTGCCTTGGCTTCGCCAGAGCCGCGCGAGACTCGTGGCCGTGCGTAACTCCCAAGACTTGGCCTGCTGTTCACGCGCGACGTCTAGGGAAGCGAGATAGCTCTCTTCCGCCGCGGCGCGCTCTCCTCGTTCCTGCAGCATCCATCCTTTGAGCCGTAGCACCTCGGCCTGGTGTGAACGTTCCTCCCAGCCCGGCCGCGAAATCTGGTTGAGACTCTCCTCGACCAAGGTCAATCCGCCTTCGAGGTCTCCGCGGAGCGCCAGGCCTTCGGCGAGAACTGCCCGCAAGTAGGGCATCCAAAGCAGCGCGCCACCTGCCGTCCACTTATCGAGAGCACCGCGCAGCTGTGGGATGCATTCCTCGAGTCGCCCTGCCCGCAGATAGGCGATACCTCTGAGCATCTGCGCCAGCACTTCGGAGATGAACGGCAGGCTATGCGCTCGCCCCAGCCGATCCGATTCCTCGACGCTCGCAAGAAGGGCTTCGGGTTCGCGGCAGAGGTCCCAAACCTGGCCGCCGAAGGTCAGTGCATAACCGATGTCGAAGGGGTGCTGGCGCCGGCGCGCATGCGTATCCATAGCTTCACGCAGCTGCAAGGCCTGATCCGGATAGCCGAGGATCCAGGTTCCTATCGAGAGATAGATCTCGACCACCGTTCTCGGGTCGACGTTGGTGAGATCCGCGAGGTGCCGATGCGCGTCCTCGTTGTACAGCTCCAGCACCCTGTGCCCATGCTCGCGCGAGCGGCTGAAATCTCCTAGCCAGAAGTACGTAGTGCACGCCGACCGATGCCCCATGATCGACAGGTCGCGATCTCCGGTGGCTTCTGCAGAAGCCAGCATCTCATTCACCCAGTCGAGACCTTCCGCGAGCCGACCGCGCAGTACCAGATTGGAGGCCAGACCGAAGTAGATCGGCAACAGTGCCTCGTGCCGGTTCAAGGTCTTTGCCAACTCCAGCGCCCTGTGGAAGCTGGACCACGCTTCCGGCGCCGCGAATCCACGCAATGCCACCCAGGCCGTGCCCAGCAGGGTACAGAGCCCCAGCTCTCCGTCGTCGCGCTCGGGTGACGGAGGCAGCGAGCCGATGAGCTGCATGCCTTGATCCAGGTGCGAAATCGCCTCCCGGAACGCTACTCTTCGTACGGACAGTTCTCCCGCCTCGCGCCAGCGCGGGATTGCCATTGCCGGTTTGCCGGCTTGAGTGTAGTGATGCGCAAGCAGTTCCGGCGCCAAGGCAACCCGGTCCGCAAAGTGCTCCTGGAGCACTTGCGCGATCCGGGCATGCAGCTGCTGCCGTTTGCTCTTTAGCAGGGAATCATAGGCGGCGTCCTGCACCAAAGCGTGTTTGAACGTGTAAGTGGCGTTCGGGGGCAAGCCGCGACGGTATACCAGTCCCGTCCCCGTCAGCTTGCGCAGGACCTCCTCGAGCTGTTCGTCGGGGAGCATAGAAACCCGCGCGAGCAGCTCGTAGGAGAACTCCCTTCCGATACAGGCACCGATCTGGAGGATGTGCTTCATCGGCGCGAAACGGTCCAGACGCGCCAGCAGCGAGTCGCGCAGCGACGTCGGGATGGTGGGCGCGAGGAGCGGGCTCTGCAACTTGTACTGATCGCTGGCCTCGCGCAGCAGCCCCGACTCCAGCACCGACTTGGTCAGCTCCTCCATGAACAGAGGCACACCGTCGGCTTGTACCACGATCTGCGCCAAGACCTCCGTCGGCAACCCCCTGCCGCGAGCCACCTCCGTCACCAGCTCCGTGCCTTGGCGCCGCGCGAGGCGGCCCAGGCCCAGGCGGGTGACGTGCGGTTGCTCGGGCCAATGCGGCGTGTACTCGGGCCGGTGGGTGATCACCAGCATGATGGGCAGCGCCTGGAGCCGGGGAACCAGCGCATCGAGCGCCTCCTGGCTGGTGGGGTCGATCCAGTGCACGTCCTCGAACACCATCAGCACCGGCTGGCGCCGGCAGAGCGTTTCGAGCTGGGCGGCCAGCGCCTCGAGCGTCTTCTCCTTCTGCTTCTGCGGCGAGAGGGCGAGCGGCGGGTAACGCTCCACTGGCAGCAATAGCAGGGCTGCAATCAGCGGCGCCGCCTCAGCGCGTTCCTCGGGGCTGCCCACCAGCATGGCCTCCATCTTATTCAGCTTCTGCTCCGGCGCGTCCTCGCGCACGAAGCCTGCCGCGAACTCGAGTTGCTCGGTGATGGGATACAGCGGGGAGTTGAGGTGATAGGGCGAGCATTGGTAGTGCAAGGCGGTGTGCGGTTCGTGCACGATTCGCTCGCGCAGCACCTGCGTCAAGCGGGATTTGCCGATGCCGGGCTCCCCGCCGACCAGCACGACCTGCCCTTCCCCCTCGCGGGCCTGCTCCCAGCGACGCAGCAACAGCGCCACTTCTTCCTGGCGCCCCACCAGCGGCGTCAGTGCGACCCCCTCATGCGCAGCTTCGAAGCGCCCCTGGGCCCGTTGCACCGCATGCACCTGCCACGCGTGCACTGGCTGCGCGATGCCCTTGAGCGCGTGCGCACCCAGATCGCTCAACTCGAATGCAGCGCCCACCAGGCGCCGCGTGGCCGGCGCAATGACGATCTCATTGGGACCGGCCAGCCCCTGCAGGCGGGCCGCCAGGTTGGGCGTCTCGCCTAGCGCCAGCTTCGCCTCCGCGTTGTCCGCTTGCGAGTCCTCCCCCACCACGACTGTTCCCGTCGCCACCCCGATGCGCACGGCCAGCGGCGGCTGCGCCCTCACGCCTTCCACAGCCTGCACGATCTCCAGGGCCGCGCGCACCGAGCGCTCGGCATCGTCTTCGTGGGCGCTGGGCCAGCCGAAGTACACCATCAGGCCATCGCCCAGATACTGGGCGACGTACCCCTTGTAGCGCGCGACCACGTCCCCGGACGCCTTGCGGTAGGCCTGCATCAGCTCGCGCAATTCCTCGGGGTCGAGCCGCTGGGACAGTGCGGTGGAGCCCACGAGATCGCAGAACATCACGGTGAGCTGACGGCGCTCTGCCCCCTCAGCGTCAGCCGGCTGCGTTAAGGGCGCCTCGGGAGCTTCGACAGACGTCCGGGCGCGAATCTCGGCAGCCAACTCCTGGATAGCAACCATCAGTCGGCGCCGCGGTCCGGTCGGAAGCGCCAGGCGGTCGACGTCCGGCTCGGTGAGATGCGGCAGGACCTCGAGCGTGATCTCATGCTCCGAAAAAACCGAGGCGTACTTCTCGAGCCCCAGCTGCGCCAGCCAGTCCTGGATGCCCGTCACGGGTCCCCTCGCATGCCCGCATCCCAGCCCGCTGAGGTCCCGCTCAGACGGGCATTTCGGCTCGCGGCCACCGCGTGCCACCGCACGCGATTAAGGCCGCCGACGGGGGCGCTGTCGGCCATGGAGTTGCTGCTCACGTCGATGTACTCGGCCTCGCACGCCTCCGCGCAGAGTTGCGACTTGGGGAGGAGGGTGAGTCGCGCGACCGTATGGAACGGCGCCTGCG
>DAIQQA010000252.1:0-5302 GCA_036787045.1 Burkholderiales bacterium | reverse complement strand
CCACGATGGCGTCGTCCACCACGATGCCGATGGACAGCACCATGCCGAACAGCGTGAGGGTGTTGATGGAGTAGCCCATCAGGTACAGGCCGGCAAAGGTGCCGATCAGCGATACCGGGACGGCGGCGAAGGGGATGAGCGTGGCGCGCCAGTTCTGCAGGAACACGAACACCACCACGAACACCAGCGCCATCGCCTCCGCCAGGGTCTTCAGCACTTCGCGGATCGAGACCTTGACGAAGCGCGTGGTGTCGTAGGGGACCGAGTAGGCCAGGCCTTCGGGGAACTTCTCGGCCAGCGACTCCATCACGCGGTTGCACTCGTCCGCGACCTCCAGCGCGTTGGCGCCGGGCTGCAGAAAGATGCCCATCAGAGTGGCCTGCTTGCCGTTCACCCGGCCGATGAAGTCGTAGTCCTTGGACCCCAGCTCGACGCGCGCGACGTCGCGCAGGCGCACTGTCGCGCCCCCCGGCACGGCGCGCACGATGATGTTCTCGAACTCCGTGACGTCCGACATGCGCCCGCGCGTGGTGATGGTGTAGACCAGCTCCTGCGGGCCGCCGGTGGGCGACTGGCCGATCTTGCCGGCGGCGAACTGAGCGTTCTGCTCGGCGATCGCCCGCGCCACGTCGTCGGTGGTGAGCTTGAGCTGCGTCAGGCGATCGGGCTGGAGCCAGATGCGCATGGCGTAGTCCTTGGCGCCGAAGATCTGCACGTTGGTGGTGCCGGGCACGCGCTTCAGGTTGTCCAGCACGTTGAGCGTGGCGTAGTTGCTGGTGTACAGATCGTCGAAGCGCCCATCGGGCGAGTAGAAGGCGTACACCAGCAGGAATGCCGAGGAGCCCTTCTCCACGGTCACGCCCTGTCTGCGCACCTCTTCCGGCAGGCGCGCCTCGGCCTGCTTCACCCGGTTGTTGACGTTGAGCGCCGCCCGGTCGGCATCCGCGCCGATCTCGAAGGTGACCTGGATCTCGACCGCGCCGTTGGAGCCCGAGTTCGAGCTCATGAAGATCATGTCCTCGACGCCGTTGATCTGGTTCTCCAGAGGTGCGGCGACGGTCTGCTCGACCACCTCGGCCGAGGCCCCCGGGTAGAACGCTCGCACGCTCACCACCGGCGGCGCGATCTCCGGGTACTGGGCGATCGGCAGCGAGCGCATCGCCGCCAGACCGCCCAGGACGATGAAGCTGGACAGCACCGCCGCGAAGATCGGACGGTCGATGAAGAAGCGGGACAGAGTCATAAGCGTGAGGCGTGAGGCGAGGGGCGAGAGGCGGAAGACACGCCTACGGCTTCGCCGCAGCCGGTGGCTGCGCGGCGGGTGGGGAAGGCTGCGCCTGCGCGATGGTCACGGGCGCGCCGGGCCGGACCTTCATCACGCCGTCCACGATCACGCGGTCGCCGGGGCTCAGCCCGCTCGTGATGACCCATTCCTCGCCGGCCCAGTCGCCGACCTGCACCGGCCGCGGCTGAGCCAGGCCCTTGTCGTCGACGAGGAAAACCAGCTTGCCCTGCGGGCCTTCCAGCACCGCGCGCTGCGGCACCGCCAGCGCGTTCACGTACTGCGCGCCCTGCAGCCGCACGCGCACGAACTGTCCCGGGCGCAGGCGCTGTTCCGGGTTGGGCAGCACAGCGCGGAACTCCGTGGTGCCGGTGTCGGGGTTGACCCGCACGTCGCTGAACTCCACCACGCCGGGCCGCTCCGAGGTGCTGCCGTCGGGTAGGCGCAGCGTCACCACGAAGCGGTTGTCCTTGGGCAGGCGCAGCCGGCCCGCGGTGGCCTCCGCGCCGAATTTCAGGCGCTCGGTCTCGGCCATGCTGTAGATCACGCGGATCGGGTCGATCTGCGAGATGGTCGTCAACAGAGTGCGCTGCGCCTCCACCAGGCTGCCCTCGGACACCAGCGCGCGGCCCGCCACCCCGGAGATGGGCGCCTGCACGCGCGTATATCCCAGGTTGAGCTTGGCCTCCGCCAGCGCCGCCTGCGCGCCCTTCAGCTGGGCGGCTGCCACCTCCTCGGCAGCTAGCGCGTCGTCGTATGCCTTCTGGCTCACCATGCCCTGGTCGAGCAGCGGCTTGAGGCGCTCGATGTCGCGCTTGGCTTGAGTCAGGCGCGCCTGCGCCGTGGCGAGTTCCGCGTCGGCGCGTGCGACCAGCACCTGGAACGGCGCGGGATCGATCGTGAACAGGCTCTGGCCGGTCCGTACGTTGCTCCCCTCGTTGTAGTTCCAGCGCTGGAGGATGCCGCTCACGCGTGGGCGGACCTCCGCTTCGCGCATGCCCTCGGTCTGTCCTACGTACTCCAGATGAATAGGAATGTCGCGCGGCTGGACCGTCACCGCGTTGACCTCGGGCGGAGGCATCTGCGCGGGGCCCGGTGGCGCGGACTGGCCGCATGCGGACAGCAGTGCGGTGGCGGAAAGAATGGCGGCAGCAAACCGCGGGCGCAGGTGCAGCCCGGGGATGCGAGCCCGGATTATTGTTGTCACTTGGGTCTCCGTGCGGTGAGCTCGGTGCGAGGACGTTTGCGGCGACGGGGCAATCCCGTCGCCTCGCCCAACACACAGCGTTGGAAGTCTACCGGAACCCTGCCGATGCAGTCCGTCTCGGAACGGATAGAGGCCGCCGGTCATGCACCAAAAGCAGGCGGCCTTCGGGATCGGCGCACCATCGGATGGCGCGATCTCCCCCCTCCCACCCGCAAGCCCCGGTGTTTGCGGGAGTTTACGTTTGGCATGCCGGTTGCAAACAGGTGCTGCGCGAGGGGGGAGCACGCTCGCGATCTGCCTTCTATCGCGCGCGGATCGGAGCCATTCCAACCCGAGGGACCAATGAACTTCGCCCATTACATCAAACAGGTCGTGCACGCGGGGACCACTCAGGACCTGTCCGAGGAAGATGCGCACGACCTGTTCTGCGCGATGCTCGACGGCGGTGTGCCGGATCTGGAACTTGCCACGCTGCTGGTCGGGCTGCACCTCAAAGGCGAGTCGGTCCCCGAGCTGCTCGGTTTTCATCGCGCGGCCGGGGAGCGGTTCTATCGTTTGCGCGCACCGGACATGCAGTTGCGTCCGCTGGTGGTTCCCGCCTATGGGGGCGCCCGCTCCGAGCACAACCTCTTGCCTCTGCTGGGTCTGCTGCTGCGGCGCCTGGGCGTACCCGTGCTGTTCCACGGCACCCTCGAGGGCAGCGGGCGCGTGGCCAGCGTCTACATCCTGCGCGAGCTGGGTGTCATGCCCAGCGCGACTCTGGTGCAGGCGCAGGCCGCGCTGGAGGAGGACAACATCGCGTTCCTGCCCATGGCCGCGCTGTGCCCCGGGCTTGCCAACCTGCTCGCCCTGCGCAACCGTCTGGGCGTGCGCAACAGCGCGCACCTGGTCGCGAAGCTGATGGATCCGTTTGCCGGCGAAGGCGTGATACTGGCCAGCGCCAGCAGCGCGTCCACGCTGGGCAAGTTCGCCGCCTTCTTCGCCGCCACCGGCACGCCTGCGCTGCTGCTCGCCAGCACCGAGGGCGAGCCCTTCGCCAACCCGCGCCGCCGGCCGCGCATGGAGCTCGTCGACCAGGGCAGCCATCGGGTCCTGTTCGACGAAGAGGTCCACGCGGTCAAGCCCGTCGCAGGGCTCCCGCCCAGCATCGAGGCGCAACCCACTGCCGAGTGGATCCAGCAGGCGTTGTCCGGCGAGGCCCCCATTCCTCATCCGCTGGTCAATCAGCTCGCCTGCTGTCTGTATGCGTCCGGCTACACGGATGACATGAACCAGGCCAAGGCGATCGCCGCGGTCGAGGCGGGCAGCCTGGCACCAGTGGGCAAGCGCCGCAGCGCCGGGGGGAAGTCCGCGCGCGCGATCCCGCGGCATTGACCTCCGGGCTGACTAAAGCCGGAAGGCGTCAGGCAGGAGAAAACGTCCCCAGACCGCCTGCGCTATAGTGCGGGCCGGAAATCGGCAGGGGGCAGGCATGCGACAGAAGAAGCTCATCGCCGCCGCTTTGGCGTGCGCGGTTGCGTGGCCGGCGTGGGCGCAAGAGCTGGACAGTCCGCTGGTGGCGCTGAGCCCGGCAGAAGCGCTGCGCGAGGGCAAACCGATCCTGGCGCTGCGGCCGCGCTACACGTGGGCCGACCAAAGTGGCCAGCCGGAGAAAACCTACTGGGGCAGCCTGCGCACGCAGCTCGGCTGGGAGACGCTCGAGTACCGCGGCTTCAAGCTGACCGCCGAGATGATCGACACGCGCCGCTTCGGCTCGCAGAACACGATCGACTACCGCAACTCACCTGCCTGGTCCAACGGAACCAGCAGCGTTAACCTGTACGGCAACTACGGTCCCGGCTACTACCCGCTGGTGGCCGATCCGCAGGAGACCGACATCAACCGGCTGCATCTGGACTACGTCGGCCTGCCGGCCACGACAGTCCGCGCGGGCCGCCAGGTCGTGCGCATCGACAATCAGCGGTTTTTGGGCGATTACGATTTCGCGCAAATGCCCCAGCTGCTCGACGGAGTGAGCGTGACCAGTCACGCGTTGCCGCGCACGCAGGTCAGCTACGGGTACTTCTGGCAGGTGCGCAATGCGTATGCGGTACAGCGAAAGACCAGCACCAATGCCGCGACTGCGCAGTTCGACCTCGTGCCCGGCAAGCTCAAGGTGGGAGGCTACGGCTTCTTTCAGAACCAGCCGCGCACCGGCTCGGTCACCGGGTTCGAGGACAACTCCAACCGCATTCTCGGCGCGCGGGCCTGGGGCATGCTCGGCCTTTCCGCAGCTGTCGATCTGCTGTATGTGGCCGAGGCCGCACAGCAGCGCGACTTCGCCGGCGGTGATCCGCGCATCCGAGCGAACTACTACCGGCTGGGCGGCGGGTTCGCTATCAAGCAGGGCTTCGTGCGTGTCGATTGGGAGAAGCTGGGCAGCAACAGCGGGCAGTACGGCTTCCAGACGCCGCTCGGCAGCACGCAAATGTTCACCGGCCGGGTGGACATCTTCGCCACGACGCCGCCGCAGGGCCTGGAGGATCTGCGCGGCAGCATCGGCGCCCAGATCTGGAGGGTGGCGATGCGGCTGGATTATCACCGCTTCCACTCCGATCACAACGACTGGGACCTCGGGCACGAGTGGGACCTCGCGCTCGACTACGCCATCACCTCGCAGCTCTCCGCCGGTGTGGTGTACGGCGACTATCGCGCCGGCGGGCCGCAGTATGGCTTTCCCGACACGCGCAAGTTCTGGTTGACGGTGGCGTTTGCGTACTGACTTCGCACGTTGGCGTTGACCGATCGTTTCCTTTCGCAGAGCCAGCGGACCG
>DAIQQA010000251.1:0-5341 GCA_036787045.1 Burkholderiales bacterium | reverse complement strand
TGCAGCATCTCTGGCATTCTACATGCCTCGTGCAAGGGCAGCAGGGTTCGTCGCTGCAATCCGCCACCGACGTCCTCGACCGGGTTCAGCGTCGCCTCCCCATACCTGCGCGGATGTGATCGGCAGGCCTCGGGTCAAACCTCCCCCATTGCAGTCCACGGGGGGATGGAGCGATTCCTGCTGCCTCGCACAGGTCTCAGCAGAGCAGCAGGTTTTCTTGATACCCTTGCGCTCTGACAACGCAATCACGCAGGCAGGACGACTATGGCTGAACGACCAGACGACCGCATGCCGGAGCCCAGGATGGACCCGTCCTCGCTGTATCGCGAGGAGCTCTTCACCGACCGCAAAGTCGGCATGATCCGCGTGCTGACCCCGGTCAAGACCGACGGTTCGCCCGACACCGGTCGCCCCGCGGTGTACGTGGGCGAGGCGCAGATCTACACCAACATGGGCGCGCTGCCGCTGAGCTTCGAGCTGGACGCGCGCTCCCTGCAGGAGGCCGTGCAGCAGTACGCCGACGCGGCCAAGCTGGCCGTGGAGCAGGCGGTCAAGGAGATCCAGGAGCTGCGCCGGCAGGCAGCATCGTCGCTGGTGATCCCGCAAGGCGGCGCGGGCGGACTGGGCGGCGCGGGGCCGGCCGGGGGCCTGATCGGTCCCGGCGGCGGGAGGATCCAGCGGTGACGCCGTCGCGGCAACGGCGCACGCTGCTCGCCGGCCTCGCGATGCTGCCCGTCATCGGGGTCGCGGGCACTGCGCGCGCAGCCACCGCGGCGACGAGGCGCTCACTGTCCTTCCTGCATCTGCACACCGATGAGCGGCTGTCGGTGACCTACTTCGAGGATGGCCGCTACCTGCCGCATGCGCTCGGGCGCATCCACCATCTCCTGCGCGACTTTCGCACCGGCGACGTGCACGTCATCGACCCTGGGTTGCTCGACATCCTGCATGCGCTGAGCGCCGAGCTGGGCGAGCGCACCTTCGAGGTGATTTCGGGGTATCGTTCCCCGGCGACCAACGGCATGCTGCGCAAGAACAGCGACGGCGTAGCCAAGAAGAGCATGCACCTGCAGGGCCGCGCCATCGACGTGCGGCTGCCGGGGCTGGCGACGTCGCGGCTGCGCGATGCGGCGACCGGGCTCGCGCTCGGCGGCGTGGGCTACTACGCGGCGTTGGACTTCGTACACCTGGATACCGGCCGCATTCGGAGTTGGTAGCCGGCTGGGAGGACCCTGCGGCGGGTGTGCCGGCCCGCGGGTCCGGCGCCAAGGGCGGGCGGACGGTCATTGGGAGGGGATTGCAGATGGAACTGTTGCTACTGTGGGTGGGTCGCCTGGCCGGCGCTGCCGGCGCCCTGCTGGCCCTGCTCGCCGGGATCGTGCGCCTGTCCGGGCAGTTCTGGCTGGGGAGTTTTCAGGTCACGACGCTCTTGCAGGGGGGGATGGCTGGCATGCTGCTCGGCTGTCTGTGCCTGCTCGCTGTGTTGACCCAGCGCTCGGCGGCCTGACCCGCGGCGCTGCGGCTGCGGCGCCGAGCTTCGCCCTTTGTCCGCTTGCGCCCCGACCGCAGAAGCCAGGGCCCCCGCGGTTCCCTGCCCAAGCTACGCGGGAGCGCCTACTGCAGCCCGCGCCCCGAACATCTTCTCCATCTCACGCCTCACCTTCACTGCCATGAGCGACTCGTCCACCGCGACGTCGCTCCAGCACACGGGTTGGCCTGCAGCCACGGGCTTCATAACCTTCACCTCATGCGCCAGACCTAGAGGCAGGCCGCCGATGCGCAACGACTCCCCTGCAGGCATCAGCCTGCCGACCACGGTGTAGCCGCCCTCCCCGTCGAGCAGCTCGCCCGGTTTGAGATCGCGCTTGGCGCTCGCCACGACATCGGCACGAAAGCCGGTAGCGCAGCCGGTAGGCTCGTTGCGCACACCCACGGAAGCGACCGAGATGCCCACTTCCAGGCCGATCAGATGCCAACGTTTGTACAGGCAGGCATAGCGGCCCGAGGGGTCGGTACGCACGCCGTACTCGCTGAAGCAGCGGCGGATGTACTCCGTGTCGCCCTCGAACACGACCCAGACCCCGAAGCGGATGTCATAGGGAATCGGCTTGCCGTCCGCCTCGAGCGAGGACACCACTTCCACCTGGCCCTTGTGGTGAAGCTGCCCGCCCTCCTCTTTCGGCCGCATCACCGACGGGATGTCGTCCACGCTCGCGGGCGGATACAGCAGGCCATAGGGTGCGGGCGTCAGGCCGGTGGCATTGCACACCGCTGTGCTCTCGATGGCGGGCTTGGAGCCGTCCAGGAAGGAGTTGAACATCTTCGGGTTCAGCCCGCCGACCTTGGCCTGCTCGGGTGTGAGCCCGTAGTACCCCCAAACCGTTTCGGGAGTGGACTGCGCGAAGTGCGGCAGCCATTTGTGCCCGCGCCCCGCCGCGACGACGCTGAAGCCGGCGGCGCGCGCCCAGTCCACCAGGTCGCAGATCAATGCCGGCTGATCGCCGTAGGCCAGGCTGTAGACCACGCCCGCGTCCTGCGCACGCCGTGCCAGCAGCGGGCCGCAGAACGCGTCGGCTTCCACCGTGACCATCACCACGTGCTTGCGATTGTGGAAGGCGGCCAGCGCATGCTCGACGGCGGCGACCGGGTTGCCGGTCGCCTCGACGACGATGTCGATGCCGGGATGCGCCACGAGGGCCTGCCAGTCTTCGCCCACGTGCGTCGCGCCCGACTTCACTGCCGCGTCGAGCGAGGGCGCCGAATAGCGTTCCGCATTCCACCCAACGCGCTCCAGGTTCACACGCGCATTGGCGGGCGAGAGATCGGCGATGCCCACCAGATGAATACCCGGCGTCTTGGGCACCTGCGCCAGATACATCGCGCCGAACTTGCCGGCGCCGACGAGGCCGACCCGCAGCGGCTTGCCGGCGGCGGCGCGTTGCTGGAGCTTGCTGTAGAGGTTCATGGTTGTCATTCCCGCGCAGGCGGGAATCCAGGTCAGATGTGGCTGCTCGAAAGCGTTGTCATTCCCGCACAGGCGGCAATCCAGGTCAGACCTGGCTAAGCTCCAAAGCGTTGTCATTCCCGCGCAGGCGGGAATCCAGATCAAGGGAAAGCCTGATTAGGTGTTCTATTGTCGTTCCCGCACCCGACCGGGGTCGAGGGCAGGCTCCGGCGGGATCCTGGCCCCCCCGGATACTTCTGGATCCCCGCCTGCGCGGGGATGACATCGGTTGGAGCCATCCGGCCTCTTCAGACGATGTCCTCATACAAGTCCCGCCACGTCGGGTTGGACTTCTCTATCACGGACAACTTCCACTCTCGGTTCCACTTCTTCATCTGCTTCTCGCGCAATATCGCCGCCTCGACATCACCGGTCGCGGGAATCAAGGGAGGAGGCTACGCCGCCAGCGCCGGCTTCAACGCCGCCTCCGGTGTGCCGTCCTTCCAGGGCAGCGGCACGTCGTAGTGCTTCAGCAGGCAATCGTCCGGCAGGCACTCGATCGGCGTGAAGTCGCGATGCGCGATGTATTCGGGCCGCTTGAAGCGGCGGATGTGGTTCGACACCGCGCACAGGCTCAAGTACACGTTGATCCGGTTCCACGGCGACAGGTTGCTGGTGGAGGCGTGCACCAGACAGGAGTGGAACATGATCATCGAGCCGGCCGGGCCCTTCGGCGCGACGATGCCGCCGCGCTCCACCAGCTTGCGGATCGTGTCGTTGGTGATGGTCCACAACGGATAGCTGGTGGTGCTCAGATCGTGCTGCGCTTCGATCACCCCGAGCTTGTGGCTGCCGGGAATGAACATCAGCGGGCCGTTGAACTCGTTGACCTCGTCGAGAAAGATCGCCACGTTCATCGCGCGCGGCTCGGGCATCTGATCGTCGTTCAGCCAGGTGCCGAAGTCCTGGTGCCACTGCCAGACGTCGCCGTCGAAGGCCATCTTGCCGTTGATTTTGAACTGGTGCATGTAGACCGCCTCGCCGAACAGCTGCACGATCGGCTCGACCATGCGCGGATGGCGCGCGAGCTTGGCGAACGGGTAGCTGTACATGTGCGCGGCGAAGTTGGTGCGCACCACGTCGCCGGTCTTCTCCCGGACGTTCTCGGGCCGGCGCTGCGCGTACAGGCGCGGCACCTCGTCGGTCAGAACCTTCATCTCCTCGGCTGAGAACAGGCTGGGGAAGAACAGATACCCCTCGCGGTCGAACTGCTCGAGTTGCTGCTGGGTCAGCTTCATGGTGCTTTCTCCGTCAGATGCTGTGCGTGCCGGTGGGCTGACGCACGTGCAGGTTGAGCTGGGCGGCGAGGTTGTTTCCGGCACTCTCGCCATGGTCGCGGGCGAGACGCTCGGCGAGCGCCGCGTCGCCCCGGTTGATTGCATTCAGGATCGCCTCGTGCTCGTCCCATACCACCGCGCGCACGCCGGCAGACTGCAGCACCGCACCCATGGCGCGCCGGATATGTCGCCAGTGCAGACCGGCGCCTTCCGCGATGTGAGCGTTGCCCGAGGCTGCGTAGATCAGGTTGTGGAACTTCAGGTCGGCGTCGATCATCGGCCCGACGCTTCGTCCGGCCACCGCCCTGCGCCCCTCCGCGATGACCTTCGAGTCGAGCTTCGCCCCGCCCAGCGCCGCACGCCGTGCGGCGAGCCCATCCAGCGCCGCACGCACCTCGTAGACGTCCGCGATCATCCGCGGATCCAGCGGCGCCACCATGAGCCCGCGGCGCCCGGCGTCGATCACGAAGCCGTCCCGCTTCAGCAGCCGCAGCGCCTGCAGCACCGGCTGTCGCGACACATCCAGAGAAGCCGCCAGCTCCTCTTGCGTGATGCGCGCGCCCGGCGCGAGATCACCGTCGCAGATCGCATCCAGCAGGCGCTGGTGGACCTGCTCGGTCAAGTCGGGCGCGAACTCGATCCGGCTGATGGAGGCCATGGACGTTAGGGAGGTGCCGGTTGAAGACTGTATACAGAATACAGATTTCGCGAGGCCCGATCAACCCCCGCGCCGGAGGCCTGCGCCGGAGGCCCAGGCCGTCTGCCACAGAACTGCCGGCGTCGCGCGACCGATTCATCGGCTCTGGCATGCGACACACCGTGGCAGGGCGCGACTGGTACAGCGACACGACAGCTACGAACCAGCGTGCGTGGGTTCAAATCCTGCCGGGCGCGCCAGTCAATCAAAGGGTTGCAGGTTCGCAACCCTTCTCTTTTTCCGGCTGCGCCGTAAACGTGCCATCGGCCGGCTTCTGATCCACAGCACCCAAAACGCACAAGCGGTCGGCAGCTGCCCGGATTGCACCGTCCGCCATAGCTCCGAGTATCGACAAGAACCTAA
>DAIQQA010000250.1:0-5347 GCA_036787045.1 Burkholderiales bacterium | reverse complement strand
AGACAGATCATGGAAAAGGTCGGATCCGCACCGGGCAAAGCGAGTGAGGCTAAAGTGAACAATCCGCTCTGGATCAATGCCGAGATTACCTTCCGTTGCCCGCTGCATTGCATCTACTGCTATAACCCGGTCGACTACGCGCGCTCGGGTCCGGAGCTTTCGACGGAGGACTGGCTGCGGGTGCTGCGCGAGGCTCGCGAGCTGGGCGCGGTGCAGCTCGGCATCTCGGGCGGCGAGCCACTCCTGCGAGACGACGTGGAGGTGATGGTCGCCGAGGCACACCGACTCGGCTACTACACCAACCTGCTCACCTCCGGCGTCGGGTTGACCGAGAAGCGCATCGCTGCTTTCAAGGAGGGCGGCCTGGACCAGATCCAGCTCTCATTCCAGGATTCGACCCGGGAGCTGAACGACTTCTTGAGCAGCACCCGGACCTTCGAACTGAAGTCGAACGTGGCCAAGCTGATCAAGCAGTACGAGTACCCGATGGTGCTCAACGTGGTATTGCACCGGCTCAACATCGACCACATCCAGGCGATCCTGGACATGGCCGAAGCCATGGGTGTGGAGCACCTGGAGCTCGCCAACACCCAGTACTACGCCTGGGCGCTGATCAACCGCGATCGGCTTCTGCCCAGCCGCGAGCAGCTCGTGCGCGCGGAGGAGATCACCAACCAGTTCCGCGCGCGGGTCGGAAACAGATGCAAGGTGTACTTCGTGGTCCCCGATTACTACGCCACCCGCCCGAAGGCGTGCATGAACGGCTGGGGTTCGGTATTTCTCAACATCGCGGCCGACGGCCTCGCCCTACCATGCCACGAGGCGCGCATGCTGCCGGGGCTCACCTTCCCGAATGTGCGCGAGCACGACTTGCGCTGGATTTGGTACGAGTCGCCCGGCTTCAACGCTTATCGCGGCGACAGCTGGATGAAGGAGCCCTGCCGCAGCTGCCCGGAGAAGACCAAAGACTTCGGCGGCTGCCGCTGCCAAGCGTACATGTTGACTGGCGATGCAACCAACGCCGACCCGGTCTGCGATCTGTCGCCGCAGCACCACCTGATCACCGATGTGGTAGAGAAGGCGCAAGACCCCGGCCAGCCGGTTAACGTGCACCCGATCGTTTTCCGCGACGACAGGAATTCCCGCAAGCTCAGCGAGAAGAGTCAACGCGAGACGACGCCGGTCGCCTGACCATCGGTCATCCTCGATCCAGAGCGAGCGGACGGGATTGGCAATCCGAAGACCGCCGCGACGGCGAACGGAAGGCTGCTCACCGTGGCACGCCCCCTCCTCAGACGCACTGCCCGGCGGTGAAACCCGACGCCCACGCCCACTGGAAGTTGAAGCCGCCGAGCTGGCCGGTGACGTCGACCACCTCGCCGATGAAGTACAGCCCCGCCACTTGCTTCGCCTCCATCGTCTTCGAGGACAGCTCGTCGGTGTCGACGCCGCCGAGCGTCACCTCGGCTTTCGCGTAGCCACTCGTGCCGCAGGGCTTGACCTGCCAGTCGTGGAGCGCCTCGGCGAGCACCCGAAGCGCCTTGTCGCTCATCTGATCGATGGGTTGCATTGCGCCCATCGCCTCGCACCACTGCTGCGCGAAGCGGCGCGGCAGGGCCTCGGAGAGCACGGTTGCCGGCAGCGCGCGGCTGCGCCGGTTCGCGAACAGGATTGCCTCCCCCGAGCGCTCTGGCAACAGGTCGATGTGGATCGGCTCACCGGGCGTCCAGTACGAGGAGATCTGCAGGATCGCCGGGCCCGAGAGACCGCGATGAGTGAAGAGCAGGTTCTCGCGGAAGCGCCCGCCGTTGCAGGTCACCACCGCATCCACCGACACGCCAGAAAGATCGCCATAGCGCGCGAGCTCCTGCGCTTCGAAGGCCAACGGCACCAGCCCCGGGCGCGGCGCCACGACCGCCAGGCCGAACTGCTCTGCCACTTTGTAGCCGAACGGGCTGGCGCCGAGCTTCGGCACCGACAGCCCGCCGGTCGCGATCACCAGAGCCGCGCTACGAAACGCGCCCTTGTCCGTCTTCACCACGAACGTGTCTCCGGTCCTCTCGGTCGCGCCGACATTGCACGGCATTCGCCACTCGACGCCATTCGCATCGCACTCCGCGCGCAACATGTCGATGATCCTCTGCGAGCTCTCGTCGCAGAAGAGCTGGCCGAGCTTCTTTTCGTGATAGGCAATGCCGTGCTTCTCCACCAGCGCGATAAAGTCGCGTGGCGTGTAGCGGGCGAGCGCAGAGCGGCAGAAGTCGCGGTTTCTCGAGAGGAAGTTCTCGGGCTTGCAGTGGATGTTGGTGAAGTTGCAGCGCCCGCCGCCCGAGATGCGGATCTTCTCGCCGAGCTTTGGCGAGTGCTCGATTAGCACAGCACGTCGCCCGCGCTGCCCCGCGATCGCGGCGCACATCATTCCGGCCGCGCCGGCGCCGATGACGATGACGTCGAAGTCCAATTCCGCAAGAAAGAATGATGGGTCCGAGGCCGCCGCGATTATGGCAGCCCCGCGCGCTCATCACATTTCCATGCCGCCCATGCCACCCATACCGCCGCCGCCGTGGGAATGCTCTTCCTTCGGCGATTCGGCCACCATGGCGTCCGTGGTCAGGATCAGGCCGGCCACGGATGCCGCGTTCTGCAGCGCGCAGCGCGCGACCTTGGTCGGGTCGACTACTCCCATCTCCATCAGATCCCCGTACTGGGCGGTCTGAGCGTTATAGCCGAAGTTGCCCTTGCCCTCGATCACCTTGTTCAGCACCACTGAGGGCTCATCGCCCGCATTGGCGACGATCCAGCGCAGCGGCTCCTCGAGCGCGCGCAGCACGATCTTGATGCCGGCTGCCTGATCGGGGTTGTCGCCCTTGATCGTGTCAAGCGCTTTGCGGGCGCGGATGTAGGCAACACCGCCGCCGGCGACGATACCTTCCTCGACTGCGGCGCGGGTCGCATGCAACGCATCCTCGACACGGGCCTTCTTTTCCTTCATCTCGACTTCGGTCGCCGCTCCTACCCTGATCAGCGCCACGCCGCCGGCGAGCTTGGCCACGCGCTCCTCCAGCTTCTCCTTGTCGTAGTCGCTGGTGGACTCGTCGATCTGGGTGCGGACATTCTTCACCCGGGCCTCGATCGCCTTGGGGTCGCCCGCGCCGTCGATGAGGATGGTTTCTTCCTTGCCGACTTCGATCCGCTTGGCCTGGCCGAGATCCTTCAGCGTGATCTTCTCGAGCGTCAGGCCCACTTCCTCGGCGATGACCTGCCCACCGGTGAGGATGGCGATGTCCTCGAGCATGGCCTTGCGGCGGTCGCCGAATCCGGGAGCCTTCACCGCGCAGGTCTTGAGGATGCCGCGGAGATTATTCACCACCAGCGTGGCCAGGGCTTCGCCGTCGACGTCTTCAGCGACGATCAACAGTGGCTTGCCGGCTTTCGCCACCTGCTCGAGCACCGGCAGCAGATCGCGGATGCTGGAGATCTTCTTGTCGTGCAGCAGGATGTAAGGATTCTCCAGCAGCGATATCTGCTTGTCGGGTTGGTTGATGAAGTACGGGGACAGGTAGCCGCGATCGAATTGCATGCCTTCGACGACTTCGAGCTCGTTCTGCAGGCTTTTGCCGTCCTCGACCGTGATTACGCCTTCCTTGCCGACCTTGTCCATGGCGTCTGCGATGATCTTTCCGATGTCATCGTCGGCGTTGGCGGAAATGGCGCCGACCTGGGCGATTTCCTTGGTCGTAGTGCACGGCTTCGACAGCTTCCTGAGCTCGTCGACCACCGACTCGACCGCCTTGTCGATCCCGCGCTTGAGATCCATTGGCGTCATGCCGGCGGCAACATACTTCATGCCTTCCTGCACGATTGATTGCGCGAGCACGGTGGCGGTCGTGGTGCCGTCGCCGGCTACATCGGAAGTCTTGCTCGCGACTTCCTTCAGCATTTGTGCGCCCATATTCTCGAATTTGTCCTTGAGCTCGATTTCCTTCGCCACCGATACACCATCTTTGGTGATGGTCGGCGGGCCGAACGATCGCTCGAGCACGACGTTGCGGCCTTTCGGGCCGAGCGTCACCTTGACCGCGTCGGCCAGGATGTTGACGCCCGCAACGATCTTGGCGCGGGCTGAGTCGTGAAATTTGACGTCTTTTGCGGCCATGTGATTTCTCCTGGCTTAACTGTGCGGGTTACTCGATCACGCCCATGATGTCTTCTTCACGCACCACGAGCAGTTCTTCGCCTTCGACTTTGACGGTCTGGCCGGAGTACTTGCCGAACAGCACTTTGTCGCCGACCTTGACGTCGAGTGGACGAACTTCGCCGTTTTCGAGCACCTTGCCCGTGCCTACCGCTTTGACTTCACCTTGATCGGGCTTTTCCGCCGCGGTGTCGGGAATGACGATGCCGGAGGCGGTCTTGCGCTCTTCGTCCAACCGCTTGACCATGACGCGGTCGTGTAAAGGACGGATTCTCATCACTGCATCTCCTCTTTGTCAGGACCTAAAGGCAAAACAAGCGGAAAGGACGATTTGGCCGTTGTTGCTGCACAGTCAGCTGCTTGGTTGCTCTGGGTTCTGCAGCGCGGGTCAGCGTAAGCGCCAACACTCCGTTCTCGTATTCAGCGAAGCTCTTGGCCATCGGCAACCTCGAGATCGCCACCAGGGGGAAACAGCACGTCCGCTGCTCAGCCAGCGGCACATGTCGGGGCGTCGGGCGATGACGCCCGCTGGAAAGAACCGAGCTTAAGAGATCTGCGTGAGGTCCTTGTCGATCTGGGCTTCTGCATCCAGCCAGTCCTGAAGCTCCGCCCCGGGCAGGAAGCATCGATGCTCGGCACGAAGGTACGCTGCCTTGGCGACTCTATCGTAGCGCTCCTCGGGACTTATGGCTGCAGGGGCTGGCGCTTTGTGGGTCTGCTGCCGGGGCTGGGATTCGCCCTGAGATTTCCCGACAACCTGGGTGTGTGCGTGTGTCATGGTGGTCTCCTCGTTTGCTGCGTTGAGACTTGGTTAGGCCGGGGTCGGTATCGCTGAGCGGGGCGGGCTAAGCCCGCCCCCGCCGAACGAAAGACCTATGGGCTCTAGGCCGCTGCAGCAGCATGGATCTTGTGGAAGGTGGAGTTGGAAACCTCATAGGTATCAACCCGAGGAGTTCCTTCAACCACCTTCGCCAGCATCTTCGTCACTTCTGCGTAAGGTCCGCGGTTGTAAGCTTCCGCGTTTTCTTTGTTGTCCCACAAGCTCACTCCGAACGCTTCTGTCCCGGTTGGCATCACGAACGTGATCTCATCCTGGAACCCTTTTTGTTTTCGAAGCATGGGGATCACTTCCTTCTCCAGCTTCTGGGTGAA
>DAIQQA010000249.1:0-5359 GCA_036787045.1 Burkholderiales bacterium | reverse complement strand
CGACGTACTGAATCGCACGGCCCGCGAGCGCCTCGGAGTAGGCGGCAGGGCTTTTCGTCGTCCGGCGCCATTGCCGCGCCTGCTCCCCGGTGACGAGGGCAACATCGAGCTCCTCGACGACACGGGCAGCGATCTCGTCCTGAATCACGAAGATATGGTCGAGCGGGCGGTCGTAACGCTCTGCCCACAGGTGCGCGCCGGTCGCCGTCTCGGTCAGCTGCACGTTGACGCGCACCCGGTTCTCCGAAGACTGCACGCTGCCCTCCAGGACGTGCCGTACGCCCAGTTCCCTGCCGACTTGTCTGACGTCGATCGAGCGCCCCTTGTAGGCAAAGGCCGAGTTGCGGGCGATCACCAGGATCTTGTGCAAGCGCGACAGATCCGTGATCAGCGTATCGGTGAGGCCATCGGCGAAATAGCCCTGCTCCGGGTCGTCGCTCATGTTCGTGAACGGCAACACCGCGATCGAGGGCTCGTTGGGCACAGTGAGAGTCCACGCGGTCGAAGCGCGGCTCGACGGATCTCCAGCGCTGCGCTCGAGTGCAATCCCGAGACCGGCGAGAATGAGGACAACCGCCGCGATGCTTGCGGCAACCCACGCCGCAGGAGCCCGAAGCAATCGTTTGCCCCATCGCTGCTGGTGCGCCGGCCGCTCCGCCGCCGCCCGCTGCGGCTTCGGATCTGAGGGTGCAGGTCCTGCAGCGTCGTGCCCGCTCAGGACGTCGTCGACAGGCGCGGCGGACATGCTATCGGGCTGCAGGTCGGTTTCCGCACAGATTGCGTCTGTCTGCGCTGGGACTGGACCACTTTGCGCGTCCACGTTGTCCGATAGGCGCTGATACGCCGCGAGGGCTTCACCCCTGTGCTCCTTTAACCTCTGGGCACGTAACAGGTACTGGCTCAGGCTCTCGGCGCCAGGGTCGACATCGAGCGCCTTCCCGTACAGATCGATCGCCGCCTCGATCTGCCCGGCCTGTTCCAGAGCCGTGCCCACGTCCCGGACGGCGCGCAGGAAACGCCCGTGCAACCGCTCGCGTGCACGGATAATCTCCGCGGGCTCGAACTCGCCGTCCAAGAAAGGTCCTCGGTAGAGGTCGATCAAGCGCTCGGCAGCAGCTGCGCTGTTCGGACCTGCCTGCGCTAGAGCGGATTCGAGCGCTTGCACGTCCCACCAGACGTGCGCCGGATCCAGGCTGAGCTGCCGGTTGCGCAAGACCACCGCATGCGGGCCGAGCAACCGCCGCAGACGGTAAAGGGTGCTGGTGAACGCCGTTTGCGCCGCGTCGCCTTCTGAATCGGGCCACAAGGAATCGAGCAGCCGATCCTGCGGTACATGCTGACCGCCAAGCGCAATCAGCACCTTCAGCAAAGCGAGCGGCTTGAGCTGCGCGGGCTCCGGCGCGGCCGCGCCCGGCCACTCGATGTGGAAGTGCCCGAGGCAGTACACGCGAACCGGCGGGTCTGGGGGCATGAGGCGGTGCATCTGTGAACGGAGCTCGGGAAGCGTATCGCGGGCGGATCCACGAAACAAGGCCCGCCTGCGGATGCCACGGCTGGCACTGACCAGCGTGAATGGGACACGGGTTCCTGCGGCATGGCGGTGGCGGGATCAGTCGATCGAGGCATGCACGAGCCAGCTCAACACTACAGCGCAGCCCCGCACTTCGCAATCGTGTTTGCTGCGGAGGTCGCGTCCGTGGCAAGATGGCCATCTCCCAGCTGCAGCGCGCCCGGGTCCCAGGGGGCGCTGATCCGGAGGGCCGCCATGCCTCAGAAGGCAATTGAGATCATTTTGATGCGGCAGCTCGCGAGCTACCTCGCGATGCCGATCATGTTGTTCGACCCGGCCGGAAATCTCCTCTACTACAACGAACCGGCAGAGGCAATCCTGGGCCGGCGCTTCGACGAGACGGGCGAGATGTCGCTCGAAGAGTGGTACGCGCTGTTCGAGCTTACCGCGGACAACGGGTCGACAGTTCCGCTCCAGGCGCGTCCCCTGGTCATTGCCCTGCAGAAGCGCGAAGCCGCACATCGCGCGTTCTGGCTGCGGCATGCCGACGGCAGCCGCAGGCGCGTCGAGGCTACGGCGTTTCCCCTCGAAGGGCAGGGCGCGAGGCACCTCGGCGCGGTGGTGATTTTCTGGGAGGCCGACCCCGCATGAGGGTGACGTTGTGGGGCACGCGGGGCTCCCTCGCGACCCCAGGGCCGGAAACCGTACGCTACGGCGGCAACACCTCGTGCGTCGAGGTGTGCGGCGCCGATGGAACGCGGCTTGTCCTCGACGCCGGCACGGGAATTCGCCGGCTCGGCGGAACCATCGGGCATGAGGAGCGCGTCGATTTGCTGCTGAGTCACCTGCACATGGATCACATCCAGGGGCTCGGCTTCTTCCGGCCGCTGGACGAGCCCGATCAGGAGGTTCACATCTGGGGTCCGCCGTCCACCACGCTCGACCTGCGTGCGCGCCTGGGCCGCTATCTCTCGCCGCCGCTGTTTCCCATCCGGCTGCGCGACCTGCCCTGCCGGCTGACGCTGCACGATGTGCCGCTGGACGGTTTCGAGATCGGCGCGCTGCGGATCACGGTGGCGCTCGTATGTCATCCGGGACCCACCGTGGGTTACCGGATCAGCGAAGGCGGCGTTTCGGTTGCCTACCTCCCCGATCACGAGCCTGCGCTCGGTGCGCGCCAATTCCCCGACGGGCCGGAGTGGATCTCGGGCTACGACCTGGCCGAAGGCGCCGATCTGCTGATCCACGACTCGCAGTTCAGCTCCGCGGAATACGCTCAGCGTGTGGGGTGGGGGCACAGCGCGATTACCCACGCGCTGCAGTTCGCAGCCCGCGCGGGCGTCAAACGGCTCGTCACGTTCCATCACGATCCGGCGCACGACGATGCGACCCTCGACCGTCTGATCGAGGAGGCGCGCGGCGGCGAACGGCTACCATTCGATCTCGTGCCCGGGACCGAGGGCGCGCGCTTCGAGCTGGGCGCGTGAGGTGGAACATCGCCGCTGGCGCTGTCACACCCTCCCTTGCGTCCGCCAGGACGCGGGGGAGGGCCGGGGTGGGGGCAAATACCCGTTGGCGGCTCCCCCATCCCGGCCTTTGGCTCCCACGTAACCTGAAGGTTAGTGTCCGCCGCAACAGGCCATCCGGCCTGTTGTCCCCGCAAGCGGGGGAAGGGGGCGCACACTCCAGCAAATGTAGAACTTGCACTGCCACCCCGGCACAACCGGGGGGTCTCCCGTTGTAACTAGCCCACACGGTAGCGCCGAATGACGTCGGGATCCGGATCGAAGCCCAGCCCCGGGCCCTGCGGCACAGCGAGCGAGCCGTTTCTGGGCACGGCCGCGTCGCCATAGAGCCGGGCTTCCAGATCGAAGAAGCGCCACTCCACCAGCGATCCGCTGCCGAGCGCAGCATTCACATGCACGGCAGCGAGCAGACCGGGTCCGTCGTAGAAGCTGTGCGGCATCACCGTCACGTTGTGCGCGCTGGCCAGGATGAAGACTTTGCGCAGCTCGGACACCCCGCCCATCTTCGTCGGGCTGGGCTGGGCGAAATCGACTGCACCGGCCTCGAACATCTGTTGATACTGAAGCAGGCTCGCTGCGTTCTCTCCCGCCGCGACTGGGATGCCGCCCCTTGCTCGCACCTGCGCCAGCCCGGCATAGTTCTCCGGCGGCCACACAGGCTCTTCCAGCCAGCGCAGGTCGAACGGCCGCAGCATCTGCGCCATGTCCAGCGCCTCTCGCAACGACCACGGGCAGTTCACGTCGAGCATGATCTCCACACCCTCGCCTGCTGCGTCACGTGCGGCGCGAGTGGGTGCGACTTGGACCTCGTGCAGCTTGATATGGCGGAACCCCTGGGACAGCGCCCGCTCGACGTTGGCTGCGACCAGCCTCGGGTCGGTGTAGCGGATCAGGCTGGCGTAACAGGGAAGCCTCGGTGCGCGGCATCCGCCCAGCAGCCTGTGCACCGGCTGGCCGGCCACCTTGCCGGCGATGTCCCACAACGC
Source organism: Burkholderiales bacterium (assembly GCA_036787045.1). Classification (GTDB taxonomy): domain Bacteria; phylum Pseudomonadota; class Gammaproteobacteria; order Burkholderiales; family SHXO01; genus SHXO01. The sequence continues at coordinate 1,337 of DAIQQA010000249.1, read as the reverse complement.
GATGTCGAGCCCCGACAGTCCGAAGATCACCGGCCCGCCACGCCCGAAGATGTGCAGCTTCTGCTGTACCTCCAGCATCAGAGCGTCGATCGTCAGCGGGTCGCGGCCGATGCATATGGGGGCGATCATCTGATCGATGGCAACCTTCGTCGCAGGAATGGCGTTGTAACCGAACGCCTCGCCCCAGCCGGTAACGCCCGCATCCGTGACGACTTTCACCAGCAGGGCGTCGGCCGTCTCCCATGGCTTGCCGCCCCAGGCCCCGGTGTCGGTGCTCCCGCCGCAGGTGTAGGGGATGCGCAGAACAATGGTGTCGATCGCTTCTATCTTCATTCTCGATGGCCCGGTAGATTACGGCGATGAAAGTACTCGAATGATAGGCGAGAGCCGGCGTGCCTGCTTTGCCCCCTGTGCCGATGTGGTCTGACGCGCGCAGCCGCTCCAACTGTGCGTTACCATTTGGCCGAATCGCTACCGGAGAATCGAATGCGACACATCGCCCGAACCGTGATGGGACTGCCTGCCACCGACGGGGCCGGTGTGAAGCTCAAGCGTGTGATCGGCACCCCTGCCCTGGATCTGATCGATCCCTTCCTGATGCTCGACGAGTTCGGCTCGGACGATCCCGCGTCCTGGATCGCCGGCTTCCCCGGCCATCCGCACCGAGGCTTCGAGACCGTCACCATCATGCTCGAAGGGCGCGTGAAGCACGCCGACTCGGTTGGCAACCAGGGTGTGATCGAAGCCGGCGACGTGCAGTGGATGACCGCCGGCCGCGGCATCATCCATTCGGAGATGCCGGAACGTGCCGACGGCCGGTTGCGCGGGTTCCAGCTCTGGGTGAACCTGCCGGGCAGGCTCAAGATGAGCCCGCCGCGCTATCAGGATGTCCCTGCCGGTCGCATCAAGTCAACGCAGCGCGAAGGCGCGACGGTGCGGGTGATCGCCGGCGAGGCGTTCGGCATCCAGGGTGCCGCCAGCACATTGATCCCGGTGCGCCTGCTCGACGTTGCCATTGCGCCGGACGCCAATTTGGAGACTCCTGTTCCCGATTCACACGCCTGCTTCATCTACGTCTATGAAGGTGCGGTGCATGCGCCGGACCGTGCCGGGGACCGCCGTGAGGTCCCGAAGGGCACTCTGGCCGTAGTGGAAGGCACTGGTGGCGTCACGCTCGCCGCAGGAAGCGCAGGGGCGAAGCTGCTGTTCGCCAACGGCGAGCCGATCCGCGAGCCGGTCGCGCGCTACGGTCCGTTTGTCATGAACACGCGCGAAGAGCTGGCCAAGGCTTTCGAAGACTACTCGCGCGGCGCGCTCGATCGCGCGACGGCGTAGCC
>DAIQQA010000105.1:0-18169 GCA_036787045.1 Burkholderiales bacterium | reverse complement strand
CACGCTGGTGGCCTTGAGGGTGGAGCCGTTGTCCCCGTGCAGTACCGGCTTAGTGCTCAGCGCGGCGATGCCCTCGGCCAGCGCGGTGCGACGCACCAGGTGCGCGGCATGCTCGGCGTCGTCGCTGTCGTGGACCTCCCAGCCCACGATCTTGCGGCTGTACAGGTCCAGGATCAGGTACAGGTGAAACCACAGGCCGATCACGCTCGCGGGCAGGTAGGTCATGTCCCAACACCACACCGCACACGCTGCCGTGGCGATGTGCGTGGTGGGTGGACGCACGGCCCTGGGCGCCTTGGCGCGCCCGCGGTGGGCGCTCTGCCCCTGCGCGCGCAGCACGCGGCTGAAGCTGGACTCGCTGGCCAGGTAGACGCCCTCGTCGGCCAGCATGGGGACGATGCGCGCCGGTGGCACGGCCGCGAAGCGCGGCTCGTTGGCCACGCGCAGTAGTTCCGCACGCTCGGCTGCGCTCAGGGCGTGGCTGGGTACCGGGCGCACGGCCTGCGGCCTGCCATCGCCCGCTACCAGGCCGTCATGGGCCTTCCAGCGCTGCAGGGTGCGCAGGTCGATGCCGGCGATCTCGCAGGCCAGGTGCAGCCGCGCCCCCGCGCTATGCGCCACGTCGATGCCTCGGGCAAGGGATTGGCGATCCTCGAGGCCGATCATTCGTCCTCTGCCTTGTTGAAGATCGCCTGTACTTTTTTTGACAGCACCAGCAGCGCCGCCGTCTCGGCCAGGGCGCGCTCCTTGCGCAGCAACTCGCGCTCGAGCTCCTTGATGCGCTTGCGGTCCTGCCGCGTGGCCTGCGGGCTGGCACGAGCCTCCTCAGGCTCGGCCAGCGCGGCGGCGCAACTCGCGCGCCATTGGTCCAGTTCGGCTGGGAACGCGCCGTGCCCGCGGCACCAGGCACTCCTGCCCGCCTCGTTCATCGACGCCGTGGTCACCACCGCCTCCAGCCGAGCCCCGGCAGTCCAGGCCCGCTCGCGAGCGGGCCTGGACTGCGCATCAGAGCGCCACCGCTCCAGCGTCGCCACCACCACGCCCACCTCGCGGGCCACCTGCTCCAACCCCGCGCTTTCCGGCGGCAATAACCGTGCTACCGCGCGATCCTTGAATGCTTGTCCATAGCGAGCCACATCAGTTCCTTTAACGCCCCCAAGATCAGGATTCTATCGAGGCGACAACTATTCTGACGCGGGGGGCCTCCCGCAACACGTCGGCAAGGAGGGGTGGCGCCGAAGGCGACGGGGTGGTTTGGCGCGCCGCCCTCCTCGGGCAGACTCCCACCACCCCGCCTGCTGCGCAGGCACCCCTCCTCCGGCAGGAGAAGAGACTTTTCACTCCGCTACTGCAGCCCGCAGTCGATGCCGTTCACACCCAAGGTCGCCTTCAAGCCGTCGAGCGAGACGGTCGACGACTTCAGCTGAGGCACGAAGCGGCACAAGTCCAGCGGCGCGGTCGCCGTGTCGCGCGGACCGAGGGTACTGGCCTTCTGGATGTCCTTCTGCTCGTCCTCCGATGCGCTGTTCCACAGCTTGACCAGACCGTCCCGCAGTGTGGCGAGGTCGATGCTGGTCTCGTCGCGATAGACTTCCGCGCCCCAACGTGCACGGTCCGGATTGCTGTCCCACAAATCGCACAGGGTGTGCTTCACGTCCACGATATAGCGGCGACCAGTCTTGCACAGCGTCGCGGAACCCGACGCAGTGCGATCGCAACCCAGCCCTGCATCCGACTCCACCTTGGCGCAGGAGTCGGGAGCGTCCGCCTCGTCTTGGTAGGTCACGTTCGAGCCGAACGACGCCCAGCCCTCCTTGAAAGCGGCCAGCGTGTACTCCGGCGTGTCCACCCGCTCGTCGCAGGCATCGTCCCCATAGCAGAAGCTCCCCCACTTGCCGACTCCGCCCCAGGCCCAGTAGTGCACGAGGTGGCCGTATTCGTGGGATGCCTCGTCGCCGCGCAGCCAGGTCTCGGGATGGCGGGCGTCGTAATCGCTGTCGCCGCTCACGGTGTAGCCGCCGGTCCATTTCTCGGTGCGCGGGCCGTTCAACCACTCCTTGAAGTCTTCGGGCTCGTAGCTGGCGCCGAGCTGGGGAGCGCCAACGCATAACCGGCCGGCCTGATGCGAATGTGCGCCGCCGCGCTCGCCGCCGATCACGCTCGGGAAGAAGGCCTTGATCTCGCCGTAGCGCGCGTGATCGAAGGGCACCTTCCCCTCGACGTGCACCTTGCGCGTCACGTCCACCATAGTGGAGAAGACGTTGGCTGCCTGGGCGGCGAGGTCACCGACCTTCGCCGCGGCCGGTGCGGCGCTTTCCTCCTGGAAGTAATCGTTACCGAGGTCGACGGTGCCGTTTGTCCTGACGGTCCGCGGTTTGCTCATCTCGGCGCCACGCAGCCATCGCGCCCAGATCGGCCCGTCCCATTTGTCGTCGTAGTGATTCTTCTCGCCCTCGCCCTTCGGATCGCGCACTGAGAAGCAACGTGTACCCGGCGAGTCGCATTGTTCCAGAGACACCTCTGCGATCAGCGCAACGGAATCCTCCGGTGCGCCGGCCGGAATGCCCGGACAGTTGTTGCAGACGTTGCCGGACCAGGCGAACTTTCCGGCCTGGTCGATGGTGGCTTTCCCGGCCAGGCTGGTCTGCGGGCAGTTGTTCAGCTGATGGAACGCGTTGTAGGAAACCACCCGGACGGTCGCATCGCGCAGCCCGAGGTAGTTGATGTTGTCGCCCGCTGCCGGCTTCGACGTCCAGGGCTTAGCATGTCCAGTGGCGTTGACCGCGTCGCGCCGCTGGCTGAAACGGCCATCTTTACGAAGATCGTTGTAGTAGACGTGACCCGTGACCGTGACCGCCTTGCATACCGCGGCCTTGCCTTGCGCGTTGTCCTGCGGCGGGGATCCGGGCTCGTCCACGGGCACCTCTTTCGCGTAGGCCGGCCAGATGGCGGCAACCGCGATGATGCTCAGCCAGCGCCTCGCTCCGGCTCTGGCCGGAGCGCGTGTGGCGCGCTGTACCCGTGCTCCAGCTTGGCAACCGGCCGCGCAGCGCGCTGCGTGCGATGTCAGCCATTCCCACAGCTTACGTATGCGCTCGTGCTTCATAACACAGTTCCTCCTGTCTCTCTTCCCGCCTCTCACGAGGCGGGGTGGCGCCGGAGGCGACGGGGCGCTGTGGGGTGGTTGTTGACATGCTCCTACCGCCCCGCCTCTGCTCGGCACCATCTCCCGGGCCTCACTGAAACGGCGCAGTCCACCACCGACATTGCAGCCGATGGCGGAAGCGCCGCGCCAAAGGCTTAATACGCTGGCTGCGTAATCAGCCAATAGAGCAGCCAGACCCCGCCGCTGACCTGAGCGGTCTCGGCGGGGGTGAGGACGTGCATGGTGCGTCCCTGCTCAGCCTCGCACTTGAGAGCGTCGGCCGCGGGCTCACCGCGATCGCTTGTGAACGAATTGGTCATGGAAGTCTCCTGAGTAGACGATGGAAAAGGATTGACGGCTCGCGCAGATCCCTACTGCCGGCCCGCTCCGCCGGGGAAGTCGTGGATGCTGTCGCCATTCACGGGATCGTGTTCGCGCGCGGTCCAGTCCATGTAGTCCTCCATGGACATGGTGTCGCCGTACAGGTCCTGCGGCAGGACTTTGCGGGGTGCGACGGGGCTGATGCCGATGCCTCCAGCGACCTGGGCTACCTGATCGGCAGTCAGCAACACCACCTTCTCCTGCATTGCGTTCAGTTGCTTCATGAGAATCTCCGTAGATAATGAGTTGAGAGAGCGCCGCGCTGCCGCGACGCATTGGCTGTCGCCGGGTTCCTGATAGCGCGAAGCACGTCAGAACCCCGGATAAGCGCGACCACTCTAGTCAGAGACGACGGTGATGAACATCCCGGGAACGCGTTGCGCGATCCCGTATAAAGGTTAAGGCCGAAGCCATACGTCCAAAGCGATAGCCGCGCGAGCTCGCGCGCTCAGCTGCGGCTTTGCGTGCCGCCTTGAGACCTTGACAGAGCGAGACGTGACTCACCGCCTCATTGCTGCAACAGTCGGACCGCACCTGGGTGCTGGGCCCCTCCCGTCTCCGGTACACTTCCGCACATACGACCAAAAACCAACGCGCAGACGCGCTCACGCAACGACCTGGCCGCGCCACCAAGCCCTGGAATTCACGATGACCCCCTGGAATTCACGATGACCGGGGCACGCCCGATCGGCCCCGTCGATGCGTAATGCACAGGCATCCACCGTCGACGATCACGACGGCAGGGAAGCCGACCCGACTCGGGTAACCACCTCGCGCCGGTGGTGGATCCTGCTGCTGGTGCAGATCTCCACGCTCAGCTTCGGCATCGCAATCACCTCCACCAACGTCGTGATCCCGCAGATCCGCGGCGCCCTGTCCCTGACGCACGAAGAAGGCGCGTGGATCGTCACGCTGTTCCTCGCTGCGGCGGCCGTGGCCACGCCGCTCACCGGTTGGCTGGCCGGCAAGTTCGGGTGGCGCCGTGTCATGGTGACCGCGCTGGCCGGTTTCACCCTCTCATCGCTCGCGTGCGGCCTGGCGGACTCGCTCGAAGCCTTGTTGTTCGCGCGGGTCGCACAGGGGCTGTTCGGTGCGCCGTTGATGCCGATGGGGCAAGGCATGCTGCTCGCGACCTTTCCGCGCCACATGCATCCCCTGGTGTTGATGCTGTGGGGCACCGGCGCGGTCATGGGCCCGACGCTGGGGCCCATCCTCGGCGGCGTGATGGCCGAATCGCTCAACTGGCGCTGGGCGTTCCTGTTGATGGTGCCGATCGGAGCACTGACCACCGCCCTGGCGGCCTTCGCGCTCGGCGAGCAGGAGCGTGGCACCGCCGGGCGCCTGGGTACGACAGGGTTCGTCGCGCTGGCGCTGTGCATGGGCAGCGCGCAACTGATGCTGGACCGCGGCCATCACCTGGACTGGTTCGACTCCGCGGAGATCACGATCGAGCTGATTCTCGCGGTGACGGGCGGACTCGTCTTTATCGCAAACACGGCCTGGTCGCGCACGCCTTTCCTCGATCCGCGCATGTTCCGCGACTGGAATTTCTGCGTCGGCCTGCTGGTCGTGTTCGTGATGGGCGCGCTGAGTTACACGATGGTCGTGCTGTTTCCGCCGCTGCTGCAGGACCTGCGCAACTACCCCGAGTCGACGATCGGCTATCTGATGTCCGCCCGGGGCCTGGGCAATTTTCTGAGCTTCGGGGTCGTCGTGTGGGCCACACGGTACAACGCACGCCTCGCGCTCACCGCCGGCCTGCTGCTGCAAGTGCTGGCGGTGTGGCAGATGACGACGTTCAACCTCAACATGTCCGACTTCGACATCTACTGGACCAACCTGGTGCAGGGATTCGGCTTCGGCCTGGCGTACACGCCGATGACCGTGCTGGCGTTCTCCACCTTGCCCGCGCCGCTGGTCGTGCAAGGCTCGGCCGTGTTCAATCTGCTGCGCAATTTCGGCAGCAGCCTCTTCATTTCCCTGAGCATCCTGGTGCTGGTGCGAACGACGGCGGAGAACTATGCCGGTCTCACCGCCGCGGTCCCCTCGCTGGACATCGCGCTGAACTTCTCCAGGCTTGCCGATGGCCTTGCTTCCGACGACGCCAGAAGTCTCACCGCGCTGAGGGACGAGATTCAACGCCAGGCGGCTATCGGCGGGTATCTGAACGCATTCGTGCTGTCGGCGCTCGCGGCGGCGGTTGCGGTGCCGCTGGCATGGATGTTCAGGGTGCCAAAGCGGGGGGATTGAATGCGGTCGCGCCAACGCTAGCCCGATCGAGCAGCGAGAGCGCTCGGGAAGCGCGAAGGGCGCGAAGCGCCCGAGCCAGCGCGCAAGGTTGGCTTCTAGGGGATTGGGGATTACTTAAGCGATTGATATAGTGGGAGTATTAGTTCTTGCCACGATGTGCTACAGATGCTACATTATTTCGCCATGATGAGAACCATCACCCAACGCGAGCTGCGCAACGACTCCGGCGCCATCCTTCGCGACGTGCAGGCCGGACAAGTCATCATCATCAGTCGAAACGGGGTACCGGTCGCGGAGCTCCGCCCGCTTCCGCCGCGCAGGTTTGTAACGCGCGCAATGATTGCGGATGCCGCACGCCGCGCACCCCGGGTGGACGCCGATCGCTTGCGCGCTGACCTGGATGCCGTCGTAGACCAATCCGTCGATGGCTGAGCCAACGAGGGGATTGCTCGACACCTCCGTGGTGGTCGATCATGACTTGGTCGATCCGGCATTGCTTCCAGACGAGTCCGCTATCGCCGCGGTAACGCTCGCTGAGCTGGCGGCAGGGCCCCACGCCACCAAGGACGAACAGGAGAGAGCGCGGCGACAAGACCGACTGCAGTGGGCTGCTGCAACGTGGGATCCAATCCCGTTCGACACTGAAGCGGCGCGAACCTACGGCCGCATATTCGCTGCGACCCGAGCGGCGGGACGCTCCAGTCGGACGCGCCTGGCCGACCTGCTCATCGCCTCCACTGCGGCCGCGAATGGTCTGCCGCTTTACACGAGGAATCCCACCGACTTCGCCGGCCTCGAGCAGATCGTCAACATAGTGGCGGTCTGATCCCGCGCCAATCAGCCGCGCGGGACGTCAGCCTCTTGCGGACTCTTTCGGCCAAGGTGCGTCGTCATCGCGTGTTCGAGCCGGCCCCGCACCAACCCTACCTCGCCAGTTCGACCACCCTCGCCATCTCCGCATACCGGCACAGCGCATTCGCGAGCTGCATCTGCCGCGGGCTCTGGCACTCGGGCTCGAACAGCCGCGGGCTCGCGACCAGGATGCAGGCGCATTGCGCGCGTGAGGTCGCCACGTTCAGGCTGTACAGGCTGTACAGGAACTCCATGGCTCGCGGGGCATCTTTGGCTGTCGAGGTGGCCATCGAGTAGATGACCACCAGCGCCTGCTGTCCTTTGCGTCCCCGGACGAAGGACCTGGCAGCTCCTCACAACTACCCAGGTTTTCCGAGCTCATCGGGCGGACGCTGAGCGCCCGGCAATCTTGGGCCGTCCGCGTGACGGATGCCGTCTCGTCGCGCTCGGCGCGACGGCGTATGTCGCTGCCGCCTCCTCTATGGCGAGGGTAAATGGGCTGCGCACCGCAACGCCACCAAACACCGCACCGTCCTGGAGATCCTCGGTCAAGAGTACCGTGCAGCCCTGCAACTGGGCCGCGCCCACCACCAGGCTGTCCCACCAGCTCAGCCGATATCGAACCTCGACTTCCCTTCCACGCCGCAACAGCACATCGTCGACCGGCTGCGGATGCCAGGTGAGCAACGCCTGGACGTCATCCCACGCCTCGTCCGGCGCCAGACCCGGGGAGAGCTTACGGGTCACATTGACGTAGTATTCCGACAAGACTTGAATGCTGGTGCGGCCGAGCTGTTCACGCCAAAGGTACTCCAGCCAGGCAGCGGCACGTGGCTGCTTGCCTGTTTCGCCTGCATCGCGCGCGTACAACAGAACGTTCGTGTCAACGAAGACGGGAGCGGTCATGCAGGTCGTCTCGCGCCGCGTAACGCGTGCCTGTCCGTTTCAGCCGGACCGGCTTCTTCGCCAGAAAGCGGCGCATTGCCTCATCGTACTCGTGGGCTTCCCGCATGCGCTGCTGGAGCATCTCGCCCACTATCCGCGACACGCTCGTATTGTGCTTGGCCGCATAGACCCTGGCCCAGGCGGCGGTTTTCTCGTCGAGGGTGATGGTGACGTTCTTCATGGCAGGAATGCGCTATCCGGAAATACACCGCAGCAGTGTAACACGAAGGTCGTGTCATTCTACGAGGCCAAGCTGCGCCCTCTTCGCCATCCCCACACACCGGCACAGCGCATTCGCGAGCTGCATGTGCCGCGTGCAGATTTAGCGACGCAGGCAGCGTGAGGCAAACTCCCCGTACTGGTTCCAGTCTCCGACAGACAGAGCGAGGTCTATGTCCCCCGGCCAGCTCTGGCCGTCTGTGATACGGTTGCCGTCCTCCCTGCAGTCCCGGACGTCCGGCGCCGATCCGGCCCTTATTCTTTGCGCCACAGCCGAGGAGCAAACGATGACGAAGAAGCGAGTAGTGATCACCGGCGCGTGCGGATACATCGTGCAGCGCAACTGGGAAGAGCTGAACGAGCGCTACGACGTGGTGGCGCTGGACGTGACGACCCGGCGCAGCGACGGGCACGAGGTGCCTGGAGTCAAGGTGTGCGACCTGACCAACGAGAACCGCGACACCTACCGTCACCACTTCCAGGGTGCGCACGCGGTGTACCATTCCGCTTTCGTCAAGGCGCCGGGACTGGACGCGACCACCTTCCTGGACAACAGCGACCCGAAGTTCCGCTCCGAGCTCGCGAACGTGGCGATGGCGTACAACGTCTACCGCACCGCGCTGGAAATGGGCGTGAAGCGCGTCGTAGTGGCCAGCTCGAATCACGCCGCCGATTTCTACGAGCGCCTGATCTGGTCCGACCGCTGGGACTACGTGACACCCGACATGCCGCCGCTGTCGGACAACTGGTACGGCTGGGCCAAGGCGGCCTACGAGCACCTGGGCTTCGTGTTTGCCACCGGACAGGGCCTGCCGGGCAAGCTGGAAGTCGTGCAGCTGCGCATCGGCGGCCCGCGCGACGACGCCGATCTCCCCAACATCAAGCCCGGCGACATCAAGAAGATGCATCGCGGCCTGGGTGCCTACCTCAGCCGGCGCGACCAGGCGCAGCTGGTCATCAAGAGCATCGAGGCGCCGGACATCACCAACGAGCACGGGGTGCCGTTCCAGATCTTCTACGGTGTGAGCGGTAACACCCACAACTTCTGGAGCATCGCCAACGCGCGCCGCGTGATCGGCTACGCGCCAGAGGACGACAGCCAGGTCAACTTCGCGGATCAGATCGCGCTCATCGCCAAAGGATGAAGTGGCGGGACCGATCGGTTGCTCAGCCGTGGCCTGCTTCCGGAGCGTGATGACGATGGAGTTGGGGGGCAAGTGTAAAGTATAGGCCTGACCCCAATCTTCCTGGTTGGCCATATCCTCGATATGGCGTCACCGTGCGACCTGGGCTAAGATGTGGGGCCAGAAGAGGTGACACATGAGTGAGATCATATTCGTCGTGGAGGAAGCACCAGAGGGCGGCCTCCTAGCACGGGCGCTGGGTGAATCCATCTTCACGCAAGCGGAAAGCCTCGAAGAGCTACACGCACAGGTCCGCGATGCGGTCCGATGTCACTTCGAGGAAGGTGCCGCTCCCAAGCTCATCCGCCTTCACTTCGTGCGAGACGAAGTCATCCCCGCATGAAACTGCCCCGTGACCTGTCGGGGGCGGAGCTCGCCAAGGCGCTATCGCGCATCGGCTACCAGGTCACGCGGCAAACCGGAAGCCACATTCGGCTAACCATCGATACCCCCTCCCAGCACCATATCACGGTCCCTGCCCACGATCCGTTGAAGGTAGGAACTCTCGCAGCCATTCTCAGCGACGTTGCTACTCACCTGAAGCTGTCGCGCGAGGCACTGCTAGAAAAGCTGTTCGGATAGTTACCTTCGAAGACGGCCAGGTGCGTCACATAGCCATGAAGAAGTGCGCGATTCGTTCGCCCTCTTCGTGCCAAGCCCGGCCGCGCCATTCAACATCGGTTACGCCTATGCGCTGGCCTGGATCCTCGCCGCCAGCGCGGCCAATGGGCGCGGCCCGGGCTTCGAGCTGGGCGTCATGGGGCTCGCGGCCGTTCACCTTGAAGCGGCTAGGCCGGGAAAAGGGCCAGATCGTCTTGCGCCCCGAGAACAAGGCCTACCCCGTCATTCGTCCCAAGGGCGACCTCGAGATCTTCGGGGTGGTGGTGGGACTGTTTCGGAAGTACTGACCCGCGGGGCCTCCGCCGGGAGCCTGGATTTGCCCATGGTTGCACGCGCTTTGCTTTCAGCGTAGTCTAAGCACTTAGACGCTTATCCACATAGCTGTACATATGGCCGAAACCGACGACGTTGTCCGCTGGACCGTGAAAGTATCGAGAGATACCGATATTTCCCTGCGCTCCTTCCTGGCGCAGCGCGGCATGAAGAAGGGCGACCTCTCGAAGTTCATCGAGCGCGCTGTCCAGAAGGAGGTCTTCGCCCAGACCGTGGCCAGCGTCCAGGCTCGCAACGCAGACGTTCCGGACGAGGAGGTCGAGGGCGCTATAGAGGATGCGCTGCGGCAGGTCCGCGCCGAGATGTGGGGCGAGACAAAGGCACCCCGCCCCAAGTCCACACGAAAGCGCAAGCGCTAGTAAGAATCGATGCGCGTGGTCCTGGACAGCAACGTCCTGCTGAGCGCGCTCATCCGAATCGATTCCAATCCCTACAAGCTCGTCCGCGCCTGGCTTGATGGCCGGTTCGAGCTCATTTCGAGCCGCGAGCAGCTCGACGAGTTGACGCGAGCCTCCCGTTACCCTCGACTTCGCCGCTTTCTGGAGCCCGCGGAGGTCGGCTGGCTCATCAATCGGATTCGGGAACGGGCATCGCTGGTGGAGCGCCTGCCTGAAATCGAGGTCGCAACGGACCCAGCCGATAATTTCTTGCTCGCGATCGCAGAAAAGTCGAGCGCGGAGTACCTCGTCACGGGCGACAAGTCTGGGCTCTTGTCGCTCAAGCGACATGGCGTGACTACCGTATTGAGCGTCAGGGAAATGGTTTCGAAGCTAAAGCTCCGGTAGGTCCCACGACCCCTCTGTCGCCGCCACTGGCACACCCAGATCTGAGTGCGACCCTCCCGCCTCCACCTTGGCTCCGCTCCCCTCATCACAACTCGACCACCCTCGCCATCTCCGCATACCGGCACAGCGCATTCGCGAGCTGCATCTGCCGCGGGCTCTGGCACTCGGGCTCGAACAGCCGGGGGCTGGCGACCAGGATGCAGGCGCATTGCGCGCGTGAGGTCGCCACGTTCAGGCGGTTCAGGCTGTACAGGAACTCCATGCCCCGCGGGGCATCTTCGGGTGTCGAGGTGGCCATCGAGTAGATGACCACCGGCGCCTGCTGTCCCTGGAAGCGATCGACCGTCCCCACGCGGACGTCTCTCGCCGCGAGCCGCTCACCGAGCAGCGCCACGTGCGCGTTGTACGGCGCAACGACGAGGATATCCTTTCCGGTTATCGCTGCGGCCTTCCCCTCGCTGTCGATCCACCGGGAACCTTCGCCCAGGAGAATCGCCACGATGCGATCGACCGCCTCCACCTCCTCGATCGAGCTGTTCTGGTTGCCTTCGTGGGCGACGTGAACCGCCCACAGGCCGGCCCCTTCGAAGGGCGCTGCACCTGTCAGCATCTGGCGCTCGAGCCCGACACGCGGGTGCAGCCGTCCTTCGTAGAACACCTCGGACGTGAAGCCACAGATGCTCGGCGCCAGCCTCCAGGTTTCCGGCAGGAAGATTCCGCGCTCGGGCGGAATCGTCTTGTGGCCCTGGAGGATGTGATCGAGGCCCGAGACGTCGGTACCCTCCGGATGCGAGCCCTGCTGCGGCTGCTCGAGCTGCTGCGGATCGCCCAGCAGCACGACACTGCCCGCAGCCTGCGCCACTGCAAGGACATTAGCCAACGACATCTGCCCCGCCTCGTCGACGAAGAGCACGTCGACGGCGCCGTGATACTCCTCGCGCGCCCACTCCCATGCGGTGCCCGCCCCAACGTTCGCCCGACCGTTGCGCAATCGGTCGAGCACCTGACCGGGTTGCTTCACTTCCTCGATGGCACCGTGTGCCCCGCTGCGCTCGTCCACCTTTTGCACACAACGAACCGGGCATCCGGTCCGCCCCGCTTCCTCCAGCACCTTGTCCAGCAGGTGGCGGATCACCTTGTGGCTCAGCGCGGTCACGCCCACTTTCAGACCGCGCCGGACGAGCTCGCAGATCATGTGCGCGCCGGTGCGTGTCTTCCCGGCACCGGGCGGACCTTGAATGGCGAGCACCGTCCGGTCGAGCTCGGGGCCGATCCGCGTCGCGAAGTCCACGGCAGTCTCATCCCGCCTCATCTTGATGGGACCGCTGCGCAGGCGCGGAGGCTGGCCCAGCAGCAGCTCGCGGCCGGCCTGGTATTGGGTGCCTGCAGTCATCCCGTGCCGGGCAACGTCTTCACCAATACGAAACAGCGCGTCCGCGAGCACGTCCGTCTTGACGATCGAATGCGCGTACACAGCCGAGGGGTGAACATCCGCCTGCGCGCCCGCCTTCTTGATGTCGACGATGCCGGCGGCGCGATCGATGGCCGCGACCGTTCCGACCGTGGTGCCGTCCGGATCCGGCAGGTGCAGCACGTCGCCCTCGTCCACGTCGGTGTCCTGCGGCGGGAACCGGTAGCGGTCGGTCGGGGTCCTGCCTGGGCCGGGAACTCGCTCGACGAAGCGCAGGCCCGCGATCCCCGCCCGCTCGTCCAGCAGCTCGGCGTCGGTAAGCTCGCGCAACCGGTACGACTCCCACGCCGGCGCCTTCATCTCCCTGCGGTGCCAGTCCAGCATGTAGGCGAGCAGCCAGCGCGCCTGCTGCTCGTCGCTGCGCTCGCCGCGCGCCACCGGCAGGCCGGTGACGAGGATCTGCCGCAGCGCTTCGACCTTTCGAACCCGCTCGTCGATGTGCTCCGGTGCCTCTCCTTCCTGGAGCGGCGGGCGCGGCACCGGCGTGCCGTCGCGCTGCTCGACCTCAGTGCGCAGGCGCTCCAGCCAATCCCGAAGCTCGCGGGCCGACCGGCAGTCGTCGCGGTTGTAGCCTTCGACCGCCGCGCGGACCTCCGGGGTCATCGCATCAGGGGCGGCGAGCTCCAGCGCGCGCTCGACAACCCGCAGATTGACCCGCGCATCGGCGAGGCTCACCTCGCGAACGAAGCCGTAGAACGGCTCGAGGTCCTTGATCGAGTACTTCTCCACGCTGGCCCGCAGCGCATGCTTGACGACGGCGTGGAGATCGACGAAGCGCTTGGCACGGAGCAGGCGGTCGACTTCCGCCTCGCGCGTGGCGTAACGGCCCATCAACCGTTTCAGCGCCGCCGGCTCGTACGGGGCGTAGTGGTAGACGTGCATCCCGGGGTTCGCGTTCAACGAACCCATGATGCGATCGATCACCGCCTCGAACGCAGCACGCTCTTCTGCATCCGACCATGCCCACCAAGGCCTGTACGTCCCGCCGTCATCCCTAACTCTCCCCTCCTTTTCAAGGAGGGGTGGCGCCGAAGGCGACGGGGTGGTTATCAATCCAAACAGATACTCCCGCCCCCCGTCGCGCACAAACGGATCGCCTTCGAGGTCGAGAAACACGTCGCCCGCCGAAGGTTCAGGCAGGCGGCTCAGCCCCTGATCCGGCGTCAGCGCCAGCAGCTCGTGGACCGGCCTGCCCTCGTTGCGGCCGCGCAGTTGAACACGCGCCTGGTCCCGCACGCGAACATAGGTGCGGGGCGCCCCTCTGCGCGGCGTAAAGGGCAGCGGCACAGGCAGCCCGCCCAGCCCGGCCAGCGTGCCGACGCCGGCCTTCTGCAGCTCGCGGGTCTGCAAGCGCGAGATGCCCGCGACCAGCGACAGGTGATCGTCGTCGCGCCGCCGCTGGTCGCAGGTGCTCCACCAGCGGCACACGTCGCAGTGCTCGACCGGCTCCGGATAGTTGGCCTCCGCGATGGCGCTCCAATCCCGCAGCATCGTCTCTTCGAGCCGGCGGCGGACCAGGCGAAAGTACGCGGCATAGTCCTGCACACGGAAGCTCTGCACCGGCGCACCGGGATCGGGCGTGACGACATGAAACTGCTCCGGGGCCGCCGCCTGCGCGGTCTGCAGCAGATCCGAATAGAGGGCGAGCTGGAGAATCGTGCCCCCGCGCGTCTCCTTCGCGAGCTTCGTGTCCACCACCTCGTACGACCATGCGCCGAAGCGGCTGGCACGCTCGACACGGCGCAGCAGATCGGGTCGCCCGAACCAGCGACCGTTTCGAAGCGCGGGCTGGATGATGAGATCGGCGCCGGTCCGCATGGCATCCAGCGACTGCGAGACCGCATGCTCGCCAGCGTGCGGAGTGACGTCGAAAGCCTTCAGCCCACTCTCGAGCAGTTGCTCCACGTAAAGCCGCTCGTGGTCGAGTCCACGCTGCTGCAGCAGAGCCAGGGCCGGATCGACCCAGGTTGGCGCCGCCCGGGTTCCTTGCGCGACCGCGAGGTCGAGTGCGGTGCGATGGCGGCAGGCGAGGAAGTAGGAGAGGTCAGAGGCTGACAGCTCGAGAGTTGGGCCGAGGCGCATGCTGTATCTTGGCATGAACGCCTGCGACCGGGGCGCGTCGCCCAGCACTCGCTGGAGAGCAGATACTCGTCCTAAGACTTCACGCTGAGCCGGCTCGTGCTACGCCCCGGTGGCGGCGTGAACCGTTATGGGGTAAAGCTACACCGCGAGGTTCCGCTGTCATCGACTTCCCGAGGCCGGCCAAAGCGTTCAAGCGCCGAGCTCATCTTCCGAACCGATCACCCATATCTTCGGCTGCGCAAACCTCCTGCGCGTTGAATTTTGACCAGGAGCGATCAGCTCGACGTAGTCGCCATAGCTCATCCCATCGTCGCGCAGGCGTTGCGGCAGTTCCAGAGCTTCTGAACGAGCGTTGCCGAGTTCACGGCGTGCTAGCGCCCATCAGTCCACCGTGAAAGGCTGCCAAAAGTCTTAGGGCACGGCCGGGATCGTGTGGTTTCATTTGCAGCACCAGCGTTGACTCTTCTTCAGGGACAAGTTGCGGAGCAAGTATCACGTTGAGCCGTTCAATCAGCCGACCGAAGCGCTTGCTGTGTTCCTGCAGTGCCGCGCGAGCATCGCGCCCGAGCAGCCAGCCGGCAGTCGGTTCAAAGTCGAACTTGTCGGAGAGCAAGTGCTGGAGCTCCGAGTAGAGACGGTCAAGGTTTCCGGCCTCGAGGTAGCGGCACAGGATGAGCCAGAGGTCCACGGCATCCTTGCCTTGAGTGAACCGGTGCCTGTCGTTCCATGCCAGCACCTTGAGCACAGCCAACATCGGCAGCGACACGATCCGGACCGTTTGGCGTTCGGGCAGCTCGACTATCAGCGCGGCCGCGGCAGCCTCGGCATAGCCGAGAACGTCCATGAGCTCGTCGCCCGTTGGCGGCCAAGCGATGGTTCCATCCGGCCGCTCAACGGCACCGAAAGGGATGAAGTCGATCCTCCCGAACGTCACATGCAGTAGCCGATGCCCCATGGTGCGATCGGGCGCGAAGAGACCACTCACAATCAGGGCCTCACGCGCGGCCGAGAAGCGGCCCCAATCATCAACTGCGATCGCGAAGTCCACATCGGCTGTTCCGCGTTCGATCTCGATGCCGTGGCCGTAATGCAGCAGGAGATCGCGCGCTTGGGCTCCGACGAGAAGGGGATTCAGGTCGGGAACGGCGGACTCGACGTCCGCAAGCAGGTGCGCCAGCCAGTCGAGCTCCGATTTGCTCGAGAGATCAAGCTTCATCGGAAGATCTGGTCGTAGATCAGTTTGGCGGTCTCGATGCAGCGACCATCGCCTGTCGCCATCAAGTCGGCGTAGACCAGTGGCGCGGGCGTCAGCGCAATGTCTTCGGCGTCGAAAGTCCAGAACCGTCGGTAAATCTCGACGTTGCCACCCGTGTCTGTGCGCAATCGCAAGTCGACGAGAAGTCGTGGATCGATCTTCTCTGTGTAGAAAGTGGCGGTACCCGGACGCAGGTAACGCGTGATCCTGCCGCCTGCCGGCTCGCCTCCAAGCACGGCACCGTACTTGGTGGGATCGATCGTGTTCCACCAGTCCAAGGTTTCTGCGCGAAAGCGCCCGAGCGCCAGCCGCGGCCGCAACGTGCGTGGGTAGAACTCTGCCCACTGCTGCAGCAGTCTTTCTCGCTGTATCAACCGCCGCTCGCCACCCAGCTCGGCAACAAAGCCGAGCTGAGGCAACTCTGCCATCACCCAGCCGACCGTCCCATGTGCAACCTTGACTCGCTGAGCGATTTCTCTGTAGGGGAGGTTGACCCACTCGGGTTTGCAGATCAAGGCAAACAAGACCTGCAAACCACTCGCTCGAAATGCCCGTCCAGCGGGTCGGTCTACTCCTGCGGTGAGCCGTGGCTTCTCGCCCTTCACCCAAACGAAGAGAGGCGGCTGATCGAGGAACGCATTTCCGGCCGCATCGACGAAGGGAATGCCGCGGGCGCGCAGTTCCTCAGCCATCGGCGGCGTCACGTAGTCGGCCACCAAGAGCCCCTGTTCCCCAAGCCGTTCGAGCTGATGAATGACTGCTCCAAGTACCTTGGGGCGCAAGCCGACTTTCAGCTCTACAGCGTACTTGACCTCCCGTCCGCCGTAGCCGAGGCGCACGATCGCGTCCACGACCGTCTTGCGAAGTTGGACTTTGCGCCCTTCTATTGCGGCCGTAATGCCATAGCCCTGCAACTTCTCGAGGGCTGCAGCGAGGAGAGGGTCGAGGGCAGCGGTTTTGTCCACAATACTGGCATTGTCCACGTATCGTGGACAAAGTCAAGTTGGTGGACAAAGGTTTTCCCATCTGACCTCGTGTCCGAGTTATTGGTCCACTGAAATGGCACTGTCCACGTGCAGTGGACACGACAGATCTGGTGGACAAGGACCAATGCCACCCGGCTCAGCGAACCCCAGCACTCGGGGTCAGGCCTATACTTTATACTTCGCGGCGCACCCGTCGGCACCAACCTGATCCAGATGGCCGTCCAGAACGAGCCAGAAAACCGCCGGGTGAACCGGCGAGGTGGCCCACCACAAGCGTCAGGTAGGCACATGTCGTGGCCGGGTGCGCGCAGACTTCTTCCTCGGCGCCCGGGGCTGCGGCGGGCTAAGTTCGGCAAGATCCTGCAGCAGGACGGGCGGGCGGTCAGGGAACCGGGCGACAAGCTCGAGCTCGCCCCCCATTCGGGCGATGTAGTTGCGCAAGGTCGAGATCAGCAGGTCGCTGCGCTTTTCGATGCGCGAGATACCGTCCTGGCCGATGCCGAGCAGCTCCGCCATGCGCTGCTGAGTCATCTGGCGAGCTTTGCGCAGGTCCTTGAGCGACATCTCCTCGCCGAAGAGCTCGTCGGCTCGCGCTTCGATCTTGGCGCGGCGCGAGGCCGGCAGCTTGTCCAGTCTGTCCTTCAGCGTCTTTCCCATCTATTTCCTTCTCCGTTCCTTGGTCTTGCCGCTTGCGCTGCTTTTCCTCCCGCTCCAGGCGCCCGCAGTGCGCGGTAAAGCGCTTGTCCGCTTTGGCGATCAGCTGCCTGTAAAAGCGCTTTTGACTGCCACCCGACTTGTCGCCAGCCACCAGAACGATCGCCCGCCGCCGGGGATCGGCCACCAACCATGACAGCACCTGTTGCCTATTGCCTACCGAACGAGCGTTCGGTATCCTAGGCCGATGGGCAATGACGGTCAATACCTCGGGAAGCTGCAGGACTACTACGCGAAGCACCGCGTGCTGCCGTCCTACTCCGCTATCGGCGCACTGGTCGGCCTGCGCTCGAAAGCTTCGGTCGCAGAGATGCTGATGCGGCTCAGAGCCGAGGGCTTTGTTCAGAGCACGCCAGACCGGCGGCTCAAGCCAGGCAGGCGGTTCTTCGAACGCCCGATCGCCGAGCATGTGCGCGCCGGGCATCCCGGGATGGCCTTCGACAGCGGGAACGAGGCGCTGAGCATCGATGAATGCCTCGTGGCGAATCCAGCCAGAACCGTGCTGATCCGGGTGAAGGGCGACTCGATGATCGACGCGGGTATCCACTCGGGGGATACCGTGGTGGTGGAGAAGCGCAGCTCGGCGAACGTGGGTGACATCGTGGTCGCGATCATCGACAACGAGTTCACGTTGAAGCGGTTGGGCCGCGAGAAAGGGAAGATCGTCCTGCGCCCGGAGAACAAAGCCTACCCTGTCATTCGTCCCAAGGGCGACCTCGAGATCTTCGGAGTTGTGGTGGGGCAGTTTCGGAAGTACTGACCGAGGCCCATAACGGACCGCGCTCGATGCTATGGCAGACCAAGTATAAAGTATAGGCCTGACCCCGTTGCCTTTTTCGCTAGCCCGCAAGCCCCACCATCCGCTCGTGAAAACCCTGCTCGCGGACTTCAAGATGTGGGCTTGAGGAGATTGCGTACGGCAGGCGGTCGCCCAACTTGAATGGAA
>DAIQQA010000026.1:0-44435 GCA_036787045.1 Burkholderiales bacterium | reverse complement strand
CTACTGGCCGGGCATACAGGGGCGCGGAGAGTTCGTCCGCCTGGCGCTCGAGGAGAGCGGCGCCGACTATGTCGACGTAGCCCGGCTCCGCGGGCGCGGCCAGGGTGTGGCGGCGATGCTGCGCTTCCTCGACGGCGAAGGGGGCGAGCGCCCGCCGTTCGCACCGCCGTTCCTCAAGGCCGGCAGGCTGGTGATCGGGCACACGGCGAACATCCTGCACTACCTTGGGCCGCGGCTGGGCCTCGTTTCGAACGCCGAGGCGACGCGGGTGTGGGCGCATCAACTGCAGCTCACCGTCACCGACTTCGTGGCGGAGATCCACGACGTTCACCATCCGATCGCCTCGAGCCTCTACTACCACCAGCAAAAGAGCGAGGCGCGCCGGCGCGCGAAGCATTTCACCGGCGAGCGGCTGCCCAAGTTCCTCGGCTATTTCGAGCAGGTGCTCGCAGCCAACTCCGCCGGCCGCGGCTACACGATCGGCCGTGCGCTGTCGTATGTCGATCTGTCGCTGTTCCAGCTCATCGCAGGGCTGCGTTACGCGTTCCCGAACACGATGAAGCGGCAAGCCCGGCGCACTGCCGGTCTGCTGGCGCTGCACGACAAGGTGGCGGCGCGTCCCAACATCGCTGCATACCTGGCCTCGGAGCGGCGCATCGCATTCAACCAGGACGGCATCTTCCGGCACTATCCCGAGCTCGACGGTTGAGGCGCGCTGCATTCGGCCAAGTGCACCGCGCAGGCTTGCAGGGTGCGTCGCCCTCGGCAGACAGTGTCGCCCGCATGCGCCAAGCGCAGTGCGCATTTCCCGTTGCGTTTTCACCCTCTCGGCTGCTAACTTACTTCTCCCGCGCGATCGGATGCGGGAGGAGGAGTGACATGAGTGGAGATGGATCGGCCTATAGGCTTGCGGTGGTCGGCTCGGGTCGCGTGCGCGGTCAGATCGCGATGGTTGGATGCCCCGGGCGCATGGCGGGGATCGCGCTCCCGACCACCAGCGCGTGGCGACTGCAGCGCGATGTCGCCACGCTCAAGCACTGGGGCACGCAGGCGCTGGTGACGCTGCTGGAGAAATCCGAGCTGGCCCTGATGCGTCTGGGCACGTTGCCAGCGTTGCTGGAGGCCCGCAAGATCGACTGGTATCACCTACCGCTGCGGGACGGGTGCATTCCCGACGAAAGCTTCGAGGCCATGTGGCGCGCCGCGGCGCCCCAGCTGCGCGAGGTGTTGTGGCGCGGCGGCCGGATAGCAGTGCATTGCGTGGACGGCCGTTCGCGCACGGCGATGGTGACCGCCAAGCTTCTGGTGGAGCTGGGGTGTCCGACCCAGGACGCGCTCAACCGAGTGCGCGGCGCGCGGCCTCGTGTGCTGGTCAGCGCCGAGGAGGAGCAGTTCATCCGTCGCCAGGTCCCGGCGGTCGAAGCCGCTTTCCGCACGCAGGTCAGTCTGGCGCAGCCTCGCGGGCTGCATCGCTCGTTGAATGCCGAGGACGACCCGGCGTTCGGGTGGAGCGACTCCTCGCCGGACGATCCCGACCAGCTCGATCTTCGGCGCGCGCAGTAGCGACGTGCGCCCCGCGCGCTGCGCATCTTCCAGCTTTGCCGCCGGCCGGACAACGCTGTAGGCTTCAGCATAGTGCCCCGCGCTGCCGGGGGCCTTGCCGAGGTGGAGGTGGAGTATGCGGCTGGAGGGAAAGATCGCTGTCGTCGTCGGTGCCGGTCAAAGCCCGGGCGAGGGCATCGGCAACGGCCGTGCCACGGTCCTACGCTTCGTGCGTGAAGGCGCGAAGGTGCTCGCGGTCGATCGCGACCTGGCCTCGGCTGAGGAGACGGCGGCAATGGCTGCTGCTGACGGCGGGATATGCGTCCCGGTCCATGCCGACGTCACCGACGAGACGAGCCTGGCTGCGGCAATCGCTTCCGCGCACGAACGCTGGGGCCGGGTGGACATCCTTCACAACAATGTGGGCGTGAGCATCGCCGGCGGGGACGCCGCGCTGCTGGAGGTCACCGAGGCGGCTTTCGACCGCATCTGCGCCATCAACCTGCGCGGGACAGTGATGGCGTGCAAGCACGCCCTGCCGATCATGCGCAGCCAACGCGCGGGCGCCATCATCAACATCTCGTCGATTGCCGCGTGGGCGGAGTATCCGCTGGTCGCGTACAAGGCCACCAAGGCTGCTCTGATCGCCTTCACCCAGCAGGTCGCTATCCAGAACGCCGAGTTCGGCATCCGCGCCAACGTGATTCTCCCCGGCCTGATGGACACACCCATGGCCGTGGATACCCGGGCGCGCGAGTGGCGCAAGAGCCGGGCGGAGGTCGTCGCCGAGCGCAACGCCAAGGTGCCGCTGCGTCGCCGCATGGGCACGGCTTGGGACGTCGCCAACGCCGCGTTGTTCCTCGCCTCCGATGAGGCCGGCTTTATCACCGGAGTCGCGCTGCCGGTGGACGGCGGAGCGCTGACCCGCGTCGGCTAGGCTGACGCCGGTGCGGCTGAGCGAATTTCCAGCGGCCGGGGAAGCCGCGGGGGCCAGTGCAAGATGGCCGCGTAGTCCTTGCATGCTCGCGGCGCTAACCGTGCGAGCATGCTGGGAGGTCAGAGCTCGATCAACGAAACGGTACTGAGGCTAGGAGGCACTTGACGAGGGGTGCTTCGTCGAACGGTGAAGGGACACTGGGCCCTCCCATCCGCAGTCTAATGCTAGGCACCGGTAACGCTGCCTCGGAAAGAACAGACTGACGATGCGATCGAAGGGCGTGCGGCGAATCCGCCTGGCGGGTGCATGGCAGCGGGGGCAGTAGACTTCTTCAGGATCGGTCTTTGAGTACATCGAAGGTGCCCGCGTGCGTGGCGCGCTGTCCCAGCTCGAGATCCGCCTGCTCGCTTACGGAGCTGGGCCGGGGGGAGACGACGTACATGACCTTTGGTAGACGCCAGCCGGTGTGAGTAAGTTCCCCTACCGTGCCGATGGTTGGCCCAACCGTCGGCATGATCACTGCAGAGGGCCGACCGCAGGCCGTACAGTTCTTGGAAAACACCGCCTAGTGAGCGCGGGTGGGCCCTTTGGAGAGCGTATGCGCGACGACTGCCTGGTTGGCTGCTGCCAGGCACCGGGGTAGCGGTGCCGCGGGCTAGGTCGACGCCTGCAGGGAATCGGGGCGGGTAAAGTCAACGTCCTCTGGCACGGGCCAGAGCCATTCGCCGGTGTCCGTGGGAGTGCTCGGGCCGCCGCCGAGGTCGTCCAGCTCCGCGCACACGCGCACGACGAACTCCGCGCCGCTCGCGACACGCACAATGCACCGATCGCCCTCAGAATGCAACCACAGAGTACCGCCCATCTCTCCTTTCTGATCGAAGAATCGCACGCGCACGGTGTCGCCAACGGCGTCCACTGTTTGCCGCTGGAACGCTGGGAAGCCTGGCACTCCCGTGCTGTTCTGACCGTCCCCTGGTGCAGCGCTCCCGGATCCTCGAGGGTCGGAGTCTTTCACTGGCTCGGTCGCAACGTCCTGGCTCGCGGTAACAGACTGCTCCAGGAACCAGGTGTACCAGGTCAGGACAGCCTCCGCGGTGCAGTTTCGGGCGAACGCAACGGCTGCACGGGAGCCTTGGGCAGGCTTCCATAGCTGGCTGCTGCCAGCGCCGTTCGGGACGGCTGGCCGGGACGGGACGAAGCCCGGCCGATGGGCGAATGGCTGTGGCTGCTCGGCGGGACGCGAGGCCGGCAGCGCCGAGCGTTTCCGACGCGACAATCCGGCCAAGCGAAGCGCAAACCGCGCAGCAGCGCGCAGAATGCGATCGAGTCTGGTGGAGTGTGGCATTCCTGGTCGATGCTGTTGGTGAGTGGTCCGCTTCCGGCAGGCAGTCCGACAGAGCCTTCTGCTAGATGGTGTTCCTTCCTCCTCCAGGCAGCTGTCGGTCGTCCTGATAACGCTATGATAAGGCAAACTTGGGCACCTTCAGACCGAATGTGCATGAAAGACCAACTCGAGCCGCTTGCTCAGCCGTCCTCACCAAAGGACCTTTTCGTCGCGTTCACGGCTCTCGCCCTTCAGGGCTTCGGCGGCGTGTTGGCCGTCGCGCAGCGCGTGCTGTGCGAGCAGAAGCGTTGGCTCACGAAAGAGCAGTTCCTGGAGATTCTGGCGATCGGGCAGGTGCTGCCGGGTCCCAACGTGTGCAACGTGGCGCTGATGGTCGGTGATCGCTTCTTCGGCTGGCGCGGGGCTTTCGCGGCGCTGGCCGGCATGATGGCCGTGCCTCTGGCCATCGTACTCCTGGTGACGGCCGTATATGCCCAGTATGCGCTGCAGCCTGCCGTAGCCGGTGCCCTCAAGGGTATGGGCGCGGTGGCGGCTGGGCTGATCGTGGGAACCGCGCTGAAGCTCGCCGCCGCGCTGCGCGTCAATCCGATGGGGCTGGGGGTTTGCATCGGCTTCATCGGGCTGGCCCTGGTCGGTGTGGCGCTGCTGCGCTGGCCGCTGGTGTGGGTGCTGTTGGGGCTCGGGAGCCTGGCCTGGGCCTTTGCCTGGAGGCGCCTGCGCGCCGTGCCCGGTGCGCGCGCGGACGGGCCCTAGCAGTGCTCCCTGCGATCGACTGGCTCGCGCTGTTCGGCCACTTCCTGCTGCTGTCGCTGCTGGCGATCGGCGGGGCGATCACCGTGGCTCCCGACATGCACCGCGTGATGGTGGACCAGATGGGCCTGCTTACCGACGCGCAGTTCAGCGCGTCGATCGCCATCGCCCAGGCCTCGCCCGGCCCGAACGTGCTGTTCGTGGCGGTGATGGGCTACCAGGCAGCCGGCTTGCCCGGGGCGGCCGTGACCCTGTTCGGAATCATGCTGCCGTCCACGACGCTGGCGCTGGCTGCCGCCCGGTGGGGGCACGCGCGGCGCGACTGGCGGGCAGTCCAGGCTTTCAAGGCCGGCATGGCGCCCCTCGTGATCGGGCTGCTGTTCGCCACCGGATGGATCCTGAGCAGCGAGACTGCAGGCTGGCGCCACGGGTTGCTGACACTGGCCGCTGCCGTGCTGATCTGGCGCACGCGGGTGCACCTGCTCCTGTTGATTGCGGCTGGCGCGGTCCTGGGCGGAGCCGGATGGGTGTGACGCGGCGTCTGCCCGTCGGTGCACTCTTGTGCGCGGACGTGGTCGGGGGAAACCTCCTGAGCTGAGGGCGGAACTTAATGCTGCGCCGACCATCAATCGATTACCATACCGGGTGCAGAAGACGGGGCGCACGCCCGCAATGGCCTGAACGGTTCGCCTGGCGCCCTCGCGCCGAGCGCCAGTTGCTCGGTTGCGGGGCCAGCCCTGCAGGATCCAGGTTGCCGCACTCGACGCACATCGCCGGGGATTGGGGTGCGGCACCTGAACACGCGACCGGGTCCACCGGGCCCGGCGCTTCCCATAAAACCACATGCAACGGAGACTGACCATGGCACTTCACATCGGGGACGAAGCCCCCGACTTTACGGTAGACACTACGCAGGGCCCGATTCGTTTCCACGAGTGGATCGGCGATGGTTGGGCCATCCTGTTTTCGCATCCGAAGGACTTCACGCCGGTGTGCACGACGGAGCTGGGCTACATGGCCGGGCTCGTGCCCGAGTTCAAGAAGCGCAACTGCAAGATCATCGGCCTGAGCATCGATCCGGTGGAGGACCACAACCGCTGGCTGAAGGACATCGAGGAAACCCAGGGCCACGCGGTCACCTATCCGCTCATCGGCGACAAGGACCTCAAGGTGGCCAAGCTCTACGACATGATTCACCCTAACGCGAGCGGGGATACCAAGCGGACGGCCGTGGACAACGCCACGGTACGATCGGTCTTCCTGATCGGCCCGGACAAGAAGATCAAGGCGACGCTGACCTATCCCATGAGCACCGGCCGCAACTTCGATGAGGTGCTGCGGCTGCTCGACTCGTGCCAACTCACGGCCAAGCACAAGGTGGCCACGCCGGTGAACTGGAAGCAGGGTCAGGACGTCATCATCGTCCCGTCCGTCCCGGACGAGGAGGCCAAGCAGAAGTTCCCGCAGGGCTGGAAGGCTCCCAAGCCCTATCTGCGCATCGTGCCGCAGCCGAAGTAACCGGCTGCGCCGTTCCCCACGAAAGAGGCGCCCGCGGGCGCCTCTTTCTGCTTCTGCGATTGGTCGCTAAGCCCGAAGTTTGGGCTCTTAGCCCTTGCGCTGGCTCAGCCAAGGATAGCGGGTGGCGTCCTTGCCCGCGTAGTCCGGGTCGAGGTAGATGAAGCAGCGATGGATCATCCAGTCGCGGATCTCGAACACATCGCACCAGCGCCCCGCGCCCCATTCGGGTACACCGGCACGCCAGGGGCCGTCCTTGTGCTCGCCGTGGCTGGTGCCTTCGCACACCACCAGATCGCTGCCCGAGAAGATCCAGTTGAAGTGCGAGTAGTGATGGACGATCGACTTGAGCGTGCCGCCCACGTCGCCGAACAGCTTGCCGATCTCGTCTCGGCCGTTGGCCAGACCCCACTTCGGGAAGTAGACCTGCGCGTCCTTGGCGAACAGGTCCAGGATCGAGCCGCCGGTCGAGGTGACGCCGCCGTTGTCGAAGGCCTTGAGGTATTCGAGGGCGACCGACTTGCGCTGTTCGTCGGTCATCGTCTGCATGGTGAGTGCCATAGCTTCCTCCGCGGGTGAGACGTTGGGTTTGTGCGCGCGCAGCCCGGCGCCCGTGCGCCGGCCTCGCAAACCGCCAGCGCGATCCGGCTCGGGCCGTTAGCGTACACCCTAACGTCGAGGGCAATCGAGAGGATGCACGGGATGCCTCCGGATGAACCAGATTTGCAGAGCCGCCTACCCGAACTTGCATTGGGCGAGCGGTTCGCTCGACGCTCGGCCGTCAGGCGATCGGGAACCACCGGCGCCGGACCGTCGGCGGCGACCAAGTCTGCCATCCAACAGCGTGGGGCCCGTCACAAGGCGGCGGGAAAGCAGCGATAATCGCGAGCCTGGACGACCACGGCGGCTCATCCCGCCGTTGCGGCTACCGATGCGCGAAGATGCTCTCCGCTCCCTGCTCCTGATCAAGGCGGTCGAGGAAACCGACCGTGGGGGAACGCTCATCCCGTCCGCGGACCGGGCGGCAGCGACGCGAGAAGCGGTGCGAGACGCAGGCGGCGGCCCGGCTGCAAGTGCCGGGCCGACCGTGGGCGCACCGCTGAGCGCCGAAGCGCAGGAGCTGCTGGCGCGCCGCGCCGAAAGGCTGCGCCGCCAGCTCGTCGCCCGTCATCCGTTCGTCGACACTGTGCTCGCCCTCTCGCGCGGTCCAGCCTGGGCCGGTTGGCTGGTGGTGGTGCTGGCTGCTGCGCTCGGGGTGGGACTCTCCGCGCTGGACGGCAGCCGGCGGATCAACATCCTGTCCTTCCCGCTCCTCGGCCTGGTGCTGTGGAACGTCCTCGTGTACGTGCTGCTGGCACTGGACGCCGTCCGATCGTCGGTGCGCGCGGGAACCGGCCGTCCATCCCTCCCGCGCTTGCTCGCGCAATCCACGCTGGGACGTGTCAAACGGCTCGTTGCCCGCGCGGCGGCCTTCGATGCGGTGTTGGCCGAGGCGCTCGGGCGCTTTGTTGCGGACTGGTCCGAGGCGGCGCGTGCGCTGCTGACGGCGCGGGCAGTGCGGCTGTTCCATCTGGGCGCTGCGGCGGTCGGCCTCGGCCTCATTGCGGGCCTATACCTGCGCGGGGTCGCGCTCGACTATCGGGCGGGTTGGGAGAGCACTTTTCTCGATGCGCGCCAGGTCCACGCAATCGTAGCGGTGATCTACGCTCCGGCCTCGGCGCTGACGGGCATCCCCATCCCCGACGCCGACCATCTCGGCGCGCTGCGCTGGGACGAGGGCCGCGGCGGCGAGAGCGCGGCGCGGTGGATCCATCTGCTCGCGGCGAGCGTGCTGGTGTTCGTGGTACTGCCCCGCCTGCTACTCGCCCTTGCTGCAACGGTGGCGGTGTGGCGCCGCTCCCGGCATGCCGCTTTGCCTCCCGCGCTCGTCCCGTACTTTCGCTCGGCCTTCGCTTCCACCCAGGGCGCGGCGGGGCGCGGCATCGTCGCCGTGATGCCCTACGCGTACGAGCCCGGTACCGTTGCTCTGGCGGCACTGCGGGAGTTGCTGCCCGCTGCGCTGGGCGAGGGGGTTGCGGTCGACGTGCATGCACCCGTGCGGTACGGCGACGAGGAGGGCTTCCTGCACAACCTGGCCGATCGCGGCGGGGCGATCGCGGATGTCATCGCGCTGCTGTTCAACCTGGCGGCTACGCCGGAAGACGAAAACCACGGTAGCGTCATCGCCGGAGGGCGCGATTGGCTGGAGCGGGCGCGGCGCCACACCCAGCTGCTGGTCCTGGTGGACGAGGCTCCCTATCGCGTGCGGATGGCGCAGTCGGGCGGCGCAGAGCGGATCGCCGAGCGGCGCGAAGTATGGCGTGCTTTCGTCTCCGCGCGCGGTCTCAGTGCCTGCTTCGTCGACCTCGGCCGGCCGCGCGCAGGCGCGGACGACAGCGACTATGCACAGCGCCTGCGTGCAATGCTGTGGCAGCCGGCAGTCAGCGCGTGAGCCGGCTGTGCGACTACAGCGCGGGACCTGCGCGCTGGTATGCCCTGTCGGGCGCAGCGAGCGAGTACCCGATGCACGACGTGTCTGGATTCGGTCTCTTCTGACCCATCGATGAGCTCCCCGGCGGCAGCGACGACGGTCAATCTCAGCCTCGTCTCGCACACCAACGTCGGGAAGACCACCTTGGCGCGCACGCTGCTGCGCCGGGATATCGGCGAGGTGCGCGACCGCCCGCACGTTACCGAGGTCGCCGAAGGGCACGTGCTGATCGACACGCCGGAGGGCGATGCGCTGCGCCTTTGGGACACGCCGGGCTTCGGCGACAGCGCGCGCCTGCTCAACCGCCTGCGTGCGGCCAGCAATCCGCTCGGGTGGCTGATGACGCAGGTTTGGGACCGCTTCACCGATCGTCCGTTCTACAGCAGCCAGCAGGCGATGCGCAACGCACGCGACGAGAGCGACGTGGTTCTGTATCTCGTCAACGCGGCCGAGGACCCGGCCTCGGCCGGCTACGTCGAGGTCGAGATGCAGATCCTCGGCTGGCTCGGCAAGCCGGTGCTGCTGCTGCTCAACCAGACCGGTCCGCCGCGCGGACCTGCCGCCGACGCTGCGGAGGAGGCGGCGTGGCGGCAGCATCTTGCCGCCTGTCCGTGGGTGCGCGGGGCGCTGGGACTCGACGCGTTCGCACGCTGCTGGGTGCAGGAAGACCAGCTGCTCGCGGCCGTCCGGGAGGTGTTGACGGCGGACAAGGGCCAAGCGTTCGACCGGCTGCGTGGCAGGTGGCGGCGGCGCAACCTCGATCTGTTCGATGCCTCCATGCGCACGCTCGCGGCGCAGGTGGCGACTGCAGCCGCGGACCGCGAGACGGTGCAGCCGCAGCGCTTGCGCGACAAGGCGGGCCGCTGGCTGGGGTCGGTAGTGCGCGGCGGCGAGCCGGCCGATCCGGACCTCGAACGCGCGATGACTGCGCTGGCGAAGCGTCTCGACGCCGCGGTGCGCGAAGCAACCGA
Organism: Burkholderiales bacterium; assembly: GCA_036787045.1. Taxonomy (GTDB): domain Bacteria; phylum Pseudomonadota; class Gammaproteobacteria; order Burkholderiales; family SHXO01; genus SHXO01. The sequence goes on along the minus strand of DAIQQA010000026.1, from coordinate 34,845 downwards.
CCGGCTGATCGCACTGCATGGCTTGTCCGGACGCGCTGCGGACGAGGTCCTCGCACGCGTGGCCGGGCAGTTCGACGTGAGCCGGGCCGCGGAGGTGGGGAAATCGGGTGTGCTCGGCGGGTTGGTGTCAGGCGCGCTCGGCGGGCTGGTTGCCGATCTGCATGCGGGCGGGCTCACCTTCGGAGCCGGCGCGCTGATCGGCGGAATCCTCGGCGCGCTGGGCGCGAGCGGTGCCGCGCAAGCCTACAACCTGGTGCGTGGCGCCGAGTCCGGCAGAGTCGGGTGGTCCACCGTGTTTCTCACGCAGCGCGTCACGGCTGCGCTGCTGCGTTATCTGGCCGTGGCGCATTTCGGCCGCGGCCGCGGCGCATGGGTCGAAGGGGAGTACCCTCCGCATTGGCAGCCTCTGGTGGAGGGCGTGATCGACCGTCGCCGCGCGGGGCTCGACGCGGTGTGGGCACGCGCCGCGCAGGGTGTCGCGCGCGAGGACATCGAGCGGGCGGCGCAGCCCATCGTGACGGCGGCTGCACGCGAAGTGCTGGTGCACCTGTACCCGAGCGCGGGACGCATCTTCTCGGAGGGTGCGCAGACGCTGGACGAGGAGGCCGCCCAGGCCTGATGCGCGCTCCGATACGGTGAGCGCGAAGCCGCCAGCGCACCGGCCGCTGCGCAATCGGCTGTTTCTCCGCATGGGACCGGGAGGGTCGTCGGCCCGGGTCTCACCGGAGGTTGAGCCGGGAGGCGGAAACCTGTATACTTGCCAACAAGTTGAGCCCTCGGTCGTGGACCCCGGCCGAGGGCTTTTCGTTTTCCCGCATCCGACATGGAGGTACTCCGATGGCCAGACCCCTGACCCCACGTGAAGCTACCGAGATGATCCTGGCGAACCGACTGCGGCACGGCAGCCCTTCGTCCGATTCCATGCAACCTCCGCGGGCAGAACGGCGGCGCGCAAACTCTGCGCAGCAGCCACGTTCTGCAGCAGCGCCGGGCGCGCCGCGTGCCGAGAGAAAAGAGTGAGGTGAGCTATGGCTAAGGAAGAGCTGGTCGAACTGGAAGGAACCGTAACCGAAGTCCTGCCCAACGCCGTGTTCCGGGTGAAGCTGGAGAACGGTGTGGAAGTTGTGGCGTATGCGTCCGGCAAGATGCGCAAGTTCCGCATTCGCATCCTCGCGGGCGACCGCGTCAGCCTGGAGATGTCGCCCTACGACTTCTCCAAGGCGCGCATCAGCTTCCGGCACAAAGACACCGCCGCACCCGCCCGCACCGGCTCGTTCGCACGACGCGCAGCCTGACCGGCCGCACTCGTCCGCGCCCGAATGAGAAGCCCCGCTGATGCGGGGCTTTTCGTTTCTGGCCTCTGCCATCCCGAGACGGCTGCCAAGACACACGGGGGAACCAACACTCATTGATCACGAAGGACACGAAGAACACGAAGGAAACGGGCAGCGACCCTGCGTGTCTTACCGGTGCGAGGAAGAGCACATCAACTGTGGAAGACTCCGTCGGGTGAGCTGACGAGCCGCTTCGAGAGAAGCTTCCCTGGCGAGAGAGGGCAGGGGAGGCTCTGTTGGGAGACACGAACGGGCGTCGAAGAAACAGACGCGACGAACTCGGTGCGTTCAGCGGTTCCCTTCGTGTCCTTCGTGGTCAATGCGTTTCTTGCTTCTCACGCGTGCCCTTGTGAGGCGGATGAGTTTTGGCTTGAAGCCTTTTTTTGGGCAAAATACTGTCGTCCCGCGCGTTCGAAGGAGGCCGGCATGATCGCAGTGATCTTCGAGGTGTGGCCTGCCGAGGGCAGGGCCACCGAGTACTTCGAGCTGGCGGCAGCGCTGCGCGCGGAGCTGGAGCGCATGGACGGGTTCATCTCGATCGAGCGGTTCCAGAGCCTCACGGCGCCCGGAAAGTATCTGTCTGTATCGTTCTGGCGCGACGAGGACGCTTTGAGGAACTGGCGCAACCTGGAGAACCATCGCCGTGCGCAGGCCCAGGGGCGCGGTGGGATTTTCGCCGACTACCGGTTGCGCGTAGCGTCGGTGTTGCGGGACTACGGCATGCGCGACCGTGCGCAGGCGCCGGAGGACAGTCGGGAGCGACACGGTTAGCGCGTAGGTTATCTACGGCGCAACTCATTTACCGCAGACGGCGCAGAGGGACGCCGAGGAAAAGCTGAATCGCGTTCCCCGCCCATCCCGTCGAGAGCCCGCTTGGCGGGTCAACTTCTCCTCGCAGCCCTCTCTGCGCACCCTTGCGTCCTCTGCGTCTCTGCGGCTAGATCTAACGGCTCAGACGGTGGCAACGCGATAGCCCACCCGAGGGAAGTGCACGCACACCGTGCCCACGCGCGGGTCGTCGCGCAGGATGGCGATGCTGTCGCGAGTGACCAGGCGCACCGCGCCGGCCACCGGCGCCTCGCCGCTGTCGAGGTCTGCAACCACGCTCACCCGTTGTCCCGGCATCAGCTGCTGCGGGTCGCGCGGATCGACCTGTTCAGGTGTTGCGGGCTGTCTCGCACGCGCGATGTCGAGCGCTTCGCCCGAGCTCATCTCCGAGGGGCGGCCGTGGCCGATGGCCTTCACGCGCTGCTCCCAGGCTTCCAGCGCAGGGAACTGCGACAGCAGGGCCGGACCGCCCTGCCAGCGGCCGCGCACGAACCACACCACATAGTAGGCGAGCGCATCGGGAAGCCCCGGTTCGGTGCCGAGCATGAAGCGGCGGCCACCGGCAAGCCTCTGATCGATCCAGCCCAGCTGCGCACGCAACTGCGCGATGGTGTGCGGAAGATCGGCCTGCACTTTCTTCAGATCACCGTGCGAACCGAGGAACAACCGCACGCGGTCTTTCGCGAAAGCCTCGGGAAGCTGGTCTGCGTTCGCACCCAGGGACAGCCGGACGGCAACGTCGAACAGCATGTCGGTCCAGCGGCTGATGCCCCAGGGCAGACCGTCCGCGCCACCGGGATAGAAGGTCGGCTCGGGGAAGCGGCGCTGCAGCTCGCGCAGGATGCACTGGCTGTCGCAGTAGATATCCGCGCCGATCTGCATGATCGGGGTGCGCCGGTAGCCGCCGGTGAGCGGCATGACATCCGGCTTCGGCGGCAGCCGCGGAATCTCGACGGAGCGCCAGGCGAGCCCCTTGATGCCGAGGCCGACGCGCACCTTCTCGGAGACGGGTGAAGCCGGATAGTGGTGCAGGATGATTTCGTCCACGACTCGCTCCTGTGCTGCTCCTTCGGATGCCGAGGTCGGCCGCCTGGGAAGCCGTCCCGGCGCCCGCTCCCACCTGTGCCGAGTCCCGATTCTAGCCGGGAAATGGAGAGCCGCCCCACACTTCGTTCACAGTCTCGCGCCAGTTGCTGACAAAGCCGAATCAGTCTGCTCACACATCCACGGCAATCCGACACAAAGCCAACACATGCCTGTGACGCTTGTTGTTATGCCAGCTGGATCATGCGAGCTTCGCAAGTACATAAGAATAAAAGGATGCAAGCGGTCTCGACATCCTCGCGGCTGCGGCCCGGCACGCATGCCGGGCGACTGGGCCGACAACATTTCGCTCACGCGCACGAGACTATATGAAAAGGGCAGGGGAAGGGGCGCAGCTCAGCGTCCCGGAGCTTCCGGCGAATCCGCGGGTGCTCAGTCGGCTGTTGTCCACGCTCGGCGAGGGCGGTGCGACGTCGTCGTCGCTGGGGCGCGTGATTCTTACCGATCCCGCGCTGACGCTCGCGGTGCTGCGTGCCGTGCTGGCGGGGACCGGTTTCCCCGACCCATCGCGTGGCTTCTCCATGGAGGCCTGCGTCGATGCGCTGGGCCGCGACCTGCTGCAGGCCTACACGCTTCTGCGGGCCACGCGCCAGGTGGCCGCTGGCCTGACCGACACCACGCCCGGGCCACTTACGCAGACCTGGCGTCACTCCCTGGTGTGCGCTCATGCGGCAGCCGCACTGGCGCGTGCCGCGGGCAAGCCAGAGCAGGAATGCTATCTGGCCGGGCTGCTGTGCGACATCGGCACGCTTGCCCGGCAGGGCACCGGCGCGAGCGCGCCGGTACGAGCGCCCGCGCCCCACGAATTGTCCTGGGCCGACAGCGAAGCGACGGTGATGGTGCTCGCGGAGACGGACGGCGCCTGGATCGGACGCGGATGGCTGCCGCCGTTCGTAGCCGACGCGCTGCGGCTGCGCAAGGAGTCCGCTGAGGTCCTCGCCGATGCGCCGTTCGTGGTGCGCGCGCTGAAAGTCGCGCTCGCTCTGGCAGACGGCGGCGCTTACGAGACCGCTCGCAAGCTCGGAAAAGACCTGCTCGGCCTCGATGAGCAGGACATCACGCGAGCGGCCGAGACAGCGGTGGCCGCCGCGCGCGAGCTGCACCTGGGGCTGGAGCCTGCACGTGACACCGGCGCAACCGACATCCTGGCAGGAACCTGGGATACCGCGCCATCGGCCGCTGCGACCAGCCCGGCACCGGGCGACGCCTGGATCGATCTGGGTGAGGCAGTCGGCGAGGCGGCATTCCGTCAGATCCTCTATCAGGCGCTCGCGGCAGCGGGCAATGGGCAGGGCGTGCTGGAGCGGCTGCGTCGAGCATGGCGGTTGCTGACGCGCCTCGAACAGCATTACTTCTTCATGGTCGATGCGCAGGGCACGACGCTGAACGGCACGCCGCTGGCCGGCGATGCTCCGGAGCTGGCCGAGCTGCGGGTGGAGACAGCATCTTCCCGCAGCCTGATCGCCGAGGCCGTGCGCGAAAAGCGGCTGGTCCATGCCTTCGGCGCGCGGGTGACGGAGAAGGGCAGCGCGCTGGATCGCGTGCTGGCCCGCATGCTCGGGAGCGACGGCCTGCTCTGCCTGCCGTTGTTGGTCGGTCCCCGGCTGCAGGGGGTCGCGGTATTCGGACTGGCCAGCGAATGGAGCGAAGAGCAGGCGGCCGAGGGCGCATTGCTCGCGCGCCTGGCTGCCTCCGCCGGGGCGGCCGTAATGCGGGCCGAGCAGGCGCGCGAGCAACAGGAGCGCATGCGCAACGCGCTGACGGCGCAGTTCCAGGCGCTGGGCAAGCGTGTCGTACACGAGGCGGCCAATCCCCTCAGCGTGGTCAAGAACTACCTCAAGGTGCTGGGCAACAAGCTCGGCGACGCGCACCGGTTCGGCGAGGAGCTCGGCATCCTCAACGAGGAGCTGGACCGCATCGGACGCATCGTGCAACGCATGGGAGCGCCGTTCACGGTGGAGACCGGGGAAGCCGCGCGCGTCGACCTTAATGCCACGGTGAAAGAGGTGATGACGCTCGCCAGCGAGACGCTGACCGCCGGTCGCGGCATCGAGGTGCAGCAGCAGCTCGACCCGCGGATCCCGGTGCTGCAGGGCGACGCGGTGGGGTTGAAGCAGGTCGTCCTCAACCTGCTGACCAACGCCGTGGAGGCGATGCCGGACGGCGGCCGGCTCACGATCGTCACCGCCGATAACGTCAACCTCAGCGGTGAGCCGTTCGTGCTGCTGCAGGTCACCGACACCGGCAAGGGCATGGCGCCGGAGTCCATGCGCCGCCTGTTCCAGGCCGGATTCAGCACCAAAGGCGAAGGGCACGAGGGCATCGGTCTGTCGGTCAGCGAGTCCATCGTGCGCGGCATGGGCGGCCGCATCCTTTGCCGCAGCCATGAGGGCCGCGGCACCATCTTCGTCGTGCTGCTCCCGCGGCGCGCAGCCGGCGAGAGCGGCGCGGGCAGTGCGCCTGCGCCGGCCCGTTGAACCAAGCGGGCTGAAGCTCACCAATCCTGGCTCTCAGCTTCAGTACCCGTCTTCGACCCTCTTCCCCAGCTCCGCATTTCAGCGTTCCAGCCCACTAGTTGGCCGTGTGGGCGAGTAGCTGGTACAGTCGAATCCCGCGACGCACCGGGTAAGGAGCGCGGCGGCATCGGACCAGCCGCGCCGGCGATACGGAGGGGGAGGTCGTGAACAAGCGGATGCGTGCAACGCTGCTGCTCGGCGTTGCAGCGCTCTTTTCGTTGCTGCCGCCGCCAGCGGTCCATGCGCAGAGCGGTAAGCCGATCCGGGTGGGCTTCTCCATTGCCCAGACCGGACCGCTCAGCGGCGCCGGCAAGTCCGGCCTGGTTGCATTGCAGATCTGGCGCGACGACATCAACGCCCGCGGCGGGCTGCTCGGACGGCCGGTCGAGCTGGTCGTCTACGACGACCAGGGCAACCCGGCTCTGACGCCGGGGATCTACACCAAGCTGCTGGACGTGGACAAGGTCGATCTGCTCGTCGCACCCTACGCCACCAATCCGACCGCCTCCATCATGCCGCTCGTGAAGCGGCGCGACCTGCTGCTGATCGGCAACTTCGCCCTCGACGCGAACGCACGCATTCGCCACGACAAGTACTTCAACAACCAGCCCTGGGCCTCCGCGCGGGACGCGGCCGCGCCCTTCCTCGAGCTGTGCCGCAGGCTCGGCGCGAAGACCATCGCCATCCTCGCGGCGGACGCCGAGTTCTCGCAGAACCTGGCGGGCGGCGTGCGCGCCGGGCTGAAAGCGCATGGCCTCGAGGCCGTGTACGACCAGAACTACCCGCCCAGCACGGTGGATTTCTCCTCGATGGTCCGAGCGATCCGGGTGAAGCGGCCCGACGCCGTGTTCGTGGCGTCCTATCCGGCCGACTCGGCTGCCGTCATTCGCGCCGTCAACGAGATCGGCATCGGCGAGAGCGTGAAGCTGTTCGGCGGCGGTATGGTGGGCCTGCAGTACTCGACGATCATGCAGGCGCTGGGCTCGCAGTTGAACGGGGTGGTGAACTACAACGTCTGGGTGCCCGAGAAGACCATGGATTTTCCGGGCGTGCGCGATTTCCTCACCCGCTACCAGGCCAAAGCCGCCGAGGCGAACGTGGATCCCCTGGGTTTCTATCTGCCGCCCTTCGACTATGCGATCGGCGAGATCCTCGCTCAGGCGGTAACTGCCACCGGCAGCCTGGACCACAAGGTCCTGGCGCAGTACATCCGCAGCCACGAGATGAAGACCATCGTCGGACCCATCCGCTACGGACCCACCGGCGAATGGGCGAACCCGCGCATCGTCTACGTGCAGTTCCGCGGTATCGTCGACAAGGACCTCGACCAATTCCGCCGCCCCGGCAATCAGGTCATCGTCGCCCCGGCTGCTTTCCAGACCGGCGAGGTGCTGCCGTTCGGGCAGGCGCGCAAGTGAGCATGGTCAGCTCGAAACCAAATAGCCACAGAGAACATAGACAACTCGACTTGATACTCCCCACCCGAGCCCTCCCCTTGAAGGGGGGGCCGCGGTGTTGCCGCACGCGACCCACAGGAAAGCCGGATGCACCTTCAGTTTAAGGTGAAAGGGAGACCGAGGGCATGCCCCCCGAGCTGCTGATCGAGGCCATCATCGCCGGCCTGCTGCTCGGCTGCTTCTACGCGGCGATGAGCATCGGACTGTCGGTCGCGTTCGGGTTGCTCGACGTGCCGCACATCGCGCATCCGGCCTTCCTGGTGCTGGGCGCCTACGGCGTGTATCTGCTCGGCCAGCAGGGCGTGGACCCGCTGCTGGCCGGTGCGCTGCTCATGCCGGTGTTCTTCCTGGTGGGGCTCAGCCTTTACCGCTTCTACCATGCCGTCTTCGAGCGGCGGGGCAGCGATGCGGGGCTGCGCGGGCTGGCCTTCTTCTTCGGCGTCGCGTTCATCGTGGAGGTCGCGTTGATTCTCGCCTTCGGCGTCGACCAGCGCATGGTCGACGCGCCCTACATCGGGGACAGCGTGCGGCTGGCCGATATGCGGCTGCCGACCCGGATGCTGGTTGCGTTTGCCGTCGCGCTCACGCTCACCGTTGGATTGTCGCTGTACTTGTCACGCACCTTCACCGGCCGTGCGATCAAAGCAGTGGCGCAGGACCAGACCGCGCTGGCGTTGATGGGCGCCGATCCCATCCGCGTCAAGCAATGGGCGTTCGGCATCGCCATGGGGACGTGTGCGCTCGCCGGCGCGCTGCTGATCATCGTCGGCCCGGTGGAACCGGGGCTGGGGCGCCTGTACATCGGCCGCACCTTCTGCGTGGCGGTGCTGGCTGGGCTGGGCAGCATGCCCGGCACGCTCGCGGCCGGCCTGATCCTCGGCGTCGCGGAAAGCGTGGTGCTGACTTCGTTCGGTGCCTCCTGGGCCCCGGCGGTGGCGTTCGGCCTGCTGCTGCTGGTCCTGGCCGTGCGCCCTGCGGGACTGTTCGGGCGCTGAGGCGGCATGCGCGGGTGGAGCAGGTTCGTGGCGGGCGCGGTTGCGGTAGTGTTCGCTGCTCTTCTGCTCACGCGCACGGTGGGGAACGAGTACGTGTTCTTCGCCGGCTACGTGGTGCTGCAGTTCGTGGTGCTCGCCACCGCCTGGAACATCCTCGGCGGCTACGCCGGCTACGTCAACTTCGGCTCGGGGGCGTTCTTCGCAGCCGGTGCATACACCTCCGTTGCGCTAATCCAGGCATTCGAGGCGCCTTTGCTGGTTCAGGTGCTCGCGGCTGCGGCGGTTGCGGGCGCCATGGGTTTTTTGGTGGGTGCGCTGACATTGCGTCTGCGCGGCATCTTCTTTTCGATCGCCACGGTCGCCATCGCCGTCATCTGCGAGACGGTGGTGATCAACTGGAGCTTCGTGGGCGGTGCGCGCGGCATCGCCATCTTTCAGCCGGAGGCCCCGGCGGCGTTCGTCTCATATAACCGCATGCTGTTCGTGGCGATGACCTGTTTCGCCGTGCTGGCGGTGGGACTGGCGCGCTTCGTGGAGAGCTCCTGGATCGGGCGGGGGCTGCGTGCTATCCGCGACAACGAGGAAGCCGCCGAGTCGGTGGGCGTGCCCACGCTGAGGCTCAAGCTCGTGGCTGCGACGCTGTCGGGCGCACTGATGGGGGTGGCCGGTGCGCCGTTCCCCCTGTATATGAGCTTCATCGAGCCGGTGTCGGCCTTCAGCCTGAACTATGCAGTGTCGGCGCTGGCCATGCCCCTCATCGGTGGGACCGCAAGCTGGCTCGGCCCCGTCATCGGCGCAGTGCTGCTCGGCACGGCGCAGCAGGTGGTGACCGTGACCGTTTCCTCGGAGCTGAATGTGCTGGTGGTCGGGCTTGTGCTGGTCGGTTTCGTGGTGGCTGCGCCGCAAGGCATCCTCGGGCTGGCGCAACGGCTGTCGGGGCGTGGAGGAGCGAGCCGGTGAGCGCGCAGTTGCTGGAGGTCAGGGGGATCAGCAAGCGCTTCGGTGGCTTCGCCGCGCTTTCGGACGTGAGCCTGAGTGCGCGTCGTGGCGAGCGGCTGGGGATCATCGGGCCGAACGGGTCGGGCAAGACCACCCTGATCAATTGCATCAGCGGCTCGCTGCGCAGCGACGCGGGCTTCATCGGCTTCGACGGGGCCGAGGTCACGCGGCTGCCTGCGCACCGGCGCACGCGGCTCGGCATGGCGCGCAGCTTTCAGATCCCGCGTCCGTTTTCGCGCATGAGCCTGGCCGAGAACGTCGCGGTGCCGCTGGAGTACGTGACGCACCGCCGCTCGTTGCATCTGGCCGACGTGCGCGGCGAGGCGCTGGCGATCCTCGCCGAGATGGGCTTGGCGGGCAAGGCGGACGCGCTGGCGAGCACGCTCTCGCAGGTCGAGCTGCGCAAGCTGGAGCTGGCGCGGGCGCTGGCGTCTCGGCCCAGCCTGCTGATCCTCGACGAGGTGATGGCCGGGTTATCCGCGTCGGAGGTCGACGAGATGCTCGCGATCGTGCTGCGCGTCAACCAGCAGGGCGTCACCATCATCATGGTCGAGCACATCATGCGCGCGATCATGCGCTTCTCGCAACGCGTCGTATGCCTGGACGCCGGCCGGATCCTGGCTGAAGGCTCGTCGGCCGAGGTTGCCGCCGACGCCAGTGTGCGCAAGGTCTACCTCGGTGCTTAGGCTCGCCGTCGACAACCTGGAAGCGGGTTACGGTGCGGTGCGCGCCCTGCACGGCGTTTCGCTGCAGGTGTCCCAGGGCGAGACGGTGGCTCTGCTCGGAACCAACGGCAACGGCAAGAGCACGCTGATGAAGTGCATCATGGGCCTGGTGACGCCTTCCAGCGGGAGGGTGACGCTGGAGGTGGACGGCGAGCGCCTGGACCTGACCGGGAAGCCGCCTCAGGAAATCGTTGCGCTGGGAATCGCGATGGTCCCGGAGGGCCGCCGGCTGTTCCCCAAGCTCACGGTCGAGGAGAACTTGCTGCTGGGCGCCTTCCGGACTGCCGCGCGGCCCGCGATCCAGCGCAACCTTGCCTTGTGCTACGAGGTGTTTCCGCTGCTGCGGGAGCGTGCCCGCCAACTCGCCGGAAGCATGAGCGGCGGCCAGCAGCAGATGCTGGCGATTGCCCGTGCCATCATGTCGGCCCCGCGGATTCTGCTGGTCGACGAGCCGTCGATAGGACTGTCGCCGGTGCTGGTGATCCAGACCATCAACATGATCCGTCAGCTCAAGGAGCAGTTCGGGCTGACCGTGCTGATGGCCGAGCAGAACTTCCACGAGGCGAGCCGCATCGCCGACCGCGGCTACATCATCGTGCACGGCGAGATCGCGTTCGAAGGCCGCAACCTCGCCGAGCTGCGGGAGAGCGAGCTCGTCAAGAGCTACTACCTGGGAGCGTGAAATGGCAACTCTTCCAACCATAGGCTGGATCGGCGCGGGCCGGATGGGTACGGCGATGGCGGGCTTCATCCTCGCGGCCGGCTACCCGGTGCTGGTGTGCTCGCGCACCGCGGCGAGCCGCCAGAGGCTGGCCGCGCGAGGCGCACGGGAGGCGGCGAACCGGGCCGAGTGCGCGCGCGAAGCGGACCTGGTGTTCTCCAGCATTCCGGACGATGCGACGTTGCGCGCGATCGCGCTGGGGCCCGAAGGGGTGCTGGCCAATGCCAGGCCTGGCGCCGTCTTCATCGACACCAGCACCGTGTCGGTCGAGGTGTCCGCCGAGGTCGCGCGCGAGGCGGACAAGCTCGGCGTGCTCTACCTGCGCATACCGATCTCGGGCAACGCGGCCTCGGCGCAGCGCGGCGAGGTCACCGCGCTGGTGTCGGGTCCGCAATCGGCCTGGGAGACGGTGAAGCCGGTAGTGCAGACTTTCAGCAATGCCCAGGTTTACCTGGGAGCGGGTGAAGAGGCGCGCGTGATGAAGCTGGTGGTCAACGCCCTGGTGGTGAACTTCGCCCAGGCGATGGCCGAGGCGCTGGCGCTGGGCCGCAAGGCCGGCCTCGACTGGAGCCTGATGCTCGACACGCTGGCGCAGAGCACGCTCACCTCTCCCTGGCTGAAGGCGAAAGCGGCGCTGCTCAAGCGGCGCGACTTCACGCCGACCATGACCACGCGCCTGATCCTCAAGGACATCGATCTGATGCTCGCGGCGGCCCGCGCCAACTCGGTGCCGATGCCGCTCACCGCCGCCACACGCCAGCTCATGCAGTCGGTCGTGGGCGCGGGCTACGGCGACGAGGACTACATGGCGGCCATCAAGCACGCCGAGCAGCTCTCGGGGCTGTCCACCGACCGGGTGAGCTGACGATGGCAGGCCCTTCTCACTCTGCGCGCCGCCGGGTTCTGATAGTCGGCGGCTCGCTCGGCGGTCTGATCGCCGGCAACCTGTTCCACCGCAGCGGCTGGGACGTCCACGTCTTCGAGCGCACGGGCGGCGTGCTCGAAGGGCGCGGCGCCGGCATCACGATCCTGCCCGGCCTGGTCGATGCGTTCCGGGCCGCGGGCGTGGAAGAGCGGGAGGAGCAGTACGGCGTCACGCTGCCGGCTCGCATCGTCCTCGACCGGGCGGGGAATATCATGGTCGAGCGCGAGTTTCCGCAGGTGATGACGTCGTGGCGCCGGTTGTTCGAGATGCTGAAGGTGGTGTTCCCGGCGGCGCGCTACCACAGCGGCGTCACACTGGAGCGCATCGAGCAGGACGATGCCGGCGTGACAGCGCATTTCAGTGGCGGCGCGCGCATGGAGGGCGACCTGCTGGTCGGCGCCGACGGCCTGCGCTCGACGGTGCGGGGCCAGGTGCTGCCAAAGGCCAGGCCGTTCTACCCCGGCTATGTGGCCTGGCGTTGCCTGACCGACGAGAGTGCACTGTCGGCGTCAACGTATGCGCTGCTGTTCGAGCGTTACACCATCTGCGCTGCGCCCGGCGAGCAAGGCATCGGCTATGCAGTGCCGGGCCCGGACCACAGTGTCGAGCCGGGACGGCGGCAATACAACGTGGTCTGGTACCACCCGGTGCGCGAGGCCGATGAGCTGCCCCGCATGCTGACCGACGACCGTGGTCGCTACCATGCGGGGGGCATTCCTCCCGCGTCGCTCAGCGTGCTTGTGCGCGACGAGATGGTGGCGATGGCGGGGAGGGTGCTGGCGCCCCAGTTTGCCGAGGCGGTCGAGCGCGCGCGGCTGCACTTCTTCCAACCGATCGTCGATCTGGAATCGCCGCGCCTGGTCGTGGGACGCGTGGCCATCATCGGCGACGCTGCATTCGTCGCCCGCCCGCACGTCGCGATGGGTGTGCCCAAGGCCGGGGGCGATGCACTTGCCCTGGTCGAGGCGCTCGAGCACAGCGGCGGCGATTACGCGGCGGGACTGGCGGCCTTCGAAGCGCAACGCCTGCGGGTCGGCCGTACCATGACCGCTCGCGGCCGTTATCTCGGCGCGTACATGGAAGCGCAGCTCAAGCCGGACGAACAGCGCCGGCAGGCCGAGCGCGAGCGCACGCCGGATCGTGTGCTGGAGACCGCGATGCCGTTCGACTACGAGTCGGTCGCCCCGTGAGCCGCTGGTCGGCCCCGGAACCGATATCCCCAAGCCCGATCGCTCGTGTGCATTGATCGATGCCACGAGGAAACGATATGCATCGTGTCCTGTTCGTCTGCACCGGCAACATCTTTCGCAGCCTGACGGCGGAGTACGCACTGCGCGAAGTTCTCGGCCCCATGAGCGACATCGTGGTCGCCTCCGCCGGGACCGAGGATTTTCCGTACGTAGTGAGGCCGGTCGTCAGAGACTATCTTCTCGCCCGAGGACTCGACGTCAGGCAGCATCGTCGGCGGACTCTGACTGGAGAGATGCTACGGGAGCCTGGACTCATCATCGCGATGAGCACGGAGCATCGCGCCGTGCTGGTGGAGCGTTTCGGTCGTGGGGACGTTCCTCTGTTCACAGAGGCGTGTGGCCTTCCCGGGGAACCGCTTCCCGATGTGGACGAAGTCGTCCCAGAGCATGAAACGAACGCCATTGCGGTCGAGGCTCATGTGCGGATGACCATCGACCGCATTATCGAGCTGACTCCGCGGCTCGCGGAGAGACTCCAGCTGCGGATCAGGGGCGAGGGACCGTGACCACGCAGGAGGGGCGTTGAAGGCGCAGTCGGCTAGGACTGTGAGCGCCTCGCGCGTGGCCGCCACCAGGGCAGCCGCGACCGGTTGGCTGAGGACGTGTCCTTGACGGCGGCCTTGATGTGCCGGCTCTGCACCTCGTAGCCGCCCTCGCCGTATACAAGCAGCAGCGCCTTGTGAGCGAGCACGTTGATCAGCCGGGGAACGCCGCCGCTGGCGCTATACAGGCCGTTGACCGCCCCGCGCGTGAACAGCGGCCTCCCGGAGTATCCGGCTACGCGCAGCCGGTGCGCGAGGTATAGCAGCAACTCCGGCTTGTTGAGCCCCTGCAGGCGGTACTCGAAGGTGATGCGCTGGCGCAACTGGCGCAGGGAGTCCTGCGCCAGAAGCTCGTCGAGCTCGGGCTGGCCGAACAGGATCACCTGCAGCAGCTTGCGCTTCTCCGTTTCGAGATTGGTCAGCAGGCGCAGCGCCTCGAGCGTGTCCAGGGGCAGGGCCTGGGCCTCGTCGATGCACACCAGCACGCGCTTGTCCTTCCGGGCGTAGCCGAGCAGTGCCTGGCCGAGCTGCTGGATCAGCGCCTGCAGGGCGGCGCCCTCCGCGACCTCCAGCTGCAGTTCCTGCGCCAGCGCATGCATCAGGCCTTTCGGCTCGAGCAGCGGGTTGGGCAGGTAGGCGCAGACGTATCCCGCGTCCAGCGCCGACATGAAGCGACGGCACAGCATGGTCTTGCCGGTCCCGACTTCACCCGTGATCTTGGTGAAGCCTTCCCCGCTGCTGGCGGCCACCAGCAGGGTGTTCAGCGCCTCCTGGTGCGAGGTGCCGGAGAAGGCAAAGCTGGTGTCGGGCGTGATGCCGAACGGCAGCTCGCGCAGGCCGAAATGGGCTCGATACATGGTCAACAAGCGGTTGAGAAAGCGGCTATGTACGCTCCCGCAGGCGGTTCAGCGAGGCGCGCGTACACGCGTGCCCGAGGTCGAGGGTACCGTAACATGGTTCAGGCCGCTTGCTGAGGCGGGCTACACGCGGACTCGAGCGCCCGCTGGGGGCGGGTGGTGCGGAACGACGAGAGTCTACCTGAGAAATCCCGTCTACTCGGTTCTGGCTTGGCCGGGCGGAGCCCGTGGAGGTGGGCGCGCCGGCCGAATCGGGCTAGCATGCACGGCACGGCTCCCGTCGACCCATGGAACCTGCACGCACCGCTGCCTTCCAGCGCATGCCGATCTTCGGCGGCATCCGTGCCGACGTGCTGCAGCTCCTCGTGGATCAAGGCTCGAAGGTCACCTTGCCTGCCGGTGCCTACTTCTTCCGCGAGAACGACCAGGCCCAGTCCGTGTTCGTGCTGGAGGCGGGGCGCGTCGCGGTGCTGAAGCACTGGGAAGGGCAGGAGCATCTGCTGACTTATCTCGGCGAGGGTGATTGTTTCGGCGAGATGGCACTGATGGATCTGTTCCCGCGCAGCGCCAGTGTGCGTGCGATCGAAGCCTGCAGCGCGCTCGAGCTGCCAGGCAGCGCCTTCTTCGCGCTCTACGAAAAGGACCTCGAGCAGTTCGCGCTCATCCAGATGAACCTCGGGCGCGAGGTGAGCCGGCGGCTGCGGCGCGCGGACGAGCGGCTGTTCCGGCTGAGGATGGGCGCGTTGGAGCCCGACGAGCGCGGGGCAGGGCCGCTGACCTAGATGTGAACCGAATGGACAGGATTAACAGGATTACTTCGATTAGTCCGACGCAGCAACCGGAAACACCGACAGAATCTCCGCAGGAAGGACCACGTTTCGTGCTCCCTCGCTAGGCATAATCCTGTCTATTGCACTAGTACAGAGACACGTTAGTAGCGAAGCATCGTGTGGTAGAGGTGGCGAGCGCCGGAAGCCCTCATAGCCCCTCGTTCCGGTTTTCTTCGTGCCTTCGTGGTGAGAGGTGGAATTAGTGTGTCGCAGCACTAGTGATGTAGCTCCTGCAGCAGCGCCGCGGCGTCCTTCAAGTCCGCCGTGTCCAGACCTTCGGTGAACGACGCGTAGACGGCGCGCAGCGCTGCGCGAGCGTCGGCGTGCTTGCCCTGCGACCGCCACAACCGCGCCAGGCTGGTGGTTGCGCGCAGCTCGTAGGCGCGGGCCTGGCGCGTGCGCGCCGCCCCGATCGCGCGATGAAAGCAGGACTCCGCTTCCGCCTGGTCGTCGCTACCCGCTGCCAGGATCAGCTCACCACGCTGGCGGTACAACTCCGGCTCGCCCCAATGCTCGCCGTTGCGTTCGGCCAGCGCCAAACCGTCGGCGACGGCGGCCAGCCCTTCCTCGTACTCCCGACGGGCCCGATGCAAGTCCGCCAGGTTGCCGAGGATGACTGTAAGCAGCAGCTCGGAGCCGATGTCGCGAAGCCGGTCGATGCTCTCGCACAACAGCGATCTCGCCTCGTCCAGCCGGCCCAGCAGCGCGAGGTTGCTGGCCTGGAAGGTGGAGACGACAGCGCGAAAGTAGGTGAAACCCTGCTCCACACACAGCGCGATGGCAGCCTCCAGCGGTCCCTCCAGGGCCTGCGGCTCGCGCCGGAAGACGTGCACGAAGCCCTGCCCCGCGAGGGCTCGGGCCAGTGCGAACGGGTTCGACCCGCTCTGGACGAACGCCAATGCTTCGCGTGCGCGTGCCAGCGCCTGGTCCGGGTAGCCCAGCACCCACAGGTCCATCGCCAGCCAGGACAGCGCCGAGGCCTTGGGATCCTGTCCGTAGAGCAGCGCGTGCAGATCGCGCTTGCCCGGGCCGTACAGCTCCACGCAGCGCTCCAGCTGGCTCTGTGCGGCTGGGAATTCCCCGGTCGCCGAAGCGACCATGCCGCGCATGTAGTGGGCTTCGATCAGGTTGTCGGCATCCTCGGTCTGCTGCGCCAGCCCCAGGCACTGGTCGGCCGCCTCTCGCGCCTTGCGCTGGTCGCCCCGCACGAAGTGGAAGGCGCCAAGCCCCCAGACCGCGCGGAACAGCTGCGGCACCTCTCCGATTTGCGCGCACAGATCCCCGGCCCTTGTGAATGCAGCGGCAGTCTCCGTCGATGCCCAGCCTTTGACCGGGATGAGTGCGTAGCCGAGCGCGATCTGCAGGCCCAGCTCGGTGTGCGCGCGCTGGGCCGACTCGGGCAGCCCCGCCAGCACTTCCAGGCCTTTGCCGAAGTGCGAGCTGGCCTCTGTGTACGCGGCGCGCTGCACTGCCCGCTGCCCGGCGCGGTGCCACCACGTCACAGCCTCGCCAGGGATGCCGGCGGCGGTGTAGTGGTTAGCAACGATTTCCGGCTGTGCTTCCGCCTCGGCCGCGAACTGCTCGATCATGGTCCGGGCGATGCGCTCGTGGTACTGCTGGCGCGTGCTTTTGAGCAGCGAGTTATAGGCGGCCTCCTGGATGAGGGCGTGCTTGAAGATGAACACAGCGTCGGGCGGTACACCGCGTTGGTGCAGAAGCTCTGCGTCCACCAGACGGACCAGCTCGTGCTGGAGTGTCGTCTCGTCGAGGCGGGACACGGCGCGCAGCAGCGCATAGGAGAAGGTGCGTCCGATGGTTGCCCCGAGCTGGGCGACGGTCTTGACGTCGGCCAGACGGTCCAGGCGGGCCGTGAGGGAGTCCTGCAGCGTGGCGGGGATGGCCAGCGCAGGCAGGGGTCCATCCAGCACGTAGCGATCCGTCTGCTCGCGCAGCAGCCCGGATTCCAGCACCATGCGGGTGAGCTCCTCGACGAACAGCGGCACGCCGTCGGTCTTGGAAACGATCTGCTCCACGACCTCCGGCGGCAGCGGCTTGCCGACCAGCAGCTGCACCATGCTCAGGGTCTGACGGTGGGTGAACCGGTTCAGGGTAAGCGTCGCGATGTGCGAATGCGGCGCCCACTGGGGCTGGAACGACTGCCGCGCGGTGAGCAGCACGAACAGCCCCGCGCCGGGCGCCTGTTCGATCAGCAGGTGCAGCAGCTCCAGCGTAGTGGGGTCCATCCAGTGCAGATCCTCCACCACCACCAGCACCGGCTGTCGCGCGGCCAGCGCGAGCACCAGTCCGAGCAGCGTTTCCAGCGTGCGCTGCTTCTGCCGCTCCGGGCTCATGGGTGGGAGCGCCGCACCCTCGGGGGCAGGCAGGGACAGAAGCGCAGCGAGCAGGGGCAGTCCCTCGGTCGCCGACAGGCCGTAGTCGCGCGCGAACTGTGCGAGCTTCTCCAGCCGTTGTGCGGGGGAGTCCTCGATGCCGTAGCCCAGCACCTCGGGCAGCAAGTCGATCACCGGGTACAGCGGGCTGTTGGCGTGGTACGGGGAGCAGCGGAACTCGAGCCGCGTGTGCGGCTGGTCGGCGATGCGCGCGGACACGGCTTGTACCAGCCGCGACTTGCCGATGCCCGGATCGCCAGTGACCAGCACGACCTGCCCTTGACCGTCGACCACGGACTGCCAGCGGTCCAGCAGCAGCCCCAGCTCCTGGTCGCGGCCCACCAGCGGCGTCAGGCCGCTGTCGCCGCTTACGTCCAGGCGGCTGCGCATCCCGCTCTCGGCGAGGACCTGGAACACGTGCACGGGCTCGGCGAATCCCTTGAGTGCGTGCTGCCCGGAATCCTCGGTGACAAAGAACCCTTGCACCAGCCGCTGCGTCGCGGCGCTGATGATCAGGCCGTTCTCTTCGGCGAGCCCCTGTAGGCGCGCAGCCAGGTTGGGCGTCTCGCCGAGCGCCAGCTGCTCCTGCCGCTGTCCGCCGCCGACCGCACCCACGACCACCAGGCCCGTGTGCACGCCGATGCGCACCGACAGGGCGACGTCGAGCTGCGGGGTCAGCCGCTGGTTCAGCGCGCCGATCGACTCGACGATCCCCAGGCCGGCGCGCACCGCGCGCTGCGCGTCGTCTTCATGAGCCTGCGGGTGCCCGAAGTAGACCACCAGCCCATCGCCGAGGAACTGCGCGATGTGGCCTTCGTAGCGCTCGATCACTGCCGCGCAGGCTGCCTGGTAGGTGCGGATGACCTCGCGCAGGTCCTCGGGGTCGAGCCGCGCTGCCAGCGGCGTGGAGCCGGCCAGGTCGCAGAACATAACTGTGATCTGGCGCCGCTCGCCGTCCGGCGATGGCTGGGGTGGCTGGACATGGTAGGCCGCAGCTGGCTCGCCCGCCCGCTCGCCGTCGGAGTGGCCTGCGCCGAGCAGCCGATGGCCGCAACCGCCGCAGAATGCATCGTCGGGCTCGTTGAGGAAGCCGCATCGCGGGCAAGACAACGGCAGCGCCTTGCCGCAGGCAGAGCAGAATCTGCGATCTGCGCGGTTGTCGACGCCGCACGTAGCGCATTTCATGGTGAGGCGCGCCGAGCGGGACAGCCGGCGGGGGGAGGGGAGGCCATGGTCCAGTCCATCGCGCGAAGTAGCGCAAGGATAAGCCCAGATGCGGCCCACGACAAATGCAGATGTCGCCGGCCCCGGACAGCGTCGGACCCAGCACGCCGTTGTGCGCGATAATGCGGCGACGAAACCTGGCGTGACGCAGCGCCGGGCAAACCACACCACACCGCAGGAGAGTTTCGCGATGCAGATGCGCAAGCTGGGGAAGTCGGGTCTGGAAGTCTCACCCCTTGTACTCGGGGGCAATGTGTTCGGATGGACGGCAGACGAGACGATGTCCTTCAAGCTGCTGGATGCTTTCGTCGCCGCCGGCGGCAACTTCATCGATACCGCGGACGCGTATTCCCGCTGGGTGCCGGGACATCAAGGCGGCGAGTCGGAGACCATCATCGGCAAGTGGCTCAAACAGCGCGGTAACCGCGGTAAGGTGGTGATCGCCACCAAGGTCGGTTGGGAGATGAGCCCGGAGCGCAAAGGCCTCAAGAAGGCCTACATCATGCGGGCCGTGGAGGACTCGCTCCATCGCCTGCAGACCGACTACATCGATCTGTACCAGTCGCACAAGGACGATCCGGATACTCCGGTCGAGGAGACGCTCGCTGCCTATGCCGACCTGGTGGGTAAGGGCAAGGTGCGCGTCATCGGTGCTTCCAACTTCGGTGCCGAGCGGCTGGCCGAATCACTCCAGGCGAGCCGCGCACACGGCCGGCCGGCGTACCAGAGCCTGCAACCGCACTACAACCTGTGCGAGCGCGCCGACTATGAGCAGAAGCTCGAGCCCTTGTGCTTGCGCGAGGGGTTGGGCGTCCTTCCCTATTTCTCGCTGGCGGCGGGATTCCTCACCGGCAAGTACCGCTCGGACGCCGATCTCGCCAAGAGCCCGCGCGGCCAGGGCGTGAAAAAATACCTCGACGAGCGTGGCATGCGCATCCTCGCTGCGTTGGACGGCGTCGCGGAGGAGCATGGCTCCACGCCGGCGTCCGTCGCGCTCGCCTGGCTCATGGCGCGGCCGAGCGTGACTGCGCCGATCGCGAGCGCCACGACGCTGGAGCAGCTCGACACGCTGATCGCCGCGACCCGCTTGAAGCTGAATCCTGCGGCGATCGCCAAGCTGGATCAGGCGAGCGCTTGACGCCATCGGCTGTGTCACGAGGGTCCAAACCAGAACTCATGATCCGCAGAGGACGCAGAGCAACGCAGAGGAACTGCAAAACCCCTCGACTGCGAAGAACACGATGGGATCACGTTCTCACGTGGCCTTCCCGATCGCAGCCTTGCTCCTCTGCCTTCCTCTGCGGCTAGCGCGTTTGATGAAGGGAGCCACAGTGCGGACCTTGACCGTTCCCGGCTGCACCCTGCACTACGAAATCGTCGATCTCACGCCGCCCTGGCAAGGGGAGGCGGAAACGATCCTGTTCCACCACGGGCTTGGCGCGACCAGCGGAGCATGGGCCGCCTGGTTGCCGGTTCTCGCGGACCGATTCCGCCTGGTGACCTTCGAGATGCGCGGGCATGGGCGGTCGACCTGGCCCGAACCGGGTGCTGCGCTGTCCATGGAGCGGCTCGCGGAGGATCTGATCGCGGTTGCCGACGCCACGAAGACCGAGCGGTTTCACTTGGTGGGCGAGTCGATCGGCGGGACGATCGCGCTGAAGGCGGCCATCGACCATCCGGAGCGGATCCGGAGCCTCACCATCAGCAACGGCGCGCACATCGGCGGGTCGATCCAGAGCATCGACAATTGGAAGCAGATCATGGATGCGGGCGGCATGGCGGGATGGTCGCGGCACATGATGCAAAAGCGCTTCTTCGACGGCGCGATAACCGAGGAGATGTGGCGCTGGTACGAGCAGGAGCAGGCCGGCGCGTCACCGCAGTTCGTGCTCGACGCGGTGCGGCTTCTGGCCGGCGCGGACCTCTCGCCCGAGCTGGGCGCCGTGCGCATGCCCGTCCTGCTGCTGCACGGCGATTCCAGTCCGTTCATTCCGGTGCCGGTGATGGCCGATCTCAAGTCGCGATTGGCTAACGCGCGGCTGCATGTGTTCGCGCACGCGCGGCACGGGCTGCCATTCTCGCACGCCAAGGAGTGCGCACAGGTGCTGCGCGATTTCCTCGACGAAGTCGGCTAACGCCTCTGCGGTTCAGCTGTAGGTCACTAACCTCAACCGATCTCGGCCACCACCCGGCCCACGATCGTTCCCGCTTTCAGCTCATCCAGCGTGCGGCTGACCTCCGACAGCGGCCGCTTCTCGATGGGGATCGGCTTGAGCTTGCCGGCGCGGGCGAGCTCTACCACCTGCTTGAGCTCGGCGACCGTGCCCACATTGGAGCCGCGGATGGTCAGCGCGCGCTGGACCACCGCCACCAGCGACAGGGGAATCTCCCCGCCGTAGAGCCCCACGAGGATCAGGCGTCCGCCCTTGCGCAGTGCCGCCAGCGCCAGGCTCGCGGTGCCGGTGTTGTTCACCAGATCCGCCGCGCCGTACAACGGGCCGCCGGCAATCTCGAGCAGCTTCCTGGCGACGTCCGGATCTTTGCCGTTGAGTGTGGCCGCAGCACCTTCCTCGCGAGCGGCGGCGAACTTCGCAGGATCGATGTCCACGGCGACGATGCGCTCATGCCCCAGCGCCCGCAGCATGCCGATCGCCATCAGTCCGAGACCGCCGGCACCGAGGACGGCAACCCACTCCTCACGCGGGATCGGCGCGAGCGCCGACACCGCCGAGTAAGTCGTCAAGCCGGAGCAAGCCAAAGTGGCGGCCCAGGCGGGGTCGATGCCGCTGGCGTCCACCAGGTAGCGCGGATGCGGGATGAGCAGGTGGTCGGCGTAGCCGCCGGGGCGTTGGATGCCGATCCAGCGCGGTGCCATGCAGTGGTTGTCCTGGCCTTCGCGGCAGCGCACGCAGGTGCCGCACCCGATCCATGGGCACA
Organism: Burkholderiales bacterium; assembly: GCA_036787045.1. Lineage (GTDB taxonomy): Bacteria > Pseudomonadota > Gammaproteobacteria > Burkholderiales > SHXO01 > SHXO01. The sequence goes on along the minus strand of DAIQQA010000026.1, from coordinate 13,211 downwards.
CCAAACGGTCCTGGCCGATGGGGACGTCGCGGGCTTCTGGTCCGGCGGCGATCACAGTGCCGTAGGGCTCGTGCCCCAGCGTGACCGGCGGATGCATCCCGCGCTCGCTCATGTGGAAGCGCTTGCCGCCGCCCAGCTCGAAATACCCGTCGCGGATGTGCACGTCGCTGTGGCACACACCGCAGTACTTGAGCTTGAGCAGCACCTCGGTGCCAGTGGGCTTGGGGGTCTCGTGCTCGCGCCTCTGCAGCGGCTTGCCCCATTCGACCACGTCGTAGCTCAGCATATCTCCTCCGATAATGTAGCGTGGCGGTAGTCTAGCAGGGTAACAGCGTCCGTACCCGTCGCCGTTGACACGCGATCCTCCGGCTTTGCCGGAGGATCGCTACTCTTCCTCCGCGCGTACCGGCCCGGTCGCACGCCCCGCAGGGTACTGCGCTTCTCCCTCCACGGTCAGCAGCCAGGTGATCAGGTCGCCCTTCTCCAGTGGCGTGCATTCGCGCTTGAGCACCATCGTGCAGTTGAGCTTGAAGAACTTCTCGACGTGCGCGGAGTCGCTGAAGCGTTCAGGATTGGCGTGCGGCGCGAACGGTTCGATGTAGCGCAGCTTCGCCTCTTTCGGGTTGGGAGCCCCTCCTCGGGCAGGCTGCCACCACCCCGCCTGCTGCGCAGGCACCGCTCCTCGGGCAGGAGGGAAAGAAACCGCGCTTCTCTGTCTTCGTCCGCCTGTCTCTGCGACAGGGGGAACGTGGTAGGTGTCAAGTGGTGGCGCGCGCTTCCAGGGCGCCGGCAAGGGTCTGCGCCAGGGCGCTGGAATCGTAGGGCTTGCTCACCACGGCGCGTGCACCGGCTGCGACCGCCTGCCGGTGCAGGTCCGGACCACCGTATCCGCTCGCCACGATCACCGGAAGATCGGGCCGCAGCTCTCTGACGCGGGTGGCGAGCTGCGTGCCGGTGAGCTCGGGCATCGATTCGTCGGTCAGCACCAGATCGAAGCGATCGGGGTTCGCCCGCAGGGCCCGCAGCGCATCGGCCGCAGCCTCGTATCCGACCGGCTCGTAGCCCAGATGCGCAAGCATCTCTTCGGTCATCTCCAGCATGGCACGGTCGTCATCCACCACCATGACGGTGCGGCCGTCGCCGCGCGGCAGGTCGCTCCCGGCAGCGACGCCTTCCATCGCAGAGGCGACCGCGAGGGGAAAGTAGACGTCGACTTGCGTCCCCTCGCCGGGCTTGGAGCGGACCTGAATCGCTCCGTGATGGTCCGCCACGATCGCACGCACCAGCGCGAGCCCGAGCCCGGTGCCTTTACCGTGCTCCTTGGTGGTGAAGAACGGCTCGAACATGCGCGCCTGCACCTCCGGTGCGATCCCTCTGCCCGTATCGCGAACTGTGAGCAAGGCGTAACCCCCGGGCTGCAGACTGCCGTGGTCGAGCAATCGCGTCTCTGCTACCGTTTCTGTGGTCAGCCCGAGAGTCAGGCAACCGCCGCCCGGCATGGCATGGACCGCATTGGTCGCGAGATTCATCAGCACCTGGTGCAATCGCGTAGGGTCCCCCAGCACGGCGATCGTTGCATCGTCGTTCTCCAGCGCGATGCGCAAGGTCGCCGGTAGCGAGCCGGAGAGCAGGTCGCGGACCTCCAGGAATACTGGCGACAATGGCACCGCGCGCCGGCGGCGCACGCCTCGCCGGGCGAAGGTGAGAATCTGCTCGACCAATGCTTTACCGCGCTGTCCGGCATCGATGATCGCCTGCAGCCGCTTCGATGCGCGCGTGCTGTAGTCCGCTTCTGCCAGCGCCAGCTCGCCGTGCCCCAGAATCGCGCCGAGGATGTTGTTGAAGTCGTGGGCGATGCCACCGGCCATCGTGCCCAGCGCCTCGAGCTTCTGCGCTTCCCGCAGCCGTTCGTTGAGACGTTCACGCTCTGCCTGTGCCCGCTTGCGACCCGTCACGTCCTTCAGCATGCCGATGATCCGGATCCCGCCGCCGGAGTTGCGCAACCCGATCACGCGTCCGGTGTCTTCCACCTCGATGTAGGCGCCGCCGGCACCTTGCACCCGATACTCGAGCGAGTAAGCGCGTTCCTCTCCGGGACGCACGCGGCGCGCCTGCGCGCGGATCGTCTCGCGATCGTCCGGGTGCACGCGCGCCATCCACGCGGCGGGGTCGGCAAGCGCCTCGGGCGAGCAACCGAGAACCTTTCGTGTGTCTCCACCCCACAGGACCCGCTGGCGTGCAAGGTTGGCGTCGTACACGAGATTACCGCTCGACACCACCGCGGTCTCGTAGCGCAGGCGCCACTCCTCGGCTGCGCGCTGGGCGAACCGCCGTTCCTTCATCACGACGGCTCCCACCAGCGTCATCGCGGCTGCGACCATCAGGAAGACCTGGAGATAGAGCACGGAACGATCGGGGTGCTCGAATGCTGCAGAGAACGGACCCAGGCCGCGCATCGTGTCCCATACGGAGATGACGCACACGATGAGCACCGAGGTACTCTGCCCGCGCACACCGAAGCGCAGCGCAGCCCAGACCAGAAACGGAATCAGGAAGTGCGTGAGCGGAGGTACCGCACCGTTAGGCTCCGGTTGCACGCCGAAAGCCCAGTGGCTGACGAGAACGAGGCCGGCAGCGCAGGCGACGCCCTCGAGCACATTGCGCGGACGGATGCGTCGCAGCTCGCGGAGGCGGAAGTCGGACCACGCCACGACGAAGGGAGTGATCAGCAGCATGCCGAGCGCGTCGGAAACCCACCACACGCGCAGGCTCTCGGTGAACGGGCCTCCCGACCAGTATGAGACGGCGGCTCCCAGCGTCGCGGCCAGCAGGTTGCCGGCGACGGGCGCGATCAGCAGGAACAACGCGAGGGAGCGCATGCTGTCCAGCCGCAACGGCGCACCCGCCCAGCGTCGCAAGGCCGCCGATGTCAGCAGGAGAACAGAGAAATAGACGGCGGGATAGGCCAGGCCGATGCGCAGCGAGTGGCTGACTGTCTGGGCGTGTGCTACGTCTGCGACCAGCGCCGCGAGTGCGAACGGCAGCCAGAGGCGGCGCGGCGCAACCAGCAGGAGCGCCAGGATGAAACCGCCGGCGGCCCACAGATAAGCGATCTCCCCGGTGCGCGGCGTCAGGTGCGTCGACAGCCAGGCGAGGACGAAGTAGGCCCCGCCCACGATGACGCAACTCGCGGCATCCGCGAAGCGCCGCATCCACACCGACTCGGAGCTCGCCATACTCGACCTCGATGGCTGCTGGCGGGCCCGCCCGCCGCCGGCAGTCAGCACTGGTATCGACTCGGAAGCTTACTCCCAACGGCGCGTGGCAGCGCGACCGGATCCGTGCATCGCGTCAGTTGCTCGCTACCTCTATAGCAGGCGCAGAGCTAGTCGGCAGCTGGCTTGTGATATGGAGACCGCGCCGGGATGCAGGCGACCGGCACCCGCACGGCGATATCGCCCAGGGCCAGGAAGGACAGCGACTTGCCGTGGCCATCCAGGGACAGGCTGCCGTTGACGCCGCCCTCTAGTGTATCGTCGATCACGAAGTTCATGGCCGGCAGCTTCGACAGGACGTAGCGCGTGACCCGCGTGGCGCCTTTGTGAGCGAACACGGCGAGCATGCGCGCCTCCGTCACTTGCTCGACCAGATGCTGGAATGCCTCCGGCAGGTGGGGAATGACGCTGATATTCGAGCGGTTCCCCTTGTCGCCCGCACGGGCATGGGCCACGGCGTGCAGCGGGACTTCGACGGTGGTCATGATGCCTCCAACAGCGTGACTTCGGGTTTGACGAGGCTGCGATCGACCAGGATCGATGCGGTGCTGATCTGGCTGGAGACGTGCTGGCGAACGCCTGCGCCCCCGGCAGGCCCCGAGCAGTAGAGACTCAGGACTTCGTCGGCGACTTGCTGAGCGATCTTCCGACTGTGGCTGCGCACGGCCGCGCGCACCCGGTACTCGCCGTCGGCGGGTGGGGCGACTCGCGCGCGGCGACCTTGGGTGTTGCCGTCGAGGATGGCCTGAGTGCCGAGCACCTCGACGCGGACCGGGTCGGCGATCCCGATCGTAAGGCAACGCGCGCGGACCACGGAGGCGGCGAGCTCAGCGCGCGCCAGCGCGTTGGGGCCGGCATAGGAGATCTCGCCTTCGCCCAACCAGCCGGCGTCCACGCACACCGTGGCCTTGAGTGTGGCCGGTGGCGGCTTGCCGCGCGCGCCCTGCACGCGCACGCGGTCGGGGCCGATGTCCTCGACTGTAACGTCGCCGAGATCGAGGACGACATCGGGCGTCAGATAGTTGTGCGGGTCATGCACCTCGTAGAGCAGTTGCTCAATGACCGTCGCGCGGCTGACCAGCCCGCCGGTGTTCGCGGCCTTGCTGACGGCCAGGCTGCCGTCGGCTTCGACTTCTGCGATCGGGAAGCCGACGTTCGCAAGATCGGGTACGTCCTTGAAGCCCGGGTCCGAAAAGTACGCTCCGGTCACCTGCGCACCGCACTCCAGCAGGTGCCCGCACACGGTGCCCTGGGCCAGCAGGTCGAGATCGCGCTCGCCCCAGCCATGCACGTGCAGCAGCGGACCGAGCGACAGCGCCGCGTCGGTGGTGCGACCCACGAGCACGATTTGCGCACCGGTGCCGAGCGCCTGAGCGATCGGCTGGGCGCCGAGGTAAGCATTGGCAGCGACGATGGGGCGCTCGTCCAGCGCGATGCCTTCCATCACCGGCTGCGCTCGCACCTGCGCTTGCGACATGACGGCGAGTAGATCGTCGCCGGTGACGGCGGCGACCTTGAGGCCTGCGATCCCCAGTTCGCACGCCAGCGCCAGCACCCGCTTCGCAGCGCCGAGCGGGTTGGCCGAGCCCATGTTGGTGACGATGCGGATACCGTGGCGGTGGCAATCGGCAAGGACCAGAGGCAGATACGCATCGAGGAAGGGCGAATAGCCCTGCTCGGGATCCTCGCGCTTCAAGCGCTGGGCGATCGCCAGCGTGCGCTCGGCGAGCACCTCGTAGACGAGAAAGCGCTCCCCCTGCAGTCTCGACAGAGTCTGCACCACCGGCACTGCGGCGTCGAAGCGGTCGCCGGAGAAGCCCGCTCCGCATCCGATGTAGGCTGTAGTCATCCGAATCCTTGCTGCGATCCGACGCCGGAGCTGCTCAGCGAGCATCGGCCCTCCCGACCCTCCCCTAACGAACGAGGGGGTAACGGAAGGAACACGGGAGGAACCCGTTACGTTACAGTTTACTGCTCCCCCAGCGAGAGCAGGCTAGCGTTGCCGCCAACCGCCGCGGTGTTCACCGTCACGGTGCGCTCGCAGGCAAAGCGTTGCAGATAGTGCGGCCCGCCCGCCTTCGGACCGGTGCCCGACAGCCCCCGTCCGCCGAAGGGTTGCACGCCCACCACCGCGCCGATCTGGTTGCGGTTGACGTAGACGTTGCCTACACGACACCGCCGCTGGAATGCCTGGGCCTGCGACTCGATGCGCGAGTGCACACCCAGCGTGAGGCCGAACCCGGTGCGGTTGATGCTCTGAGCCACTGCGTCCAGGTGGCTGGCCCGGAACCGCACCACATGCAGGATGGGGCCGAACACCTCGCGTTCCAGCAGGTCGAGCGCAGGGATCTCGACAGCCAGCGGCGCTACGAAAGTGCCCTGGGCGCATTCCGGGGGGAGCACGATCTCGCGGATCGGCACCCCTTGGGTCTTGATCCAGGCCTTGTGCTGCTCCAGCGTGGCCTGGGCCTGAGCGTCGATGACCGGCCCCACGTCGGTGGCGAGCCAGGCTGGATCGCCGATGCGCAGCTCGCCCATGTAGCCGGCGAGCAGCTCGATCACGCGCGGAGCGATATCCTCCTGCACGAACAGCACGCGCAACGCCGAGCAGCGCTGCCCGGCGCTGTTGAAGGCGGAGCTCACGGCATCGACCACCACTTGCTCGGCCAAGGCGGAAGAGTCGGCAAGCATTGCGTTCTGACCGCCAGTCTCCGCGATCAGGACCGGGATGGGGCCTTCGCACGCCGCCAGCGTGCGATGGATGAGCTTGGCCGTTTCGGTGGAGCCCGTGAAGGCCACGCCCGCCACGTTGGCATCGGCCACCATGCGGGCGCCGACTTCTGTCCCTGCGCCGGGCAGCAGATGCAGGACCTCACCCGGCACACCGGCCTCGTGCAGCAGTGCCACCGCCCGTGCGGCAATCAGTGGGGTCTGCTCTGCCGGCTTGGCGAGCACGGTGTTGCCAGCGGCGAGCGCTGCAGCGACCTGGCCCGTGCAGATCGCCAGAGGGAAATTCCATGGGCTGATGCAGGCGAACACCCCGCGGCCTTCCAGCCACAGTTCGTTGGACTCTCCGGTGGGCCCCGGCATCCGGCGCGCCGCGGCGAAATCCTCGCGTGCGCACTGCGCGTAGTAGCGCAGGTAGTCTACTGCTTCGCGCACCTCGCCGAGAGCGTCGGGGATGGTCTTGCCGGCCTCCCGCACCGCGAGCGCCATCAGCTCGGGCGCATGCGACTCGAACAGATCGGCCGCGCGCTCCAGTATTCCTGCGCGGCCATGCGCCGGCACCCGATCCCAGTCGGGCTGAGCGCCAGCGGCCAGACGCGCCGCGCTCGTGACCGCGTCGGCTGTCGCTGCTCGTACCGTGCCGACCACGCTCCGACGGTCGGCCGGGTTGCGAACATCCGTTTCTGCTCCGCCCGGAAGCTCGCGGCCACCCACGACTGGCGCTGCGCGCCAGGATCGACGCGAAGCATCCTGCATGGCTCGCGCCAGCCGGGCCAGCCCAGACGGATCGGAGAGGTTCACGCCCCGCGAGTTGCGCCGCTGCCCGTACAGGGCGCGCGGCAGCGGAATGCGCGGGTGCGGCCGGCTGTCGAGCGCTTCTACCTCGGCAACGGGGTCGGCCACGATCACCGCCACCGGTACGCGTGCGTCCACGATACGGTTGACGAAGGAGGTATTCGCGCCGTTCTCCAACAGGCGGCGCACCAGATAAGGCAGCAGGTCTTCGTGGCTGCCCACCGGCGCATAGACGCGACAGGCCACGCCGAGATGCTGGTCACCCACCACTTGTGCGTACAGCTCCTCGCCCATGCCCTGCAGCCGCTGGTACTCGAAGTCGCGCCGCCCTGCGGCGAGCTCCAACACAGTGGCCAAGGTATGCGCGTTGTGGGTTGCGAACATGGGATAGATGGACTGGCCGGCCTCGAGCAGCCTGCGGGCACAGGCGATGTACGAGACGTCGGTGGCGGCCTTGCGCGTGAAAACCGGATAGCTCTCCAGGCCGCGCTCCTGGTGGCGCTTGATCTCGGCGTCCCAATAGGCGCCCTTGACCAGCCGCACCGGAATGCGGCGGCCCACCGACTCGGCCAGATCCGCCAGCCATTCCACTACTGCGATGGCACGCTTCTGATAGGCCTGCACTGCCAGCCCGAAGCCAGAGTAGCCCGCCAGAGCCGTTGAGCGGTACACCGCCTCGAACAGGTCGAGCGACGTGTCGAGGCGGTCGGATTCCTCAGCGTCCACCGTAAGGCCGATGCCGGCGTCGCGGGCGTGCTCGGCCAGGGTCAGCAGGCGCGGTGTCAGCTCGCTCAGCACCCGCTCGCGCTGGGCGAGCTCGTAGCGCGGATGCAGGGCGGAAAGCTTGACCGAGATGCCCGGCGCGTCGGAGACGCTCGAAACACCATCGGCAGCGGCGCCGATCGCGGCGATGCTCTGCGAATAGGCGTCGAAGTAGCGCTGCGCATCTTGCGCGGTCAGCGCAGCCTCGCCCAGCATGTCGTAGGAGTGGCGATAGGCACGGTGCTCGTCGCTGTGGGCGCGCTCCAGGGCCTCTTCGATCGTGCGGCCCATGACGAACTGGCGCCCGAGCAGGCGCATGGAGTGGCGAAGTGCCTCCCGCACGACCGGCTCGCCGGCCCGCGCAACGAGCCGCCGCATGTAGCCGGACAGGTCGTCCAGCGCACCGGCATCCAGCCGCAGGATACGGCCGGCGAGCATCAACCCCCAGGTGGAGGCATTCACGAACAGCGAGCCGCTGGCGCCCAGGTGCTCCTCCCAGTCGCCCTGGCGCAGCCGGTCCTCGATCAGCTTGTCTGCGGTCGCCCCGTCGGGGATGCGCAGCAGGGCCTCGGCCAGGCACATGAGCACCATGCCTTCGTTGGAGGACAGGTCGTATTCGCGCAGGAAGGCATCCACGCCGCCGGCCGCCACGCGCTCCGCGCGCACCGCTCGCACCAGACCTTCGGCCTTTGCGTGCACACGCTCGCTCGCGGCCCGATCGAGCTCCGCCAGCGGCAGAAGGGCGTCGAGGCAGGCCGACTCGTCGGCGAGCCACAGCTCGCCGATGCGGGCGCGCAGGGCCGACGGCGTCTGCGGGAGGCGGTGGAAGATGAAGCTCGCGGCCTCGCGGTCAGCCATCAACGTCGGTCACCCAAGACGGAACGCATCAATCAGGGAACACAGAGCGAACCAAACCGCGTTTGCCACTAAGGACACGAAGAAAACCCATGGTTCGTCGCTGTCCTCTGTGACGGATGCATTTTGCTTTCAACCGCTAGGGTGGCGGCCGGCACCGCGGATACCTAACAGCGTGTTGAAAAAGCCACTTTCACACTCCGACCCGGCGGCCTAACCAATGTCTGGTCACCCTCAATCGAGCAGTTGCTGCGCGGGTGCGCCACCGACAAGACCGGAGGCGCGCCGCGAACCACGTCTTTCAACAGCCTGCTAACCTTCAGACCGTTTCCTTCGTGTTCCTTCGTGTCCTGCGGGGTGAACGAGTTGTGCGTCTTGCGCTGGGTTGCTTTGCGGTTTATCAGGTTCGAATGCATGACTGCACATCAACGATGCCCGAGCACCTCCTTGTTTACCACGGTGTCGACGTTTGGTTTGCCGTCGAGCACACTGAGAAGGTTGTTCGCGACCGCCACTGCCATCCGATCGAAAGACTCCTTGGTGACGCCGGCCATGTGCGGGGCGGTGAGCACGCTGTCCAGCTTGAGCAGCGGGTTGTCGGGCGACGGCGGCTCGCGGTCGAACACGTCCAGGCCGGCGGCCCGGATCACGCCGCGGGTGAGCGCCGAGTGCAGCGCAGCTTCGTCGATGATGCCGCCGCGCGCGGTGTTGACGAGGTAGGCGCTCGCCCGCATGCGCGAGAGGCGCGACGCATCGAACATGCCTGTCGTCTCTGGCGTTTTCGGGCAGTGGACGGTGACGAAGTCCGCGTGCGGCAGGGCGGCGTCGAGATCGTGCTCCGGCGTGCATCCCGCGGCCGCGATCTTGGACGCCTCGACGTAGGGATCGTAAACGCGCACGCTCATCCCGAGCGCCAGGCAGGCCTTGGCGGTGCGCGTGCCGATGCGGCCGAAGCCAACGACCAGCACGGTCTTGCCGAACAGATCAGCGGGCAGGTCGCCGGTGAGGCGCTCGCCCCAGCGGTTGGTGCGGGTCAGGGCATCCATGTAAGCGCCACGCTTGGCGAGCGCCAGCATGAAGTACAAGGCCTGCTCGGCCACCGATGGCGAGTTGGCGATGCCTGTCACCATGAGCAGCACGCCGCGTCGCGTCAGCGCCGCCACATCCACGCTGTCGTAGCCCACTCCGTGGCGTGCCGCAACACGCACCTGCGGACCCGCCGCCAGCTCGGCTTCGCCGAACGGAGTCAAGCCGAGCCCGACGCCGTCCGCCTCGGCGAGGAGGCGATGGAACTCCGCGGTGGGGATACCCTGCTCGAAGGGGATCGCTTCGATGTCGCGGCGAGCGGCGAGCACTTCCCAGCCGGCTCTTGCCATGGTCGCGGGCAGCAGCAGTTTTCGCTTAGTTGTCATGGGTTGTCGAGCGTGTTGTGAGGAGTTTGCGATGGCGAGGACCGGCAAGTTCACGCGGCGAGCGGTTCGCGCGGGTCCTGCCGCAGCCAGTGCCGTGCGAGTTGCCGCAGGGTCTGCATCACGTCGCCCTTGTTGAGCTTTGCGCCGAAGGCTTCCGGCGGCAGGCGATCGGCCTCGACCAGGTGCAGCAACCGGCAGAAGCGTTCGTCCGAGGCGATCCCGAAGCTCCTGGCTCGCGCCGGCAGCGGCGCGGTCCGATCGACCTGACAAGGCGGCTCTCCCGCCTCCAAATCGATGAACCAGGCGTAGCGCAGATCCGTGCCCTGCGACAGCCCTAGATCGGCGGCACAATAGCCGACCAGGCGCTCGGTAATATCCACCTGCCTCGGGGACATCCTCTCGGGCTCGCCCGCGGCGAGCATGCATCCCTTGAGGAACTCACGCTCGACACAGCTCTCGCCGCTGCCGTATCGCCACTCCAGAAGGGTGCGCGTGCATCCGGCTGCTTCAGCCACACCGTAGAGGGTGCACATGTCGGCCCAGACGCCGACGGGGCCGGCCGTCTGCCGCAGGTAGCTCCACTTCAGCACCCCAGCACAGGCCCGCACTCCGCCGGCCAGCGAGCGCACCAGCAGAGCCTTCGCAAGGGCCCGCTTTGCCGCGTTTGCGCGCCACAACACCACATGGGACTGGTAGCGTTGCGCGAGCCGGGTCAGGCACTCCTCAACTGTCGGGGCCAGGATGTCCTCGCGCAGCTGCTCCTGCCCATGCAGGTAGCGCCGAGTGGCATCGCGGTAATGACTGCGGGCGGCGTGATCGAGCAGCTCCAGGGAGCTCAGCGACCCGGCCAGCTCCGCAGGGGGGACGTTGGCAAGCTCCTCCAAGCACGTGGCGATCTCCGCCAGAGCGGCGGCGGGGTCCTCGCGCGGCAGCGCGGCGACGCGGGCGGCCATGCGGCGTTCGGCATCTTGCGCACTGCTCCGCCGGGTTCTCAGCCATGCCGTCATCGCGTGGTGTGACCAGTGGGGGTAGCAGCCGATGGCAATGGGAGGGATGGTACCTGCACTGATGCCAACAGCACAAATGGTACGCTGGTCCGAGGGACTGGCTCGGGGTGTGGCGGTGCCCCGTCGCGCCGCAGCATCCTATCCCGGGTGGACTCCGGTTCGTCTTCCGTATCATCCGTGAGCGGGCCTTTCGCCCGCGACCCCTCGGTGGAGTGCAGTCGCCGGCCGCGGGTCAGCGGGGAAGTGATACAGCGGCCCCGAGGACTCAACAGCACCGCCCGTTGGATGTGCCCCGGTGGTTCGCCAGGCGGCTTTCGGATCCCTCAAGCCTTACCCAAAAGAAAACGCCCGCTCGTTTCCGAACGGGCGTTCCAGTGCGACCAGCGAGCGCCCCCGAATCGCTCCGGAGGCGCCGGCCTGCTTACGCGCTCAACTGTTCTCCGAGCGGCAGGTTGCGGATGCGCTTGCCGGTTGCCGCAAACACCGCGTTGATGAACGCGGGCGCGAACGGCGGAACACCCGGCTCGCCGACACCGCTCGACGGAATGTCGATCCCGTTCGGGACGATGTAGGTCCGCACGTCCATGGCGCCTTCGCCAATTCGCAGCACCTTGTAGTCGTGGAAATTGTTCTGCTGAACGCGCCCATCCTTGAAGGTGATCTGCGTGAGCTTCGCCAGGCTCAACCCCATCACGGCCGCACCCTCGATCTGCGACTGGATGCGCTCGGGGTTGATGTAGAAGCCGCAATCGATCGCGGTATCCACGCGGGGCACCGATACGTTGCCCTGGTCGTCGACCGCAACCTCTACGACTGTCGCAACGTAGGTCAGGAAGCTGCGTTGAACTGCGATGCCCATGCCGTGACCCTTCGGGAGCTTCTTGCCCCAGCCGGCCTCCTTCGCAGCCAGCTCGACCACGCGACGCGTACGAGCGGTATCGATCGGATAGGTGTCCCACGGATCGCCGTAGTTCCACAGCTCGCTCGTCACGGTCTTGCGCGGATCGACGATGCGCGGCGGCCCGATCATTTCGAGCAGGAAGTCCTTGGGATCCTTGCCCAGCTCGTGCGCCAGTTCCGCAACCATCGATTGCATGGCGAACGCGTGCGGGATGTTGTTCACCGATCGGAACCAGCCGATGCGAGTCTTGGCAACCGCCTCTCCCGTTTCCAGCCTCAGGTTCGGCACGTTGAACGGCGTGTCGATCAGGCCCAGGCCGAGCTCGAGATTGCTCTCGCGCTTCGGATCCGGCATGAAGTTGGACATGAGCGAGGGCGAAACGCTGCGATGGCGCCACGCAACCACCTTGTTGTCCTTGTCCAGGCCGGCGGTGACGTGCTGGTACGACACGCTGTGATAAAAGGAATGATGGATGTCGTCCTCACGTGTCCAGACCACCTTGACCGGCGTGCCGCCCAACGACTTGGAAAGGATTGCCGCCTCGAGGGCAAAGTCGCACTTCGACTTGCGTCCGAAGCCCCCGCCCAGCAACGTGACGTTGACCGTGACGTCCTCTTCCTTGAGGCCGAGCACCTTGGCTACGTCGCCGCGCGTGCCCCCTGGGCTTTGCACGCACGCCCACACCTCCGCCTTGCCGTCCTTGATCTGAACGGTCGCGGCGGGCGGCTCCATCGGCGCGTGAACCGAGTGCGGGATGTAGTACTCGTGCTCAACCACCTTGGCGGCGCCGGCGAGAGCCTTCTCGATATCGCCTTCGTTGCGCTCGATCTTGCCGGGCTTGCGCGCCTGCTCGGCCATCTGCGCCTTGAAGGTCTGGGAGTCGTAGTCTTTGTTCGGCCCGTCATCCCAAGTCACCTTCAGCGCCTCGCGGCCCTTCAGGGCGGCCCAAGTGCTGTCAGCGATAACGGCCACACCTCCCAGCGGCGCGAACTTGGCCGGCATCGGGGTCGGATCGATCTTCACGACCTTGATCACACCCGGCACTTTCATGGCGGCGGCCTCGTCGAAGGACTTGGCCGCACCGAGCACGACCGGCGGGCGGGCAACTACCGCGTATTTCATGCCCGGGACGTGAATGTCCTGTGCGTAGTTCGCCTTGCCGGTGGTAATGTCGAACAGATCGATGATCTGAACTTTGCCCTTGCCGATGTACTTGAACTGCGACGGGTCCTTAAGCTGCAGGCTGTTCAGCGAAGGCGTCTTCAGCCCGGCGGCGGTCGCCGCCAGCTCGCCGTAGCCGAGGCTGCGCTTGGTGGGAATGTGGATGACCTTGTGGTTCTCGGCGCGACACTCGGTGTTGGATACACCCCAGGTGATCGCCGCGGCGTGCTCCAGCATCTGCCTTGTTGCGGCGCCGCAGGCCCGCATCGGCTGGATGAAGTGGCGAATGCTGCGCGAACCGTCGGTGTCCTGGTTG
>DAIQQA010000104.1:0-18292 GCA_036787045.1 Burkholderiales bacterium | reverse complement strand
GGTCACACGTCTCGCGAAGCGCACGCTGGATGCAAACACGCGTACCCTGCGATCTAGGTCGCGTCGGACCAGCGCCGGTGCGGCAGTTTATCGTTATCGTTGTGCGGTGCCGGGACAGCGAGCGATCCGCCCCCGTCCCACTCGCCAGAGCGGTCCTCGTAGAGCGTCAGCTCCCGGATCAGAGCTTCCAGTCGTTCGGCCTCGAGCAATAGGTATATGCCGTGGCAGCGATCGACTACCAGGCGTTTCACTGCCTGGTAGTCCCGTTCCGCCAGGATCGGCCGCGCCATACCGACATAGGACCCGAGATACTTGGCTCCCATCGTGACCTCCTCTTTCCCTGGAGCACAGTGGCTGCGTTGCGCCGGATGAAAGCATCGGCACTCATCCGACGCCGCCAGTATCTGCTTCTGCTCGAAGGATTCCAGAAACGTCAAAGAAACCTCGCACGCACCCGGTGAATTGGCACACTGCTGCAAGGTTTTTTGCCGGACTGCAGGCATAGGAGCAGCATGTGCTCGGAGGCGCCATCTCCTCCGTGGGAGTACTCTCCCATTTGGCCCGGCACCGCTTGCGGTGTCGGGCCTTTTCATTGGCACCGGGAAAATTTCCCGCCCCGCAGAGGGTTCGACGCCAGTCGATACGGCCCGGACAGCATGCGACAGTCCGCTCGCTTAGAATGGACGCCAAATGCCAGCGGGAGTTCCATCCATGCATGCATCGGGCGCCAGCCACAGCGATGGTGGGTCGGTCGCCGCGGAGATCACCTACGCGATCGACACCGGTCAGAAGCCGATCAACGAGACGTTCGAGAACGGACAGGTCATCCGGCGCCGTACCGGTGCAACGGAGAAGCGCCCGGTCAGAATCCGAGACGGACGCGCATGCGTCGACGAGCTGTCCCTGGATTGGAACGGATTCGTCCTCACCGACCATCCGACCGCAGTGTCCGACTTCTTCGATCCGGATGAGCTGACGACTGTCTACTATCCCGAAGTCGAGCAACTCGTGAAGCGGGTTTCGGGCGCTTCGCGAGTGGTCGTGTTCGACCACACGCTGCGTTCGGGCGACGAAGCCGAACAATCGGCCCGCAAGATCCGCGAGCCGGTGCTGTGGGCGCACAACGACTACACCGACTGGTCGGGTCCGCAGCGCGTGCGTGAAGTGCTGCCCGATGAGGCCGAGCAGTTGCTGGCGCGCCGCTTCGCCATCATCCAGGTGTGGCGCGCGATCGGCCAGCCCATTCTGTCCAACCCCCTTGCCCTGGTGGATGCGCGGACTGTCTCGGCGAGCGACCTGATCAAAGCCGAGCGCCGCTATCCGCACCGGGTGGGCGAGACCTATCAGCTCGCCCACAGCCCGGCACATCGATGGTTCTACTTCCCGCGCATGCGGCGCGACGAAGCGCTGGTGTTCAAGGTCTACGACTCGCAGACCGACGGTCGGTCGCGCTTCACGCCTCATTGCTCGTTCGTCGATCCCACCACACCGGCTGGTGCGCCACCCCGCCAGAGCATCGAGGTGCGAACCTTCGCGTTCTTCGATACGGAGCGAGGCGCTCTCACACAGCGCCCCCCCGAGTCGAAGGCACGATGAGCGCCCGCGCCCTCCTGGCCGCGGCGCACGAGTTGTCGCAAGCCCTTGCGAAGTTGGAGTTCCCTGTCCCTGTGGCACATGTGTACGATCCGCACCGGTACGCGTGGGCGCCCTACGAAGCCTACGTCACGCGCTACGGCGCGGGGCGCAAGCAGGTGGTGTTGCTCGGCATGAATCCCGGGCCCTTCGGGATGATGCAGACCGGCGTCCCATTCGGCGAGATCGCCGCGGTGCGCGACTGGATGGGTATCAATGCTCCGGTGTGCAAGCCAAGGCACGAGCATCCCAAGCGGCCGATCGAAGGCTTCGACTGCAAACGCTCGGAGGTCAGCGGGCGGCGGCTCTGGGGATGGGCAGCCCAACGCTTCGGCACCGCGGAGACATTCTTCAGCCACTGGTTCGTGCTGAACTACTGCCCGCTCGTGTTCCTGGAGGCGTCCGGGCGGAACTTCACCCCGGACAGGCTGCCGGCGAAGCTGCTGAGCGCGGTCTATGAAGCCTGCGACCGGCACCTTGCGGCGGCGCTCACCACGCTTCGCCCGGAATGGGCAATCGGGGTAGGCGCATTCGCCGAAAAGCGCATCCGCGCAGTGTTGGAGAGCGAGCTCATGGACAGCGCGATCGCGCGCAAGATGCGTGTGGGGCAGATCCTGCATCCCAGCCCAGCGAGTCCGGCAGCAAACCGCGGCTGGACCGAGGCGGCCGAGAAGCAGCTCGCCACGCTTGGCGTGCCGGGGTTCGAAACTCAATCCACCTCTCACGACGAAGGCACGAAGACACGAAGAAGCTGGACCTATTGAGCCTTGCACAAATGCATTATGCTCAAGCCGCAGCAGTCGAACGCCAACCACCCCGTCGCCTTCGGCGCCACCCCTCCTTGGAAAGGAGGGGAGAGAAGAGCCTTTTCCCCTCCTGCCCGAGGGGTGGCACGCGCAGCGTGACGGGGTGGTGGGAGAGGGGTGCCGGTCGGGGTATTGTGGAGCTCTGCAACCTGATTCTGCAAGGCTCAATAGTGGACTCTAGCAAGGGAAGGTGCAGCACACTCCCGTGAGGGAGAGGGTTGGAGTGAGGGGTACTACTGATTCGACCGCTAAAGTCCACCAGTACCCGCACTACCGAGGAAGCGTCATATGGAAGCACAGTTGGAAAGGCACTAGCCCGGATATTTCATCAGGACGCGGCATTATGGCGGAGGGCTGGGCGAGACAGATCGGGCTCGACCGGCGCAGCCAATAGATCACTCTATTGGCAAGACGGGCATGCCCGATATGGCTGGCCAGGACCCGCCAGAATCCGCGTAACCCCGACCTCCAAACCGCACGCTACGTTAATGAGCCCACGACTGGCTGCTGCGGAGGATCCCCGCGCTAACCGGGGGTGGTCTGGTGAGATATCCGGGCTAACCCCGACCTGGGTTTGGCGGAGGCACCGGTCGGATGTTGGGAAGCCGTCCTGGGGAGAAGCTTTGATGCCGGCGGAGCCGTGTGGTACGGTGCACATTCCCCTGTCCCGGCGCCACGCACGCAAGCAGATGAACGCTCCCTACCGCATCGCCCCTTCGGTCTGCCCGCACGACTGCACGAGCACCTGCGCCCTGGACGTCGAGGTCGTGGACGCTCGCACCATCGGTCGCATCCGCGGCTCGCAACGCAATTCCTACACCGCCGGCGTGATCTGCGAGAAGGTGGCGCGCTATGCCGAGCGTGTGCACCACCCGGAGCGGCTCACCCACCCGCTGCTGCGCACCGGACCGAAGGGCGCGAAGCAATGGAAGCGCATCTCCTGGGACGAGGCGCTCGACCGCGTGGCGGATGCCTTCACGGCCAAGGCGGCGCGCCACGGTTCCGAGACGGTGTGGCCCTACTTCTACGCCGGCACCATGGGGCTGGTGCAGCGCGACGGCATCCAACGGCTGCGACACGCGATGAAGTACTCGCGCTGGTTCTCCACGATCTGCGTGACCCTTTCCGACACCGGTTGGCTCGCCGGGGTGGGCAGCAAGCGCGGAGTGGACCTGCGCGAAGCTGCCGAGCATGCCGACCTGGTGGTGATCTGGGGCGGCAACCCGGTCAACACGCAGGTCAACGTCATGCAGCACGCGATGGCGGCGAAGAAGCGCGGCGCGAAGCTGATCGTGGTGGACCCGTATCGCACCGGCACGGCCGAGAAGGCGGACCTGCATGTTGCACTGCGCCCCGGAACGGATGGCGCGCTCGCCTGCGGCATGATGCATGTGTTGTTCGCAGAGGGCTTCGCGGACTGGGACTACCTGCGCCGCTACACCGATTGCCCCGACGAGCTCGCCGCGCATCTGAAGACCCGCACGCCCGAGTGGGCGGCCGGCATCACCGGACTGCCCGTCGCGACCATCGTCGAGTTCGCCCGTCTGTATGGGCGTACAAAACGCAGCTTCATCCGCTGCCATCACGGCTTCTCGCGCTCGCGCAACGGGGCGGCCAACATGCACGCCGTGACCTGTCTGCCGGCCGTCACGGGCGCCTGGCAGAATCCGGGGGGCGGTGCGCTCTATGGCCACACCGGTATCTATCCGCTGGACCGCACGCTGATCGAAGGGACGGACGTGATGGACCGCTCGGTGCGCGAGCTCGACCAGTCGCGCCTCGGCCCGATCCTCACGGGTGACGCTGAGGCGCTGAAGGGCGGGCCCCCGGTCACGGCGCTGCTGGTGCAGAACACCAACCCTGCTATGGTCTGCCCCGAGCTCAACAAGGTCCACGCGGGGCTCGCACGCGAAGACCTGTTCACCTGCGTGCACGAGCAGTTCATGACGGAGACCGCGGCCTTCGCCGACGTGGTCCTGCCTGCGACGACATTCCTGGAGCACGACGACTTCTATACCGCCAGCGGCCACACGGTCTTTCAGGTCACCCGCAAGCTGATCGAGCCACCGGGCGAGGCGCGCGAGAACCACTTCGTGATCTGCGAGCTGGCGAAGCGGCTCGGTGCCGAGCACCCCGGCTTCCGGATGAGCGTGTGGGAGATCATGGACGCCACGCTGCGTCGCTCGGGCATGTGGGATGCGCAGACCAACTACGAGCGGGGCGGTCAGGACTTCGCCTACCCCTTCGAGAAGATGCATTTCCTGGACGGGTTCGACACCGCGGACCGCAAGTTCCACTTCCGGGCAGACTGGCAACGGTTCGGCGGCCGCTGGCAGGAGATGCCGGCGCTGCCCGACCATCTGGATGTCATCGACAACGCCACTGCAGACAAGCCGTTCCGTCTGGTGGCGGCGCCGGCACGCACCTTCCTCAACTCCACCTTCACCGAAACGCCCAGTTCGCTCAAACGGGAGCGGCGTCCCACCGCGCTGATCCACCCGGAAGACTGCGCTGCGCTGGGCGTGGCCGAAGACGACCGCGTCCGGCTCGGCAACGAGCGTGGTGCAGTCGTCGTGCACGTCAAGCCCCAGGACGGGCAGCAGCGCGGCGTGGTGGTCGTCGAGGGCATCTGGCCGAACCGTCACTTCGAGAACGGGCTCGGCATCAACGCGCTCACCAGCGCGGACCCGGGATGGCCGAATGGCGGTGCGGTGTTTCACGACACTGCCGTGTGGATCCGCCGGCTGGACTAGTACAGCGACACGGTGGTTACGAAACATCGCCCGGCAGACGTGGAACATCGGCAAGGCGCACCTGTCCTCGTCCTTTCGGCTTTCTTCGTGTCTTCGTGCCTTCGTGGTGAGAGGTGGAATTAGTGGGTTGAAGTACTGACGGAGGAACGCAAATGTCAGGCGATAGCGCATCGGACGCCTTGGTGTCAGGCACTCAAGCGCATCCGGATAAAGGCTCGACGATCGTGTTGCAGCCTGAGGAAGGTCGCTCGTACTGGCAGCCCAAGCCGGCCAACGGCTACGTCATCGTCAAGGTCAGCCCGGACAACTGCACCTCGAACGTCGTGACCATGGGAATTCAGGCGGTCGCACCGAACGGCTGCTATGTCCGCGAGCATTGGCACTCGCGCAACGAGGAGATCCTGTTCTGTTACGAAGGCCGCGGCACGATCCTCGTCGATGGCGAGCCGCATGCGTTCGTCCCTGGCACCACGGCGTTTCTCGGTCGTTGGGTCAAGCACAAGATCGTCAACGACGGCGAGCAGCCGCTCAAGTTCACCTGGACCTTTCTCCCGCCCGGCCTCGATCAGTTCTTCGCGGGCATCGGCCGGCCGCGTGTTCTCGGGGAACCCACGCCCGAACCCTTCGAGCGCCCGGCGGACACGCTCGCGGTCGAGCAGCGCACAGGCTTCGGCCCGCCCGTGGGCCGATGACGTCCGCTGTACGCTGACCGATGCCCTACGCTCCCGCACCCGACGGTGAGCTCCACTACGAAGCGGCCGGATCCGGCGCACCGCTGCTGCTGATCGCCGGCTTGGGCGGCCTCGGCTCGTTCTGGCGCAATCAGGTCGCGGCCCTGCATGCGCGTTTCACGGTGATCACCTTCGATCAACGCGGCGCCGGTCGCAGCACGCACAGCGACATGCCCTACTCGATCGAGCAGATGGCGCGCGACGCGCTGGCGCTGATGGATCACCTGAAGCTGAAGCAGGCCACACTGGTCGGGCACTCGACCGGGGGAGCGATCGGCCTGTGCATCGCGGCGACACGGCCCGAACGAGTGCAGCGGCTGGTCTTGTCGGCGACGTGGACACACGCCGACGGGTACTTCCGGCGGCTGTTCGAGACCCGTCGTGAGCTGCTCGCGCGAGGCGACGGCGCGCTCTACCAGAAGCTGAGCGCGCTGATGCTGTTTCCGCCGGACTGGATCGCCCGCAACGAGGCTGCGATGCGGGAACGCGAGGCGCACGCGCCGAGCGATCCGCTCGCCATCCGCATCCTCATCCGCCGCATCGACGCGCTGCTGCGCCACGACGGACGGGAGTGGGCGCGAGCCGTGCGCTGCCCGACGCTGGTGATCGTCGCTCGCGACGATGCGGTCACTCCCGCCTACTTCTCCCAGTCGCTCGCCGGATTGATTCCCGGTGTGACCCTCGAGATCCTGGAACGGGGCGGGCACTTTGTGCCGTTGACAGAACCGCAGCCCTACAATGCTGCGCTGGCGGCTTTCTTGGGATCGCAGAACTGACTCCACCCGTTCTCCCACTCAACCCGGGCTGCGCGCTCGACGATCGTTACCTGGCGAGCGGATCCGGCCGGAGCTGGAACTTCACCACTCTCGGCCTTGCCTGCGTGCCACCTTCCGAGTGAAACGGCGTGCGCGTGGAGTTCGTGGCCCACAATGCGCGCCCTTTCCACCCCGCCTTCGGATCGTCGATGCGCCCTTCTCCCCACTTCGCGAAGAAGCCCATCGGATAGGGCACGCGCAGCATGGCGAACTTGCCGTCGACCAGCGCGTGGTAGCCGTCGCTGGTGTTGCCGGTGGCGATCGGCACGTTCTCGCCCAGTCCGAGCGTGTTGAACCAGTCGACCCACACGTAGTAGCTCGCCTCCGCGCTGCCGTCGTCCTTCACGTCGCGGAACTGCGGGCCGGGGAAGCGGTACAAGGTCCAGCCCTCGGGACAATGCTTGCCGGTGGCCTTCGGTCCATTGAGCGGCCCCTTGCACTTGCGCCGGTCGAAGCTGGCCAGGTGGCCGCTCGCATACGACGCCCAGAACACGCCGTTGCGGTCGATGTCGCCGCCGCGCGCGCCATACGCCGGCAGCGGCGGCTCGTAGAGCTCGGTGAGGGCGGTGTGCGTGGGATCCGCACCCGGTGCAACCCGCACGACATAGCTCGGGAACGGCGCGAGCGAAGTGCCCCACACGGAGCCGTCCACCGGATTCACCACGACGCTGTACAGGTTGAGCGCAACGCGCTTGTCCTTGTTCGGGTCGAGGGGCTGGTCGGGTTCGACCCAAGCGTCGCGCTTGCCGTTGCCGTTGGTGTCCAGCACCAGCGGCGCCCATCCCTGCGCCTTCATCTCGTCGCCGGTCTCCTCGAACAGCTTGCGGTTGAGCCAGCCGACGGCGCCGGGACCGCCCACGCCGGCCGAAGTCCACAGCGTGTGGTTCGCGTCCTCGGCGAAGATCACGTGATGGGTCGGGAAGCACGTGGAGATTAAGGTCCACTTGCCGCTGGCGGGGTCGTACATCGAGAGATGCCGGTTCGCGCTCTCGATCGGGAACACCTTCGCCGAGGGATGGTTCGAGCCCTTCCTGCACTCGGACGGGTTGTCCGGTGCGCGGATCCGCGCGGCCGCCCATACGCGGCCCTTCTCGTCCATCATCTGGTTGTGGGTGCTGGTCTGGCTGTCCCAGATCGGGTCCGGCCCCCAGTAGGGCGAGGGCGACATCGGATCGTTGCGATGCGAGGGGGTGTTGGGGTCGCGCACCGGATGTCTCACCTCGCTCACCTCATGCGTGTTCGGATCCAGCACCGGCCAGTAGTCGGTGCTGTTCTCCGGTGCGCCGTAGAGTTTGCCGTGGGGATTGAGCGTCGGCTTGCGCCGGTCGGTGCCGATCAGGTCGTGCATGTACGCCTGCGGGCGGCTCCACTCCCACGAGGTCAGCACCAGGTTGCGCTCGATCCCCTGCGGGCGCTGCGGCTGTGCAAAGGGCAGCTCGCCCGCCGCGATGCGGTCGGTCCAATCCGCCCACAGCGAAAGCGCACGCTGCCTGCCCAGCCGGTTCACCCAGGTCAGCATGTTGTTCATCGCCTGCCCGGAGAGGATGCGCCTCCCCCACGGCTCGGTGGACGACTCGAAGTGGGCGAAATCCTTCGGCATGGTGCGCGTGCCTTCCGTGCCGAGCGCATGGCACGCCATGCAGCCGCTTGACTTCACCATTGCCAGCCATTCCTGTTGCGTTCCCAGGCCCGCCGCGATGCCGTTGCCCTCCGGCCCAGTTCCCGGAAATTCGTTCGGCGCAGGGATATTCAGCAGGGAGTACCAGTAGATGGCCGGGTAGTAGTGCGCGGCCGCCGCCGCGGTTGGCGCCTGCACGGCGCGCAGATCGAGCCGCTTGCCGGGTAAGGCCGGGACCTGCGGAGAGTCGACCAGGCCATACCCGCGCACCCACACCTTGTAGCTTGCGCGCGGCAGGTCGGGGATGAGATAGCGGCCGTGGTCGTCGGTGACGACGATCCTGGTGAACTTCGTGGGGAGATCGTCGGTCTCCGCGATGACCCACACGCCGGCTTCCGGTCCGCCCGGTCCGCTGACGACACCGCCGAGGTCGCTGCTGCCGATCTGCAGAATCGACTCGGCGCTGAACGCTGCGGGCAACCAGGTGCACAGGGTTGCCAGCGCTGCCGCGATGATCATCGAGTGGATGGTGCCGTGCTCGTGCATGCTTGCTCCTGTCGGTCCGGCTCTGAGCTGTGATCGTAGCAGGGTGAGATGAGCGATGCTCATACCCTCGAGATCCTGCAACGGGGCGTGCACTTCGTGCCGTTGACCGAGCCGCAACCCTACACCGGCGCACTCAGGACGTTTCTGGGATCCCGGAACTGGAACTCCCTCTTCCGCCGCGGGAAGAGGGAGGTTCGGGAAAGATCGGCGCCGGCCCGGGCTAGACCGACTGGTACACCGCGCTTTCGAAAGCGTAGAACAACGGCAGCGCCTTCTCGTCCGCAAAGGGCAGGATCTGCGTCATGTACACGCCGCCGATGCCTTTGCTCTGATCGATCCAGAAATAGGTGTTCGCCAGCCCGGCCCACGCCAGACTACCGGGGGTTCGGCCGGTGGGTGCGGGTTCCTCGTTGATCATGAAGCTCAGGCCCCAGTTCTTCGGCATGCCCGGGAAGAACTCCGCGTCGTTGGTCAGGTTGGGCATCTCGGTCTTGAGCATCGTGACCTTGAGGTCCCCCATCGCGTTGCGGGACATCAGATCCACCGTCTGCGGCTTGAGCACCTGGTTGCCGTTGCCCTTGCCGCGGTTGAGAAACACGCGCATGAACTTCGCGTAATCTCCGGCGGTCGAGTAGAGTCCCCCTCCGCCCATCTCGAACTCGGGCTCCTGGGGCAGCTCGAAGTCGATGGGGGTGTAGCTGCCGTCGGCGCCATGCGCGTGGATCTTGGCCAGCCGGCTGCGCATGTCCGGCGTGATCCTGAAGGCCGTGTCGTCCATGCCGAGCGGATCGAAGATGTTCTCCTTCATGTAGTAGCCGAGCGTGTAGCCGCTCACGGCTTCGACCATCTTTCCGGCCCAGTCGATGCCGATGCCGTATTCCCAGCGCTCGCCCGGATCGGACAGGAGCGGGGTCGTCAAGGCGATGTTCTTGCAGCTTCCAATCCCCGGAATGCCGTTGAGCTCCTGGTAGCGGACGAGATCCGCACTCCACAGGTCGTAGGCAAATCCTCCCGTGTGCGTCAGCAGATGGCGCAAGGTGATGGCTCTCTTGGGGGCGCGCAGGCGTGGCTTCCCGTCTGCATCCCAGCCATCCAGCACCCGTGCGCGAGACAGGTCCGGCACCCAACGGGTTACCGGGCTGTCCAGGTTCACCTTTCCCTGCTCGACGAGCTGCATCGCCGCTGTGGCGGTGACCGCCTTGGTCATCGACGCGATCCAGACCACCGTGTCGGGCGTCATCCGGGTCGACTGACCGTTGATGCGCTGGCCGAATCCGCCTTCGTAGATCACGCCGTTGCGGTCGATGGCGAGTGCGACGACGCCGGGAACGTCGCCCGCGTCGACAGCGCCCTGCAACAGCGCATCGGCGTTGCTTTGCAGGGAGCCTTGGCCGTGGGCGACCCCTGCGGCTCCACTCGCCAGCAGGGCTGCTCCCGCTTTCAGGAATGTTCGGCGATCGGTACTCATAGGTCTCCTCCTTGTTTGCATTGTGGTGGAACCACACTTCAGAGACGTGCCAGACCTCCTCCCACCACCATTGCATGCGGTGGGGGCTTGCGGTGATGATCCGCCTCGGGGTACAGCCGCCTAACGATACCCTTGCCGGCTCAACTTTGCCCAGCGCTGCGGTGGGCAACGGCCCACTGGCAGGGCGGGGTGACGGACTGTCGCGTATCGGCAAACCGAAGGCTCGCGGCCTTCTGTCTGCAGCCTCACTCGGTGCGCCTCCTGCGTTCCGGTCACGATCACCACGCAGAGGTCCCGCCAACGCCCAGCGCACACAGGGCGGCATGCATCGCCGTCGCACGAGGTTACGGCCGGCTCCGCCGTCCGAAGTACCAGACCTTCGCCGCCTCGGTGCTCACCACGTAGCCGGCGACGATCACGCTGATGGTCGCTACCAGGTGCCACGGCAGCGGCACGAAATCGAAGACGGAAGCCAGCGGCCCGAGATAGGGCATGGCGAGCGAAACTACGCCCACGGCAGCGGTCGTCAGTAGCAGGAGTCTGCTCGGTACGCTCCGGAAAGCCGGTTTCTGCGTGCGCAGCACGAGCAGCACCGCGAGCTCCGTGAGGACCGAGACGATGAACCAAGCGGTTTGAAAGGTGGCCTCGTCGGCAGCGAACAGTTTCAACAGCACCAAGAACGTGAGAAGGTCGAAGACGGTGCTGAGCAGCCCGAACACCAGCATGAACCGCTGCACGTCGCGCACATGCCAGCGCTGCGCCTGTGCAACCCGCTCGGGGTCCACGTTATCGGTGGAGATGGCGACCGAGGGTAGGTCCGACAGGAAGTTATTCAGCAGAATCTGCTTGGCGGCGAGCGGCAGGAATGGCAGCAGTGGTGTGGCGAGCGCCATGCTCACCATGTTGCCGAAGTTGGCACTGGTGGTGATGGAGATGTACTTGAGGGTGTTGGCGAAAGTTCGGCGGCCCTCCTCGACGCCACCGCGCAGCACATCGAGATCGTGCTGCAGCAGGATCACATCGGCGCTCTCGCGCGCCACGTCCACGGCCTGATCCACCGAGATGCCGATGTCGGCCGCATGCAGTGCAGGCGCGTCGTTGATGCCGTCGCCCAGATAGCCGACGGCGTGCCCGGTCCGCTGCAGCGCGCGGACAATGCGCTCCTTCTGCTGCGGATCGACCTCCACGAACAGCTCGGTGCGCTCGGCGAGGTGCCAGAGCGACTCGTCCCGCAGCCTGTCGATCTGCTCGCCGGTGAGCATCGCGCGCGCGTCGAGGCCCAGAGTTGCCGCCAAGTGGGTAGTGACGTAGCGGTTGTCGCCGCTGATGATCTTGATGCGGATGCCAAGCGCAGCGAGGTCGCGGATCGCAGTCTGCGCCTCTGGCTTGGGCGGATCGCGGAATAGCAGATAACCGGCGAATGACATGCCAGTCTCGTCGTCATGGCCGTAGTGCGTCTTCGCCGCCACTCGCGCGGTCGCAACCGCCAGCACCCGCAATCCTGCCTCTCCCATCCTGCGGAAATAGTCCGCGAGGCGCTCGCGCAGTTCGTCGTCCAGCGCGACCTCTGTCCCGTCGCGGGTCACCGTCGAGCAAATGTCCAGCACGTTGGCGAACGCGCCCTTGGTAATGATCCAGTGCCGCTGTGGATCGTCCGCCGCCTCGACCACGATGGTGAGGCGCTTGCGGATGAAGTCGTAAGGGATCTCGTCGATCTTCCTGAGCCCCTCCGTACCCAGATGGTCGCGTTCCCCGGCGGTCACGATCGCAGCATCGAGCGGATTCTCGATGCCGGTCTCCAGTGCTGCGTTGACGAAGGCGAGCCGCCGCACCTCGAGCGACGGCCGGCCGTCCGCATCGACGGCGGCATCGAGCACGATCACGCCCTCGGTAAGCGTCCCGGTCTTGTCGGTGCACAGGATGTCGATGCTGCCGAGGTTCTCGATCGCCTCGAGCCGCCGCACCAGCACACCGCGGCGGGCCATGGCACGGGCGCCGTGGGAGAGCGTGACGCTCACGATGACGGGGAGGAGCTCCGGCGAGAGGCCTACGGCCAGGGCAACCGCGAATAGCAGGGATTCGAGGGGCGGCCGACCCAATAGCTGATTGACGGCAAGCACGAACACGACCATGAGCACCATCACGCGCACCAGCAGATAACCGAACTGCCGGACACCGCGGGCAAACTCCGTCTCCGGCTCGCGCGCCCCGAGCCGCGCTGCAACGGCGCCGAACACCGTGCTTCGGCCCGTCGCCACCACCAGCACCGTAGCCGTCCCACTGCGCACGGAAGTCCCGAAGTAGACACAGTTGAGCCGTCGGGCCAGGGGCGTGTCGGAGGGCAAGGGGCCCGGCTGTTTCTCGACCGGGAAGGATTCGCCGGTCAGGCTCGCCTCGGTGACCAGGAAGTCCCTGGCCGCGAGCACGACGCCATCGGCGGGGACGAGATTGCCGGCCGACAGCACGATCACATCGCCCGGTACGAGATTGCTGGCCGGTACCGTCTGCGCCGCACCGTCGCGCAGCACCTGCGCGGTCAACGCAAGGCGGCGGCGCAGCTCTGTAATCGCAACCGACGCTCGATACTCCTGCACGAAGCCCAGTAGCGCGCTCCCCAGCACGACGAGGAGGATGATCGAGGCGTTCACCCACTCGCGGACGAACAGCGCGACCAGCGCACCGAACACGAGGATCAGGACCAGCGGGCTCTCGAACTGGCGGAGCAGGAGCTTCATCGCCGTTAAGCGAGGCTGCTCCTGCACCGCGTTGGGGCCGCTGCGGCGGAGCCGTTCGGCCGCCTCCGCTTCCGAAAAACCGTGATCACTCGTTCCCAGGTCGGCCATCAGACCCGAGGCGTCCCGGCTCCAATAGGCTGCATCGGGGTGGGCGGTGTGCATTTGCTCCTCAGAACATCCGGTGTGCGAACGCCAGGGACGCCGCCGCCACACACGTCGCGCGGCGCGCGACCCGGCCGATCACCGGCTGCGGACGCAAGCGTATCAGGTCAGCATGCGGGCTTCCTGCCCAGCCCTTACTTTGCGAAGGGCAGCGCGTCGCCGAGCTTGAGCTTCAGGCGGTCGTGGATCCATTTGCGGTCGAACCACTCGATGGGGCTCACAGGCAGTCCGTGCAGCATGGTCGCAAAGTGAAGATGGTCGCCCCCGGCCAGCCCCGTGGCGCCAGTGCCGCCGATGGCTTGCCCGCGCGAGACTTTGTCCCCTTCCTTCACGTCGATCGACGAGAGGTGGCCGTACAGGGTTTGCACGCCGTAGCCATGGTCGATCACCACGCAGTTGCCATAGATTCCGAGGTACCCCGCGAACACCACGACCCCATCGTTGGATGCAGGGATCTTGTCGGCGCGCACCGAGGCCATGTCCAGACCGAGATGATCCTGCTCGTCGACCGTGTTCCCGGCATAGACGTACGACCGCCGGTCGGCGAAGGCCGACTTGATCGCGGTGTTCACCATGGGCAGGAACGGCTCGCGCCAGAGAAACGCGGTCGCGCTGCGTGCCGCCAGCTGTTTCAGGAAGGCCTCGTTCTTCTTGCGCAGGTCGCGGTTGATCTGGAGGTAGTTCTCCAGCAGGCTGCCCTTGTCGACGAGCTCCGGCGTGCGGCTCATGATCTCGCTCGTCACCTTCTGCATGAACCCGTCGTTGAGGCGGATCGTGTCCCGACGCAGCGGCTTACGGAAGAAGCGGTCGATGAAGCCGACCTGGGCTTCGTTGCCGGCGGCGTCCACCACGACGAGGCGCACAGACGACGCGTCGTCCATGTCGTAGGGGACTGCGAAGAGCGCGAAACGCTCGCCTGGGGCGCCGCCGGACAGCGGGTACCCGGGGAAGAAATAGGCACCCGCCCGGACGCCGTCGCGGATCGCCGAGTCGCCGACGCGATAGACCACCGCCTCACTGCCACCCTGCGAGACGTAGTTGAAGCGCGAGAGCACGTCGACGGATGGTGGAATCAGCCGCACCGGCAGCTCGATCTGTGCCGTGACGGGGTCTGGCGAACGCAGCGCTGCGCCGGCCCGGCCGGCAGTCACGCGCACGATCGCCGTGCCCGGCGCGAGGGCCTGGACCGAGTCCTTGCCGACCTCCAGGCGAACCTCGTCCGAGGCGGTTCCCGTTCGCCAGATCGCCCACGACGGCGCAGGCGTGTGTCGCGCCTCGGCTATCGTCTGCACCAGATTGCCCTGCACCAGCTCGACCTTGATGGATGCCAGCCCACGCTGCGGCTCTGCCACGCGCACGGTGATCGGGGTCTTCCTGCCGATCGCTTTGGCGCCCGGCTCAATCGCAATCGCGGGCGGCGGGCCTGCGCGGAATGCGACGAGCCAGACCAGGCCCAGTCCGACACCAGCGATCAGGAAGAGGAACAACTTACGCATGCGGGATCTCCTTGCATTGGAAGATGATCGGGGTGATTGTGTGCAGAAAAACCCGGGCACGAGCGCCTACAGTCCCGCACATACATGGGATTGTCCGACGCCTGTCAGGATAGTTCCCGATCTGACGAGGTCTTCTGGGGTAGAGCCTCGCACGTGCCTGCACCGGCGGGCGCGACAGCATCAGCTGGGTAGTCGACTCTCCTCCACCGCGTGACAGGCCACCGGCGAGCCAGCCTGCCAGTCGCGCAGCTCCGGCCGCTCCACTCGGCAGCGATCGTTGGCATGCGGGCAGCGCGGGTGGAACGCGCAGCCGGCCGGTGGCTCGAGCGGGTTGGGCACTTCGCCGGCCACCGGCGTGCGCGGCCGCCCGCTCATGTCCAGGTCGGGCAGCGCGTCGAGCAGCATCCGCGTATAGGGGTGCCGCGGCTGCACGAACAGAGTGCCCGCATCGGCGAGCTCGACCAGGCGTCCGAGGTACATGACGCCGATGCGGCTGGCGATGTAGGCCACCACCGCGAGGTTGTGGGAGATGAACAGGTAGGTGAGCCCCATCCGCTCCTGCAGGTCCTTCATCAGGTTCAGGATCTGGGCCTGCACCGACACGTCCAGCGCCGAGGTCGGCTCGTCGCACACCAGGAACTCGGGGTGCGTGGACAGCGCCCGCGCGATGCAGATGCGTTGGCGCTGCCCGCCGGAGAACTCGTGCGGGTACTTGTCCCCGTCCTCGGGCGACAGCCCCACCTGCTGCAGCAGCTCGGCGACGCGGGCGCTGACGGCCTGCTTGCCGGCGGGCTGCCCTTGCGCTCGCAGCGGCTCGGCAACGATGCGCGCCACCCGCCAACGCGGGTTGAGGCTTGCATACGGATCCTGAAAGATCATCTGCATGCGGCGCCGGGCCCGCGCGGTGTCCTCTCCTCCGGTCGACAGCTTTACGCCATCGAACTCGATGTGGCCGCGCGACGGCGTATGCAGCCCCACGATCAGGCGTGCAACGGTGGATTTTCCGCAGCCGGATTCACCGACCAGTGCGAGCGTCTCGCCACGCCGGATGTCGCAGGAGACACCGTCCACTGCCTTCAGCAGACGGCGTGGAGCGCGCTCGAGCACACGGTTGAGCCACGGCCGGGACACGTCGAAGTCGCGGCCCAGCTCGCGCAGCGCGAGCAGCGGGGCGTCAGGCCGAGCGTTCATGGGCGTGGAGCCAGCAGGCCGCGCGACTGCCACCGGCAGGCATGAGGTCGGGGCGCTCGACCGCGCAGCGTGCAAACTGCCGCGGGCAGCGCGGGTGATAGGCACATCCGCTGGGGATGGCGTTGAGCCGCGGCATGGCGCCGTCGATCTGGGCGAGTCTCGGGCGCCCCTGGCCCAGCTTCGGGATCGAGCTCATCAGCCCCGCGGTATAGGGATGCTGGGGCGCATGAATCACCTCGCGCGCCGGCCCGATCTCGGCCAGACGTCCTGCGTACATCACGGCCACGCGGTCCGCCGTCTCGGCGATCACGCCCATGTCGTGAGTGATCAGCATCACCGCCGCGCCGTGCTCGCGACACACGCGCTTGATCAGACCGATGATCTGGGCCTGGATCGACACGTCCAGTGCGGTGGTCGGCTCGTCCGCGATGATCAGCTCGGGCTCGGCGCACAGGGCAAGCGCGATGACGACACGCTGGCGCATGCCGCCCGAGAACTGGTGCGGATACTGATCGATGCGATGCTCGGGCGCAGGGATGCCTGCTTCCGCGAGCAGAGCGATGGCGCGCTGCCTCGCTTGTGGGCCGGACACCGGGAGATGAGTACGGATAGTCTCGACGAGCTGCTGACCGATCGTGTACAGCGGATTGAGCGAGGTCAGGGGATCCTGGAAGATCGCGCCGATGCGCCGGCCGCGGATGCGTCGCAGCGCCTCCGCCGGCAGGTTGTCGATGCGCTCGCCGGCCAGCCGGATCTCGCCTGCAGCGATCCGACCCGGCTGTTCCAGCAGGCCGATGACCGCCATGCCGGTGAGCGACTTGCCGGCGCCGGATTCGCCCACCACGCCCAGCACTTCCCCGCGCGCGATGGCGAACGAGACGCCGTCGACCGCCACCAACGTCCCGCGCCGAGTCGGGAACTCGACGCGCAGGTTCCTTACTTCGAGCAGGGGCGCTGGCTCGGGCATCCGCACTCCATTGAAGGCAACTCTGCATCCCGCTGAGGGAACCCAAGAATGGCCCGCCAACACGCCAAGACGCCAAGAAGAACAAAGGCGCCTTCATGCTTGAGCGAATGGCCCCTGGAACGGATCATGTCGAGTTCGCGCGAGCGCAGGCCGATCTTCGACTTCTTGGCGTCTTGGCGTCTTGGCGGCAAGTCACTCATCGCAGCTTGGGATTCAAAACATCGC
The DNA here is from genome assembly GCA_036787045.1 of Burkholderiales bacterium. Classification (GTDB taxonomy): domain Bacteria; phylum Pseudomonadota; class Gammaproteobacteria; order Burkholderiales; family SHXO01; genus SHXO01. Next base: position 1,147 of record DAIQQA010000104.1, on the reverse strand, counting down.
GCAGCCAGTCGCCCAGCAGGTTGACCGACAACACCAGCACGACCAGCGCGACCCCCGGGAATACGGCGATCCACCACTCCCCGGAGAACAGGTATTCGTTGCCTACGCCGATCAAGGTGCCCAGCGACGGGGTGGTGGGCGGCACGCCGACACCGAGGAAGGACAGGGTGGCTTCGGTGATGATCGCGGTGGCCAGATGGATCGTAGCGATCACCAGCACCGGTCCCATGACATTGGGCAGGACGTGCTGCCACATGATAGCGACGGGGCGGCGCCCGATGACACGCGCCGCCTGGACGTACTCCTTGTTCTTCTCCACCAGGGTCGACCCCCGCACCGTGCGGGCGTACTGCACCCAGCCCGAGACGCCGATCGCGAGCACCAGCACGTACACCGCGATGTCCGCGTGCAGCTGGGCAGGCAGGGCCACGCGCGCCAGGCCGTCGATCAGCAGCGCGATGAGGATGGCCGGGAACGACAGCTGGACATCGGCCACCCGCATGATCAAGGCGTCGACCCGCCCGCCCACGTACCCGGCCACCAGCCCCAGACCCACCCCCAGCAGCAGCGCGAACGCGACAGACGCGAGGCCCACGCCGAGCGAGATGCGCGCGCCGTACAGGATGGTGGAGAGGATGTCGCGACCCTGATCGTCGGTGCCGAGCGGATAGATAGGGTTGCCGCCTTCCTCCCAGACCGGTGGGCTGAAAGCGTTTAGCAGGCTGACCGATGCCAGGTCGAAGGGATTGTGCGGCGCGACCCAGGGCGCCAACACTGCCCCGCCCACACACGCGAGGGCAACCAGGGCCGCCGCAATCGTCACCGGTGAGTGGCGGAAGCTGTAGAGGACGTCGGAGTCCCAGAGTTGGTGCAGCGCTGTGCGCATGTCTGTGGTGAAGGATGAAGGCGTGAAGGGTGAAGGGCGACTGCCCTGAGCGGCCCTCATCCTTAGCCGGCCAACTACTATTCCCCTACCTACTCATCGCAGTGCTGGCGAAAATCGACGCTGGCCGTCGGACCTTTACTCCTTCACCCTTCACTCCTTCACCCTTCACGCCTTCACCCTTCACCCCTCTACCCTTCACTCCTCCACCTACCTCACCACCACCCACCTCAGGTAGTTGAAGTTGTCGGCCAGCTGGACCAG
>DAIQQA010000103.1:0-18337 GCA_036787045.1 Burkholderiales bacterium | reverse complement strand
AGGCGCGCATCGACATGCTGTCCACCGGCATCCGCACGCCGATCGGCATCAAGGTGTTCGGCTCGGACCTGAACGAAATGGAGCGTGTCGCGCGCGAGATCGAGGCGGTCGTGAAGGGCGTGCGGGGCCTGTCCGGGGCGAACGTGATGGCCACCGACCTGCGCGCATCGGCATGCCTCGTGGTCGCCGGGCTGGTAGCCGAGGGCGAGACCCTGGTCGATCGCATCTATCACCTGGACCGCGGCTACGAGTGCATCGAGGAGAAGTTGAGCCAACTTGGCGCTCGCATCCGGCGCGTGCGTTAAAGCTTCTACCGCTCACCACGAAGACACGAAGACACGAAGAAGAGCAAAGGCAAGACGAACAGGACACGATCAGCAGCCAAGCCGGCAGGGACATTGAATCGTGCGTACCGGAGGGGTCCCGCGCCCGATCCCGAGGATCCACAGCCCTGACCCTGCTTTTCTTCGTGTCTTCGTGTCTTCGTGGTGAGAGGTAGGGTGTAGGGTAGAATCAACGCGTGAACCGCATCACCATCGCCCTCTCCAAGGGCCGGATTTTCGCCGAGACGCTGCCGTTGCTGGAAGCGGCAGGCATCCGGCCGGCCGAGGACCCCGAAACCTCCCGCAAGCTGATCCTGGGCACCAATCGTCCTGAGGTCAGCGTCATCATCGTGCGCGCCTCCGATGTGCCTACCTACGTGCGCTACGGCGCGGCCGATCTGGGTGTGGCCGGCAAGGACGTCCTCTACGAGCAGGGCTCGGAAGGGCTCTACCAGCCGCTCGATCTGGGCATCGCTCGTTGCCGCATGATGGTTGCCGTCCCCTGCGGCTTCGACTACGCGGCGGCAGTGCGGCAAGGCGCGCGGCTCAAGGTCGCGACCAAGTACCTCAAGACGGCGCGCGAGCACTTCGGAGCCAAAGGCGTGCACGTCGACCTCATCAAGCTCTACGGGTCGATGGAGCTCGCGCCGCTGGTGGGGCTGGCCGATGCCATCGTCGATCTGGTCAGCACCGGTAGCACGCTGCGCGCAAACAACCTCGTGGCGGTCGAAGAGATCATGCCGATCAGCGCCCGGCTGATCGTTAACCAGGCCGCGCTGAAGCTCAAGGGCGAGGCGATCCAGCCCGTGTTGGACGACTTGGCGCGGGCAGTGCAGCCAGAGCCGGTAGATGCTGCAGCTTAACCTTCTCGACAGCCGCAGCGCCGAGTTCCAAGCGCAGCTCGGCCGATTGCTGGCATTCGAAGCCACTCAGGACGAAGCTGTCGAGCAGGCAGTGGCGGAGATTCTCGCGCAGGTGCGGCGCCGGGGCGACGAAGCGCTGCTGGCGTACACCGCGCGGTTCGATCGCGTACCGGCCAAGAGCATGGCCGAGCTGGAGATCAGCCGCGCCGAGCTGGAACAAGCCTTCGCCGGGCTCGGCCAGGCGCGTCGGGAAGCCCTGGTGCAGGCAGCGGGCCGCATCCGCGTCTATCACGAGCGCCAGCTCGGCGAGTCCTGGAGCTATGTGGAGGAGGATGGCACCAGGCTGGGCCAGCAGGTCACACCCATCGATCGCGTGGGCATCTACGTCCCGGGCGGCAAGGCAGCCTATCCGTCGTCGGTGCTGATGAATGCGCTGCCGGCCAGGGTTGCAGGCGTCACGGAGATCGTGATGGTGACGCCAACACCAGGCGGGGAGCGCAATCAGCTGGTTCTGGCGGCCGCTGCACTCTGCGGGATAGACCGGGTGTTCGCGATCGGCGGTGCGCAGGCCATCGGTGCGCTAGCTTATGGCACGCAGACGGTGCCGCGCGTCGACAAGATCGTTGGGCCGGGCAACGCTTACGTGGCTGCCGCCAAGCGCCGCGTATTCGGGGTGGTGGGCATCGACATGCTGGCTGGACCGTCCGAGATCCTGGTGTTGTGCGACGGCAAGACCAACCCGGACTGGGTGGCGATGGACCTGTTCTCCCAGGCCGAGCACGACGAGCTGGCGCAGGCCATCCTGCTGTGCCCCGACGCGGGCTTCGTGCAGGCCGTGGCCGACAGCATCCGCCGGCAGCTTCCCGAGATGCCGCGCCGTGAGGTGATCGAAGCATCATTGACCGGCCGCGGCGCACTGATCACCGTGCGCGACCTGGAGGAGGCCTGCGAGCTGGCCAACCGCATCGCGCCCGAGCACCTGGAGCTCTCGGTGGAGGATCCAGAGCGCTGGCTGCCCCGGATTCGCCACGCAGGCGCCATCTTCCTGGGCCGCTATTCCTCGGAGGCGCTCGGCGACTACTGCGCCGGACCGAATCACGTGCTGCCTACTGCAGGCACAGCCCGCTTCTCGTCGCCCCTGGGCGTGTACGATTTCCAGAAGCGCACCAGCCTGATCCAGGTTTCGCCGGCCGGGGCGCGCAAGCTGGGCGCGATCGCCGCCGAGCTGGCTGCCGGCGAGGGCCTGCCGGCCCACGCCAAGTCCGCGCAGTATCGTCTGCATGGCTAGAAGGCACAGGGTTCTCTAGAGGCGCGTCCGCCGACCGTAGCGACGGGGCGCCTCAGCCTTGTATGCTCCGGCTCTCGACCGCCCGGTCCGCTACCGCCGTAGACTCGTATGCGCGTCACGCCAGACCAGATCATCCGCGACGAGATCCGCGCCGTGGGCGCTTACCATGTGCCCGACAGCCGAGGGTACGTGAAGCTCGACGCCATGGAGAACCCCTACGGCCTGCCGGCCGACCTCGCCGCAGAGGTCGGGCGGTTGGCCGCCGAGGCGCCGCTCAATCGCTATCCGGACCCGACGGCCTCGGCGCTGAAGGCGCGCCTGCGCGAGGTGATGACTGTGCCCGCGGGGCTGGAGCTGCTGGTCGGCAACGGCTCGGACGAGATCATCCTCCTGCTGGCGATGGCGGTCAGCCGCCCAGGCGCAGCGCTGCTGGCGCCCGAGCCTTCGTTCGTCATGTTCCGCATGATCGCGGGCTTCGTGGGCCTGCGCTATGTAGGCGTGCCGCTCGCGCCCGACTTCGGCCTCGACCTCCCGGCCATGGAGAGCGCCATCGCTACGCATCGTCCTGCGCTCACCTTCCTCGCCTATCCCAACAACCCGACCGGCAACCTATTCGACGCTGCGGCGATTGCGCGCATCGTAGAGTCCGCGCCTGGTCTGGTGGTCGTGGACGAGGCCTACCATGCCTTCGCAGGAGAGAGCTTCCTGCCCCAGCTCGAGCGCCATCCGAACCTCCTGGTCATGCGCACCCTGTCCAAGCTCGGGCTGGCCGGGCTGCGGCTGGGCTTGCTGGTGGGGCGGGGGGAATGGCTGCGCGAGCTGGACAAGGTGCGCTTGCCCTATAATGTCAACGTGCTGACCCAGCGAGTTGCGGAGCGAGTGCTCGGCCGCATGGATGTGTTGAGTGCGCAGGCCGCTGCGATCTGCGACGAGCGCGCGCGGCTGTATGACCGCCTGTCGGGCATGGCGGGTATACAGACCTTCCCGAGCCGAGCCAACTTCCTGCTGTTCCGGGTTCCGCAGGCCGACAAGGTGTTCGCCTCCCTCAAGGTGCGGGGTGTCCTGATCAAGAACCTGAACGGATCGCACCCCATGCTGGCCGGGTGTTTGCGCGTCACGGTGGGCGCGCCAGAGGAGAACGATCGATTTCTCGACGCGCTGCAGGGCAGCCTGGAGCAGGCCGCCTGAGCGCGGTCTGCAGCCCGCGCCTGCCGCCATTTTCAGATCTCGCATCGCCTATCCTTCCGTTACGGTCCTCCCGAAGCCGCCATGCGCCAGGTTGACGTCGTCCGCAACACCCTCGAAACCCAGATCAGCGTGAAGCTGGATCTGGACGGGACCGGCAAATCGTCGCTCACGACCGGCATCGGCTTCTTCGACCACATGCTCGATCAGGTGGCGCGGCACGGCATGCTCGACCTGGAGATCAGCGCGAAGGGGGATCTGCACATCGATGCGCACCACACCGTCGAGGATGTCGGCATCACGCTGGGTCAAGCCTTCGCCCAGGCGCTCGGCGACAAGAAGGGGGTGCGCCGCTATGGGCATGCCTACGTGCCGCTGGACGAAGCGCTGTCACGCGTCGTGATCGACCTGTCCGGGCGTCCCGGGCTCGCCTTCAATGTCGCATTCAAGCGCGCGCTGATCGGCGAGTTCGATGTCGATCTGATCCACGAGTTCTTCCAGGGCTTCGTCAACCACGCCCTGGTTACGTTGCACGTGGACAACCTGAAGGGCGACAACGCACACCACCAGGCGGAGACCGTTTTCAAGGCCTTCGGCCGGGCGCTGCGCATGGCCGCCGAGCCCGATCCCCGGATGCAGGGCATCCTGCCTTCCACGAAGGGCAAGCTCTAGTCCGCTGGTATGGTCGACATCGCCGTCGTCGACTACGGAATGGGCAACCTGCGGTCCGTCTCGAAGGCGATCGAGCACGTGGCGCCGGGACGCACCATTACCGTGACCAGCGATCCGCGCGTGGTGCGCGCGGCCGGCCGCGTGGTGTTTCCAGGCCAGGGTGCCATGCCCGACTGCATGCGCGAGCTGGACGCGCGGCACCTGCGCGAGGCGGTGATGGAGGCGGCGCGCAACAAACCGTTTCTGGGGATCTGCATCGGCCTGCAGATGCTGTTCGAGCGCAGCGAGGAAGGTGACACTCCCGGGCTGGGCCTGCTCGCCGGGCGGGTCGTGCGGTTTCCGCACGACAACCTGATCGATGCCGCGGGTCAACGGCTCAAGGTGCCGCACATGGGCTGGAACGAAGTGCATCAGACCATGCCACACCCGCTGTGGGCTGGCATCCCGGACCGCAGCCGGTTCTACTTCGTCCATAGCTACTACCCGGCCCCGGCGCAGCGTGGGTTGATCGCCGGTTACAGCCTCTATCCCTTCCCATTCGCCTGCGCGATAGCCAGTGCCAATCTGTTCGCGGTCCAGTTCCACCCGGAGAAGAGCCAGGCTTTTGGGTTGCGGCTGCTGAGCAACTTCGTCGATTGGGACGGTGTCGCGCCTCTCCAGACGCGGGAGACGGCGCTGCCACAGATGGGACCTCGAGCCTAGCGGGACGCAGAGATTGTGGCAGGCTACCCAGCCCTCCTGCGCGCGTGCACCCGCATCGGGGTTTGACAATTAGCCGTGCGTTGTGCAAGGCGCTGCGCCTTTGAGGTATGATCATCCGGCCGACCGAATGCTGCGGCCTGCGCGTACCCTGATCCGCCGTCTCCTGTTGCTCCCTGCATGTTGATCATTCCGGCCATCGACCTGAAGGACGGTCGCTGTGTGCGCCTCAAGCAGGGTGTCATGGAGGACGCCACGGTGTTCTCCGACGATCCAGCGGCCATGGCGCAGCACTGGCTCGGGATGGGTGCGCGGCGCTTGCACCTGGTAGACCTGAACGGCGCGTTCGCCGGCAGGCCGCGCAACGAAGCAGCGGTGAAGGCGATCCTCGACGCGGTGGGCGACAGTGTGCCGGTGCAGCTCGGCGGCGGCATCCGTGACCTCGATACGGTGGAGCGCTACCTCGACGACGGCATTACCTACGTGATCATCGGCACGGCCGCGGTGAAGACGCCGGGATTTCTGCACGATGCCTGCTACGCTTTCCCCGGGCACGTCATGGTGGCGCTGGACGCCAAGGACGGCAAAGTTGCCGTGGACGGCTGGTCGAAGATGACCGGTCACGACGTGATCGATCTGGCGAAGAAGTTCCAGGATTACGGGGTGGAGGCGATCATCCACACCGACATCGGGCGCGACGGCATGCTCACCGGGCTGAACATTCAGGCCACCGCGGAGCTCGCCAAAGCGCTCAGCGTGCCGGTCATCGCCAGCGGCGGCATCACCAACCTCGATGACGTGCGCTGCCTGTGCGCGTCCGAGCAGGAAGGCATCGTCGGCGCCATTACCGGACGCGCGATCTACCAGGGGACGCTCGACTTCGCGCAGGCGCAGAAGCTCGCGGACGAGCTTACCGCGAAGGCGTAGTCCGGCGCGGCGCGCGACAGGCTGCGCCGTCCAGAGCCGTCCCTGACAGGTTGTTGAAAAATGCAGGTAGGCACTTCGAGTCCGTCGCCAGACCAATGTCTGGGTAGGCTCAATCAAGGAGTTGGGGCGCGGGTGCGCCCCGCAAGAGGCCCGCGGGCGCTCGCGCAGTCGCTTTTTCAACAGCCTGCTGACCGTCACCAGTCAACCCGCCACGAGTCACGCGAGCCATGAGTCTCGCCAAGCGCATCATTCCCTGCATGGACGTCACCAGCGGGCGTGTGGTCAAGGGCGTCAACTTCGTCGGGCTGCGCGATGCCGGCGACCCGGTCGAGATCGCGCGCCGCTACGATGAACAGGGCGCCGACGAGCTGTGCTTTCTGGACATCACCGCGAGCTCCGACGATCGCGGCATCATCCTGCACATCATCGAAGCGGTAGCCTCCCAGGTGTTCATTCCGCTCACCGTGGGCGGTGGCGTACGCTCGGTGCAGGACGTGCGCAACCTGCTCAACGCCGGGGCAGACAAGGTCAGCATCAACACCGCAGCGGTGCTCAGCCCCGAGCTGGTGGCGCAGGCCAGCGGCAAGGTGGGTTCGCAGTGCATCGTGGTGGCCGTCGATGCCAAGCGCGTCGCCGGTGGCGACGACTTGCGATGGGAGGTATTCACCCACGGTGGGCGCCGGCCCACCGGAATCGATGCTCTCGAGTGGGGCCGGCGGGTGCAGGCGCTGGGCGCCGGGGAGATCCTACTGACCAGCATGGACCGGGATGGCACCCGGCACGGCTTCGACCTCGAGCTGACGCGCGCCTTCTCCGACGCATTGGAGATTCCAGTCATCGCCAGCGGCGGGGTGGGGAACCTGGATCATCTGGTCCAGGGCGTGCTGCAGGGTCACGCCGATGCGGTGCTGGCGGCGAGCATCTTCCACTACGGCGAATACACCGTGGGCGAGGCCAAGCGGCACATGGCCGCCCACCACATCGAGGTGCGGACATGAACGTGACCGGGGTGGCGTGGCTGGATATGGTCCAGTGGGACGACGAAGGCCTCGTGCCGGCCATCGCGCAGGACGCGGGCTCCGGCAGGATCCTGATGTTTGCGTGGATGAACCGCGAGGCGCTGGAGCTGACCGCACAACAGGGGCAAGCCGTCTACTGGTCGCGCTCGAGGGCGCGTCTGTGGCGCAAGGGCGAGGAATCCGGCCACGTCCAGAGAGTGCGGGAGATCCGCCTGGATTGCGACGCTGACGCCGTTCTGCTGAGCGTCGAGCAAGTCGGCGGCATTGCTTGCCACACCGGGCGGGAGCGCTGCTTCTATCGGCGGCTACTGGCCGGCGAGTGGGTGGAGACCGACCCCGTACTCAAGGACCCCGGCGAGATCTACCGGCACAGGTCCGATCAGGGAGCGAGCCATGATTGATCCATCCATCCTCCACCGCCTGGCGCAGACGCTCGAGTCGCGCAAGAGCGCCGATCCCAAGTCTTCCTACGCGGCGCAACTGTTCTCCAAGGGCCACGACGCCATCCTCAAGAAGATCGCGGAGGAGGCCGCCGAGACTCTGCTGGCGGCCAAAGACGGTGATAAACTGCATATCGTCCGCGAAACGGCAGATCTGTGGTTTCACACGCTGGTTTTGCTGAGCTATCACGGCCTTGGCCCGGACGACATACTGGCCGAGCTGCGCAGGCGCGAGGGCATCTCCGGGGTGGACGAGAAAGCCGCCCGTAACACCTGATCCCGCTGCTCTGCCATGCCGTAGCAGCCATGCGAAGCCCAAGACCATGCACGACTCGAACTGCATCTTCTGTCGGATTGTCTCAGGAGAGATTCCCTCCCGCAAAGCCTACGAGGATGAGGAGGTGCTAGCTTTCCACGACATCCAGCCGATCGCGCCGGTGCACGTCCTGGTCATCCCCAAGAAGCACGTCGCTTCGCTGGAAGACGTTGGGGACCAGCATCAGGGGTTGCTGGGCAAGATGCTGCTGGTGGCGCCCAGGATCGCGCGGGAACAGGGATCGGAGGACGGCTTTCGGGTGATCGTGAACGCGGGTCGGGTCGGACGGCAGGAGGTGTTTCATCTCCACCTGCACGTGCTCGGTGGCAAGGAGCCGCTGGGCGCCATGCTTCCCAGGCCGCGGCAGTGAATCAGTTCAACATTAGGAGCAAGCGATGGGATCCTTCAGCATCTGGCATTGGCTGATCGTTCTGGTGGTGGTCGTGCTGATATTCGGCACCAAGAAGCTGCGCAACCTCGGCGCCGACCTCGGCGGCGCAGTCAAGGGCTTCAAGGAAGGCATGAAGAGCGGCGAAGACGAGCAACAGGCGAGCGCCAAGCTCGAGCATTCCGGCGCCGGCCAGACCATCGACGCCGAAGTCAAGGACAAGGCGAAGTCCTGATTCCCGCCACGCACGGGCTGCGAGGGCGCGCGTGTTCGACATCAGCTTTTCCGAACTGATGATAGTTGGTGCCGTTGCGCTGATTGTCATCGGCCCCGAGAAGTTGCCGCGCGTGGCGCGTACCGCAGGGCACTTCCTGGGCCGGTTCCAGCGCTACGTCGCGCAGGTCAAGTCGGACATCAGCCGCGAGATGGAGCTCACCGAGCTGCGCAAGCTGCAGACCAGTGTCGAGGACGCGGCCCGCGACATCGAGCAGACCGTGAAGAGTGAGATGCACAGCGCCGAAGAAGAGTTGCGCAGCGCGGAAACGGAGCTGCGCAAGGCCGAAGAGGACATCCGCCGCACCGCCGAGATCCCGCCACCGGCCGTGCACATGGGCGCGCTGGGGCAAGCGCAGCCCAGCGTTGAGCCGGTCGCGCTGCCGGCTGGGGACGCAGCGGTGGCGAGCGCGGATTCCATTGGCACACCCCGGGCCGACTCCCGGCTGCCCACCCCAGCCGAGCCCGTCGAGCCGCCTCCGCAACTCGAGCTGGGCCTCGATTCGGACGCAGCACCAAAGCAGGGATAGTCCGGCCCTGCTGCACGCCGTCCCCTAGAGCCCCAGTCCCCAGGCGTCGATCGCGGTGAGTGAGCAACAGCAGGAAGGCGAATCGTTCCTCTCGCACCTGGTCGAGTTGCGCAACCGCCTGGTGCGCGCGGTCCTGGCGGTTGCCGTGGTGCTCGTGTGTCTGCTGCCCTTCGCCTCGACGCTCTACGACTTCCTCGCATTTCCCATGATGCACGCGCTGCCCGAGGGCACGCAGATGATCGCCACCGGGGTCGTCACGCCCTTCCTCGTGCCCGTGAAAGTTGTGCTCCTGGTGGCGCTGGTGGCGACCCTGCCGTACTTGCTCTACCAGGCGTGGGCGTTCATTGCTCCGGGCCTCTACCAGCACGAGAAACGGCTGGTGCTGCCGCTGGTGCTGGCGAGCACGGTCCTGTTCCTGGTGGGCATGGCGTTCTGCTACTACTTCGTCTTCGGTGTCGTGTTCAAGTTCGTGTACTCGATCGCACCGAAGAGCATCGCGGTCGCGCCCGACATCGAGAATTATTTCAACTTCGCCATCGGCATGTTCCTGGCCTTCGGGGTCACCTTCGAAGTTCCGATCGTGGTGATCGTGCTGGCGAAGATGGGGATCGTGTCGGTTGCGAAGCTGCGCGAGATCCGACCCTACGTGATCGTCGGCTCGTTCATCATTGCCGCGGTGGTCACTCCGCCCGACGCCATCTCTCAGCTCCTGCTGGCGGTCCCGCTGTGCCTGCTGTACGAGGTCGGCATCCTGATTGCAGCAATGATCACGCCCCGCCCCGCCGAGACCTCGGAATACCAGTAGGACTAGGCGGGTTAGTCGCGCAGGCGCTGGGGTTTCGGCCGCTTTCCGACAGTTAGCTTGAGTTCCAGGGGGTTCCCGTTGCGCAGCAGCTTGAGCCTCGCAACGGACCCGGGTTGCACTGCGGCGATGACATTCAGCATCGCTGAGGGGTTGGGCACGGTCTGGTCGTTGACCCCCACCAGGACGTCACCGGGCCGCACGCCGGCGCGATCGGCCGGCCCGCCGCGCACCACGCCGGCGATGAGGACGCCCTTCGCGTCGGGAAGCTTGAACGACTCTGCCAGCTCGGGTGATACATCGTCCACCTCCACGCCGACCCACCCGCGGGTCACCGACCCGGTTTGGATGATCTGCTGCATGACCTGACGCGCAAGGCTCACCGGGATCGCGAAACCGATGCCCATCGAACCCCCGCTGCGGGAGTAGATGGCCGTGTTGATCCCGATCAGGCTGCCGGTGCTGTCGACCAGCGCGCCGCCGGAGTTGCCGGGGTTGATGGCGGCGTCGGTCTGAATGAAGTTCTCGAACGTGTTGATGCCGAGGTGGGTGCGCTCGAGCGCGCTGACTATACCCATGGTCACCGTCTGGCCCACGCCGAACGGGTTGCCGATCGCAAGCACCACGTCACCCACCGTCACATGATCCAGCGTGGCGAAGGTTATGGCGGGCAGGTTCGTGAGCTCGACCTTGAGCACTGCGAGGTCGCTGTCCGGATCGGTGCCGACAATGCGCGCCCGAGCCTGGCGCCCGTCGTTCAGGGCGACCTCGATTTCGTCGGCCTGCTCGATCACGTGGTTGTTGGTGAGGATATAGCCTTCCGCGCCTACGATCACCCCGGAGCCCAGACTGGACGTGCGTTGCGTATCGTTGTCCAGCTGTTCGCCGAAAAAACGGCGGAACAACGGATCGTCCATCAAGGGGTGCCGCGGCACCTTGATCTCCTTGCTGGTGGAGATGTTCACCACCGATGGCATCGCCTTCCGCACCGCAGCGCTGTAGGTCTCACCCGTGGAGACGTTCTGCGCGGGGCGAGGCTTGGCGTTGGTCTGCGTGATAGTCACCACGTCCCCGGCAGGCGGCCGCTGCGGCAAGAGGTCGGGCCGCAGGGTCGACACAACGAGCAGGACTGCCAACGCAACCGTGGTTGCTTGAGCAAAGATCAGCCAGAGCTTGTGCATAGACTGGCGCCGGGGGGTGACGCCGCAGGGATGGGGGTTGTGGCCAAGTAATCCAGTTGAATTATCGCGCAGTTTCGCCCGCCCTTGAAGGCGAACAGCGGCCGGTCAGCGCGGCCCGGTGCGTGCCGGTCTAGTTTGACAGCCGCCGGCCCTTCCCTTATCATCCGCCGCTTTCCCTAAAGCAGCCTCAAACCAGGGTCTTACAACATGAAGACGTTCTCGGCCAAGGCCCACGAGGTCAAGCGCGACTGGTACCTCATCGACGCGAACGACAAGGTGCTCGGCCGGCTTGCCGTTGAGATCGCCCGCCGGTTGCGTGGCAAGCACAAGGCGATCTATACGCCGCACGTGGATACCGGGGATTACATCGTTGTCGTGAACGCGGAGCGTCTGCGCGTAACGGGCAAGAAGGCGACCGACAAGATCTACTATCGGCACAGCCAGTTTGCCGGCGGTATCAAGAGCACCAGCTTCGCCAAACTGCAAAGCCGGTTCCCGACCCAGGTCTTGGAGAAGGCCGTCAAGGGCATGTTGCCCAAGGGTCCGCTGGGATATGCCATGCTGAAGAAGCTCAAGGTGTACTCCGGGCCGTCCCATCCCCACGCGGCTCAGCAGCCGCAGGATCTGAAGCTGTAGTCTTCGCCGAGGAATTCAAGCGATATGGCCACCCCGCAACACTACTATGGCACCGGCCGCCGCAAGAGCGCCGTCGCCCGTGTCTATCTGCGCCCCGGGAAGGGCAACATCATGGTCAACGGCAAGTCGATCGAGGAGTTCTTCTCGCGCGAGACTGGGCGCATGATCGTGCGCCAGCCGCTGGAGGTGTCCAACCACATGGGGACCTTCGACATCCTGGTCAACGTCCAGGGTGGGGGCGAATCCGGGCAGGCCGGCGCCGTGCGGCACGGCATTACCCGAGCGCTGATCAGCTACGACGCCGCGCTCAAACCCGCGCTGAAAAGCGCCGGACTGGTCACCCGAGATGCACGCGAAGTCGAGCGCAAGAAGGTGGGGTTGCACAAGGCACGCCGGCGCAAACAGTTCTCCAAGCGCTAGCCGGTCGAGCCAACCGCAAAAAAGCCGCCTTCCAGGCGGCTTTTTTGTTTCCAGCGGGCGGCTTTTTTGTTTCTGGACGGCGTTATCATGTACGTTATGTCTTCAGGGTAACTCTATGATTAAGGTAGGAATCGTTGGCGGGACCGGATACACTGGTGTAGAGTTGCTGCGGGTGTTGGGGGGCCACGACCAGGTGGAATTGCGGGCGATCACCTCCCGCAAGGAGGTGGGCATGCCGGTGGCGGACATGTTCCCGAGCCTGCGCGGACGCGTCGCGCTGACCTTCAGCGATCCAGACAAGGCCGACCTCGATAGCTGCGACGTCGTCTTCTTTGCGACGCCCAACGGGGTAGCCATGCAACAGGTTCGTGCCCTGCTGGTTGCCGGAGTGCGCGTGATCGACTTGGCCGCCGACTTCCGCATCAAGGATGTGGCGACGTGGGAAAAGTGGTACGGCATGACGCACGCCTGCCCTGATCTGGTCGCCGAGGCGGCCTACGGCCTGCCCGAAGTCAACCGGGAAGGGATCCGCAAGGCGCGCTTGGTGGCCAACCCCGGGTGCTACCCGACAGCGGTTCAGCTCGGCTTCCTGCCTCTGCTCGAGGCCGGGGTCATAGACCTGGACCACCTGATCGCGGACGCCAAGTCAGGCGTGAGCGGAGCGGGACGCAAGTCAGAAATGCATCTGCTTTTTTCCGAAGCTGCCGATAACTTCAAGGCTTACGGCGTGCCCGGCCATCGCCACCTGCCTGAGATCGCGCAGGGGCTGACTGCGGCGGCCGGGCGCAGCGTCGGCCTGACATTCGTTCCGCACCTGACGCCGATGATACGGGGCATTCACGCGACGCTCTACGCAAGGCTAACCAGGGAGGTGGATCTGCAGCACCTATACCGGCAGCGTTTCGGCGCTGAAGCGTTCGTCGATGTCATGCCGGCCGGTGCGCATCCCGAGACCCGCTCCGTCCGCGGCGCCAACCATTGCCGAATCGCCGTGCACCGTCCCCAGGGGCGGGACACGGTCGTGGTGCTTTCGGTCATCGACAATCTCGTCAAGGGCGCGTCGGGGCAAGCAGTGCAGAACATGAACATCATGTTCGGTCTGCCCGAGAACGCCGGCTTGGAGACGCTGGCACTGATGCCATGACGATGCTGCGGACCCTCAAGCGCAGGTACGGGATCGCGGCGCCGCGGGTCGCGGTGCATACCCACGTGCCGTGGTATTGGCGCTGGCTCGTTGGGGCGCTTCTGAGCGCGGTCGTGCTGGGAGTCGCCTGGCTGACCTATGACTTCGGGCGCAGCCTGGCCGGATACCACAGCGGAATGGCGGCGGCCGAGCAGACCAGGCTCGCAAGCGAGGTCGGGCGGCTGCAGGAGGAGAACGCAGAGTTGCGCGACCAGCTCGTGGCTGCTGAGCGGGAGGTGCAGATCGGGTCCTCCACCCAAGGGAACCTGGCGGGTCAGCTCAAAGCGTTATCGGATGAGAACGCGCTGCTGAAGGAGGACCTGGCGTTCTTCCAGACCTTGATGACGTCGAGCAACGACGCCCCCGGCGGGGTCGCGATCAACCGGTTCCGGGTGCGGCCGGACGCTCTGCCCGGCGAGTACCGCTACCAGCTCCTGGTGGTGCAAACCCGAACCCGAAGCAAGGAGTTTCAAGGTCGGCTGCAGCTGGTCGTTGATCTGGTCAGGGACGGCCGCCCGGAGGTGCTCTTGCTCCCAGGTGCGCAGGACAAGCAGGACCCCTATCTGCTCGTCTTCAAGTTCTACCAGCGTGTCGAAGGAACTTTCACGCTCCCGCCCGATGCGACGGTGAGCCGTGTGCAGGTGCGCGTGCTGGAAAGCGGTGTCGATATGCCGCGATCGTCCCAGACTGTAACTCTTTCCTGAGCGGAGGTACGCGATGTTTGGAGGCAAGGCAAGCAAGCCACAGAACCGGATCGACAGCCTGATCGGGGAGGGCACTGTCGTCGAAGGCAACGTTATCTTCAACGGCGGGTTGCGCATCGACGGCCGGATCAAGGGCAACGTCCTGAGCGCGGGTGATCAGCCCAGCACGCTGGTGTTGAGCGAGCGCGCGCGGGTAGAGGGCGAGATCCGCGTCTCCCACGCTGTGGTGAACGGGACCGTGGTGGGCCCGGTCTATGCTGGCCAATACGTCGAACTGCAGACCAAGTGCAACGTCACAGGGGATGTACACTACAAGACCCTGGAGATCCAGCTCGGCGCAGTTGTGGAAGGCCGGCTCGTGCACGAGGACGAAGGGCCAGCCCAGAAAGTTGTGCCGCTGATGTCCGGGGCTGGGGATTGAGACGCGGCGAATTGACCCCATAACTAATCAATTGGATAATTTCGCTGAGTCTGCGAACGAGGTGCAACGATGAACGCCGTAACCGAGATGCCGGCCCCGCTGATCTTCACGGACAATGCGGCCAACAAGGTGAAGGAGCTGATCGACGAGGAAGGAAATACCGCACTCAAGCTGCGGGTATTCGTCACGGGCGGCGGCTGCTCCGGGTTCCAGTACGGGTTCACCTTCGATGAGGATGTGGGAGAGGACGACACCACCATGGAGAAGAACGGTGTCACCCTGCTCATCGACGCCATGAGCTACCAGTATCTGGTCGGCGCGGAGATCGACTACCAGGAGAGCGTCGAAGGCGCGCAGTTCGTAATCAAGAACCCCAACGCCACGTCTACCTGCGGCTGCGGATCGTCGTTCTCCGCCTGACCCATCGGGCGGGCGAGTAAAACGCAACGGGGGCCATCGGCCCCCGTTCTCGCTTGTCGGTTCGTCTGTGCAGACGACCAGGTCAGTTGACCCCCAGTTCAGTTGACCATGGCGAAATCCATGTTCTGCATCAGTTCGAGGCGCTCGAGCAGCGGAGCTGACGCTTGTGCGAAGGCAGGCTCCAAGTCCTGGGTGATGCTCGGGCCGGGGGGCAGCACCACCCGTAACGGGTTTTGGTGCACGCCGTTGATGCGGAACTCGTAGTGCAGGTGTGGCCCGGTGGCCAACCCGGTCATGCCGACGTAGCCGATGACCTCCCCCTGCTCCACCCGCTTGCTGACGTGCAGTCCGTTCGCGAACCCCGACAGGTGCCCGTACAGCGTCGATTGTCCATTGGTGTGGCGCAGAATCACCGCCTTCCCGTAGCCACCCTGGCGCCCGACGAACTGCACGACCCCATTACCGGTGGCCTTTACCCGGGTGCCTACGGGCGCTGCGTAGTCCACGCCCTTGTGCGCTCGCCATGCGCGCAGGACGGGGTGGAACCGGGCGGTGGTGAAGCCGGAGCTGATGCGTGAGAACTCGAGCGGCGAGCGGAGGAACGCTCTGCGGACATTCTTCCCATCCGGCGTGTAGTAGCCCCCACGTCCATGCGGATCCTCGAAATACACCGCCCGGTGGACGCGGCCATCGTTGCTGAACTCGGCCGCCACGATGCGCCCGGTCCGGATGAACTCGCCGTTGCTGTAGAGCGCCTCATATACGACCGAGAAGCGGTCACCGGGGCGCAGGTCGCGGTGGAAATCCACCTCGCTGGAAAAGATGTCGGCGAGCTGGACCGCGACGAGATCACTGAGCCCGGCGCGGTCGGTGGCCGCGAACAGCGAGGTCTGGATCTCTCCGGAGGCCATCACCAGCTCGCTGTCGGTCTGCACGATGTCTTCGCTGGCAAGGAACCCACCGCCTTCCCGGCGAACGACTAGCTCGGTGCCGTCCCCATGCAGATAGCGCAGGCTCACGAGGGTGCCGTCAGCCGTGGTCACCGCACGTACCGTGCGGCCGGGGACGAGCTGATACAGCGAGCGTACGCCCCGCGCGCTGCGCAGATAGGCCATGGCTGCCGCGTCCTCGACCTGCAGCCGGGCGAGGACGGAGCCCACGGTGTCCCCGCGCTGGATGTGCTCCTCGCGCCAGAACTGCTCGGTGTCCACCCCGGCGCCGGTATCAAGTACGCCGAGCGGGATCTCCTGGACGACCTGCTCGAGTGCGACCGGCTCGGGACTGGTGTCGGGGGCGATGCCGAAGGCCGCGACCACCCCGAGCAGCGGAACGCTGGACAGCCCCAAGAGCCAGCGGCGCAGCCTGGCTACGCTGGAGCGTCGGGGCTTTTCGGATAGAATCACGCTTTTTCGTTGCGGCATCGGCAGTTGCGCGAAGGTTAACAGAAAATCCGGACGCGCGTTCGGGGCGCGGGCGACCGACATGCCTGGCCCGCGCCGACCACACCAAATGCTTTTCGCATGAATGCAGCAACGCCGTTGAACGATCCCTCCGTTCAGGAGAGCCTGGCTGTCATCAAGCGCGGCTGCCAAGAGCTGCTGGTGGAACAGGAGATGGCAGAGCGGCTCGCGAGCGGGCGTGCGCTGCGGGTGAAGGCTGGCTTCGACCCGACGGCCCCGGACCTGCATCTGGGCCACACCGTGCTCCTGAACAAGATGCGCCAGTTCCAGGAACTGGGGCATCACGTCATCTTCCTGATCGGCGACTACACCGGCATGATCGGCGATCCCACCGGGAAGAACACCACGCGGCCGCCGCTCAGCCGCGAGCAGATCGAGGACAACGCCAGGACTTACAAGGACCAAGTGTTCAAGATCCTCGACCCCGTGCGCACCGAGATCGCCTTCAATTCCACCTGGTTCGACGGCATGAGCGCGGCGGACCTGATCCGGGTGGCCGCGAAGCACACGGTGGCCCGCATGCTCGAGCGCGACGACTTCGGCAAGCGCTACCGCGCCAACCAGCCCATCGCCATCCACGAGTTCCTGTATCCGCTAGTGCAGGGTTACGACTCGGTGGCCCTGCGCGCCGACATCGAGCTCGGCGGCACCGACCAGAAGTTCAACCTGCTGGTGGGGCGCGAGCTGCAGAGGCATTACGGGCAGCCTGCGCAGTGCATCCTGACCATGCCGCTGCTGGAGGGGCTGGACGGGGTGAACAAGATGTCCAAGTCGTTGGGTAACTACGTCGGGATCAACGAGCCGCCGGGACAGATCTTCGGCAAGCTCATGTCCATCTCGGACGAGCTGATGTGGCGCTACATCGAGCTGCTGTCCTTCGAGCCGATCAGCACCGTGGAGCGCTGGAAGGCGGATGTTGCGCAGGGACGCAACCCGCGCGACATCAAGGTCGGCTTCGCCCAGGAGATCGTTGCCCGATTCCATGACCGGGCTGCGGCGGAGATGGCGCTGGCCCAATTCGAAGCCCGGTTCCGGCAGCATGAGCTGCCCGAGGACATGCCCGAGCACACCATTACGCTGGATGCGGAAGCGACCTTGCTGACGCAGGTTCTCAAGCGGGTGGGGCTGACGGCCAGTACCTCCGAGGCGATGCGCATGATCGACCAGGGAGGTGTTCGCCTGGATGGCGAGAAGGTGAGCGACAAAGCCTTGAGCCTCTCCAGAGGGGCGGTTGTCGTGCTTCAGGTCGGCAAGCGCAAGTTCGCCCGGGTCACCCTGGCCTGACCGGCGCCACAGACGCCGGTCAGGCCCCGTAATCCCCCTCCCGAAAGTCCTTGACCGCGTCGAGGCCGACGGTATAATGCGCGGCTTCGTCGGCACGGCCGACATCGTTCTTTAACAATCTACAGCCGATAGGTGTGAGTGCTTCGGGTCGAGGCGCGGAGCCTGGTTTGCTCTGCCGCGAGGCGGGGATGGAGCTGGGCGAAGGTTGACGAGATGAAGTGCTCGCACGGTAAGTTTTGCGGTTTTGCGCTCTGGCTTCCGGGTTGATGGGGGGCTGGGGGGTGGAACTGGTCAGACATTCCGTCGAGATTTAGGATTTGAACTGAAGAGTTTGATCCTGGCTCAGATTGAACGCTGGCGGCATGCTTTACACATGCAAGTCGAACGGCAGCACGGGGGCAACCCTGGTGGCGAGTGGCGAACGGGTGAGTAATACATCGGAACGTGTCCTGTAGTGGGGGATAACCTGGCGAAAGCCAGGCTAATACCGCATAAGCTCGGGAGAGGAAAGCGGGGGATCGGCAACGACCTCGCGCTGGTGGAGCGGCCGATGTCCGATTAGCTAGTTGGTAGGGTAAAGGCCTACCAAGGCGACGATCGGTAGCTGGTCTGAGAGGATGATCAGCCACACTGGGACTGAGACACGGCCCAGACTCCTACGGGAGGCAGCAGTGGGGAATTTTGGACAATGGGGGCAACCCTGATCCAGCCATGCCGCGTGAGTGAAGAAGGCCTTCGGGTTGTAAAGCTCTTTCGGTGGGAACGAAACGGGTGCGGCTAATACCTGCGCTCAATGACGGTACTCACAGAAGAAGCACCGGCTAACTACGTGCCAGCAGCCGCGGTAATACGTAGGGTGCGAGCGTTAATCGGAATTACTGGGCGTAAAGCGTGCGCAGGCGG
>DAIQQA010000248.1:0-5510 GCA_036787045.1 Burkholderiales bacterium | reverse complement strand
ACTAGTGTATTGCGGCGTTAGCCGCGAGCCGCGGCATACCATCCTCGCTCGATCTCATGGAACAAGCCGGGCCCTTGCGGATTCCATCCCAGCATGCGGCGCGCCTTGGTTGCATCGACTCGACTGTTGCTGCCGAAAGTGAACCACGCAGCCTGGGCGCCTAGCGCAGTTGCCGCCTCGTCGATGGACCAGCTTCCGGTGGGCACGCCGAGCAGGCGTCCGATCGATTCGTTGGCCGCCTTCATGCTCGCTTCGCCGCTCTGCAGATAGAAGAAAGATCCAGCGGGCGCGTGCTCCAGCGCCAGTACGTAGGCCGTGACGACGTCGTCGATGTGCACGTGGGACCAGACGTTCTCGCCCTTGCCGATGTAGCGTGCCATGCCGTTCGTCTCGGCGAGCCGGATGAGCTTGGGGATCTGCGCGCTGTCTGGATTGGCGCCGCGGCCTCGTCCATAGATCAGCGGCGGGCAGACGATCACCGAATGCACACCTCGACCGGTTGCGGCCAGCACCGCCTTCTGCACAGCTACTCGCTGCGCGCGCCCGGGGAGCGGGTCGTACGGCGTGTCCTCGTTGAAGACCTTCGCCGAGTACTCGCCGGCGGCCATGTCGCCTACAACACTGGTGCCGCTGGTGTGGATGAAGCGCTTGCCGGAGCCCTCCAGCCCGATGAGGATGGATGCCACCGGGAAAGGATCGTCCGCTTGCGCGGCGTTGATCACGGCGTCGGCCTCGCGGGCGGCGCGAACAATCAGGCTGTGGCTCGCGAGATCGCCCAGCAAGGGCTTCATTCCGCGTGCCCGGAGCTTCTCGGCACTTTGCTCGCTACGCACCAGCCCGACGATCTCGTTGCCGAGTTCGTGCAATCTCGCTGCCACCGATCCGCCGATGTAGCCGGTGGCGCCCGTCATGAATATCTTCATAAGCTTCCTGTTCTACCTCAGGGACGGCCAAGGCTGCGTTGGTCGGACCGGCGGGCGATCACGACGCTGTGTGAGGCCCACAGGCCTCGGGACGAGACTCTTCATAGTCTACCCGTACTGCGAAGTTCCGGACCGGCAAGACAGAGACACGTTAGTTGCGAAGCATCGTATGCCAGACGCAGCACATGCCGGAAGCCCGCACAGCCTCTCGTTCCGGTTTTCTTCGTGTCTTCGTGCCTTCGTGGTGAGAGGTTGAACTAGTGTGTCGTAGTGCAAGCTCCTTTTCCCCGGCACCGCGTGGCTGCCGCCTTCCGTTGCCAGGCATCCCAGTACGGCTCCGGCCCGAACTTCTCGGCGAGGTAATCCACGAACGTGCGCACCTTGGCGCTCAGGAACTTGCGACTGAGGAACACCGCGTACGCGCAGAGCTCGCTCGGTGGGTAGTCACGCAGGACGGGCTGAAGGAGCCCGGCCGCGAGCGCCTCACCGGCGATAAAGGTGGGTTGCAGCGCAATGCCCAGACCGTCGATGGCCGCTTGATGCAGCACCTCGCCATGGTTGGCGCGCAAGCTGCCACGGATCGGCACCACCACCGCCCCGTCCGGCCCGATCAGCTCCCACTCCGCGCCGCCACGCGTGTAGGTGTAGCCGAGGCAGTTGTGGTGCGCCAGATCATCCGGCGTGCGCGGCGTTCCGTGTCGTTCGAGATAGCCGGGAGAGGCGCACAGCACCACTCGGACCGGACACAGGCGTCGGGCGACCAGCGTCGACTCGGTCAGCACGCCGATGCGTACAGCCAGATCTGCGCCCTCTTCGACCAGATCGATGAAGCGGTCGGTCAGATTGAGATCGATCGCGACTTCCGGATAACGCTGCTCGTACTCGGCAAGCACGCGCGAGAGGTGGCGTGTCCCGAACACCACCGGTGCATTGACCCGCAGCACACCACGCGGCTGCTGTACCTCCCGCGCGACCGACAGGTCCATCTCCTCGATATCACGCAGTACCTGCTGGCAGCGCTCGTAGTAGGCGGCGCCGGACTCCGTGAGGCCTAGGCGCCGGGTGGTGCGGTTGAGCAGACGCGTCCCGAGCCGCTCTTCCAGCTCCTGCACGTGGCGGCTGACCATCGCCGGGGACAGTCCCAGGCGGTCGGCGGCGGCGACGAAGCTTCCGGCTTCCACCACACGCACGAAGGTTTCCATGGTCGCCAAGCGATCCATATCTTTATTGCAGGAGGAGCAATTATGCTTTGCATTGTGGACCGTTTATCTCGGTCCGAGCAATGGCTAGAGTGCGGCTCATCGACGCCGGTACATCCATCGAGTCCGGCCCACACTGGAGGCGCCGGCTGTGGGCCGGCGCAACGCAAACCGCAACTGAAGGAGAACCGCCATGATCGACGCTCGTACCGCCCCCTATGCTGCCTTGCTCCTGCGTGTGAGCCTGGGCGTAATGTTCATCGCTCACGCGCTGCTCAAGGTGCTCGTGTTCACGCTGCCCGGAACGGCACAGTTCTTCGCCTCCGTAGGCTTCCCGGCCTGGTTGGCCTATCCTGTGACTGGCGCGGAATTGATCGGCGGTATCCTGCTGATCGCGGGTCTCTACTCCCGCTGGGTTGCGCTGGCGCTGGTGCCGGTGCTGCTGGGCGCAACCGCAGTGCACTGGGCCAACGGCTGGCTGTTCACCGCACAGAACGGCGGCTGGGAGTATCCGTTGTTCCTGGCCGTGGCCGCGCTGGTGCAGGCCATGCTGGGTGACGGCAAATACGCGCTGAGCCAGGTGAAGGCGCCGAGCCCGGCGCTAAAGGCCGCCTGAGCATTGGAACACCCAACGCTTAAGGCGCAGAGAACGCAGAGGTCGCAGAGTTCCGCGAATCCGCAGATGGAGTCTTTCCTGTGTTCTCTGTGCCCGGTGTAGCTGAAGTAGTATCCGCGAGAGTCTGGAAACCAAATGATGAAAACCATGCCAACCCTGTTCATCTCGCACGGCGCACCCACGCTCGCCATCGACCCGGGTGAAACCGGCGCTGCGCTGTCCGAGCTTGGCCGTTCGCTGCCACGTCCCCGCGGCATCGTCGTGGTGTCCGCCCACTGGGAGACACGTGCGCCCGCCGTGAGCACTGCACAACGGCCGGAGACCATCCACGACTTCGGTGGCTTCCCGGATGCGCTGTACCGCATTCGCTATCCCGCGCCCGGGGCGCCCGACCTCGCGTGCGACGCGAAGCATCTCCTCGATGCCGCCGGCCTGCCGGCGGGTCTGGACCCCGAACGGGGGCTCGACCACGGCGCATGGGTCCCGCTGCTGTATCTCTACCCGGACGCCGATATTCCCGTCACGCAGCTGTCGATCCAGCCGCATCTGAGCCCGGTGCATCACTACCGTGTGGGTGAAGCTCTGCGCCCGCTGCTGGACGAAGGGGTTCTGGTCATCGGTTCGGGCAGCCTGACGCATAACCTGCGCGAGTTCCGCGCCCGCCCCGGCGCCGTCGAGCCCTACGTGCGCGAGTTCCAGGACTGGATGAAGCGCTCGATCGACGCGAAGGATGCGGCGGCGCTGCTCGATTACCGGCGGCTGGCACCCAACGCGGTGCGCGCGCACCCGAGCGACGAGCACCTGCTGCCGCTGTTCGTCGCTTTGGGTGCAGCCGGCGCATGCGCTGCGGCGCGCCGCGTGGTCGACGAGGTCACCTATGGCATCATTGCGATGGATGCTTATGTCTTCCAGCCGGCAGGACAGCCAGCGCTCGCGTAGAGCGAAAACCTCGCAACGCCAAGGACGCGAAGGACGCAAAGGAAAAGTCGAAAACGCGATAACCACAGAGGACACAGAGGAAAACGGGAATGGCACTGACCACAGAGCAGTTTGGGCAAGCGGCCGGCCGGCGGGTTGAAAAGAAACTCCGTCTCCCATTGTGGGAGAGGGTGGGGGTGAGGGGGGTCTTCTCGTGCCCTTCGTGGTAGATAAGGTTGCGCTCCGCTCCGGCAGCAATCCCTTTCTGTGCGTGAGCGGCTTTCTTTCCTCTTTGTTCCTCTGTGGTCAATGCGGTTGAAGTTTTTCCTTGGCGTCCTTCGCGTCCTTGGCGTTTAGAGTTCTGGCTCGTGCCCTAACTACCGCCGAACCCCCATCCGCCGCTCCTTGGCGCGCACCAGCCCGCTGATCACCTCGTTGTAAGGGGCGCTGAGCCCGACCGCGCGGGCCGCGGGCGGGATGGCGCCGTTGATGGCGTCGATCTCGGAGGCCCGGCCGGCGATATGGTCGAGCAGCATGGACGGGCGGGCGTGCGGGATCTTCATGCCGAAGGCGCGCACGTAGCCTACCGGGTCGTGGAAGTCGAGCCTCACGCCACGTGCCTGGGCGACCGCGAATGCCTCCTTCGCGCAGCCCGCCGCGATCTCCCAGGTGTCCGCGTCCTCGATCACCTCGAGGATGGTCCGCTCGGTCACCGTGCAGGTGCCGGAGTAGCAGACGTTGCAGATCAGCTTCTCCCAGACCAGCTGGTCGATGTCGTCGAAGCACTTCACGCGGAAGCCACCCGAACGCCACACCTCGGCGACCCGTTCCACGCGGGGCGTGACCGGCCCGGAGAACTCCCCGAGGCGCACCAGTTCCCAGCCGTTGTGGTGTACGTGGCCCGGCGCCTTGATCGATGCGCCGAACCCGCCGACGACGCCGACCGCCACGCGCTCGCGGCCGAGCACGGCTGCAGCGGTATCCGGACCGCCAAGGCCGTTCTGGATGGACAACACAACCGTGTCGGGGCCGAGCAGGTTCTTGGCCGACTCGGCGGCCTGCGCCACGTGCATGGCCTTGGTCGCGATGATGACGAGGTCGCAGGGACCGGCCTCGCGTGCGTCGGTCGTCGCGTGCAGCCGCACCGTCCGGTCGCCGGAGGCGCCTTCGACGCGCAGCCCGGCGGCCCGGATCGCGTCGATATGCTCGCGCCAGGTATCGATTGCCCACACCTCATGGCCGGCAGCGCCGAGCAGCCCCGCGTATACGGATCCCATGGCGCCGGCCCCCACGATCGCAATCTTCATGCTCTGCACTCCCCTGACTGGACTGTCACTGGCGGCTACGGTTGCGCTGCAACTCGTCTCGCAGCCACTGTGCGCTGGGCACCGCCGGTGCTGCAGGACATCTGACCTGATAGGCTTCCCCGCTCCTGCTGCTCTCGGTCGCGGCGCGTGCGATGAACTCCTCGGCGGTGCTGACCCATCCCTTCTTCAGCAGGTACTGGTACTTCTTGTCCAGGTGGGCGCGTGCATCCGGGCTGGGATACCACTTCCCATTGCGATAGAACTCGCAGCCGGACTGCTCGAGGTAGGCGAGCAGGTGATCGATCTCGGCACGAGCCGCCCCGTCGGGTGCTGCTGGCGTGGAGAACGACAGCAGCAGCCCGGGCAACACGAGAAGGAACCGCGACGTCTGCATAAGTCGCAGTGTCGCACAGCCCGGCTCGGATTTCCGGGCGCCTGGCGATGGTCGTCCGCGTCAGCGCTCCGCCCTCGGAGCTCGTCCAGCACCCGTGCAGTTCCGCCTGACCTAGCCCGGATATTTCATCAGGACGCGGATTTCTGGGTCGTT